>CAZDPA010000062.1:0-20805 GCA_964507195.1 uncultured Salinisphaerales bacterium | reverse complement strand
CGCTGTTCGAACGTTTTGCCGCGAAGGCCGATGCGCTCGCCGAACTCTTCGAGCACGGCGAGTACGCCGCCGCGGTGCGCGAAATCATGGTGTTTGCCGATGAAGCGAACGCGCAGATCCAGCAACTCGCCCCATGGACGATGGCCAAGGATCCGGCGCAGTCCGAAGCGCTGCATCAGGTCTGCACGACCTTCCTCAATCTGTTTCGCCAGCTCACACTGCTGCTCAAGCCGATGCTCCCCGGCATCGCCGCACAGGCCGAGAATTTTCTCAACGTCGAGCCGCTGGTCTGGGCGGATCTCGGCAAACCGTTGCTCGATCATCCGATCAGGTCCTACGCGCCGCTCGCTACGCGCGTTGATCCAGTCGCTGTCGCTGCAATGCTTGCCGAGGAAGCGGCGACTTCACCGGTCGCTGCAGCCCCGACGGCAGCGCCTGCAAAGGCGGTGAAGGCCGGGAGCGCAGCACCTGCTCCTGCAGCGGACGCATCGACGATCTCACTCGACGACTTCATGAAGGTCGATCTGCGCATCGCCCGCGTGGCCGCTGCCGAACACGTCGAAGGCGCAGACAAGCTGCTGCGTCTGCAGCTCGACGTCGGCGAACTGGGCACGCGCCAGGTGTTTGCCGGCATCAAAGCCCATTACGCGCCGGACGCCCTGCTCGGTCGGCTCGTGCTGATGGTCGCCAACCTCGCGCCACGCAAGATGAAGTTCGGCATGTCAGAAGGCATGGTGCTGGCGGGCAGCGATGAGTCCGGGCTTTCTGTGCTCTCACCGGACAAGAATCTGGCACCGGGCAGCAAGGTCAAGTAAGCCAATGCGCGGCACCGTGCACGGCAAACTGTTGATACTGACCGGTGCCGTGCTGGCCCTTGCGGCGAGCCTACTCTCCAGCCTGCCGCCGGCACTCGCAGGCTTCACTGCCGCAGTGTTGTTTGTGCTCGCCGTGCCGGTGCTCGACGGCCTGCACAAGCGCTTGCAAAGTCTGCCCGCACTGTTTGCTGCCGCTTGCCTGATCCTGCTGGCATTGAATGGGATCGTCACCTGATGCACGCGCCCATGACCGCAACCATCGCAGAGCGCGCCGCTCGTATCGACCGTGAGCTGCCGCAGACCCAGTGCGGACAGTGCGGCTATGCCGGATGCATGCCCTATGCAACCGCGATTGCTGAAGGTACCGCCGAGATCAATCAGTGCCCACCGGGCGGTGATCGCGGCATCCGGCGCCTGGCGACGCTGCTTGAGCGCGAGGTACTGCCAATGAATCCGGCCAACGGCGTGCCGAAGCTCATCGCGACGATCGTGCGCATCGACGAGTCGCGCTGCATCGGCTGCATGAAATGCATCCATGCCTGCCCGGTCGATGCCATCGTCGGCGCCAACCAGCTGATGCACACCGTGATCGCCGCCCGCTGCACCGGCTGCGACCTGTGTCTGCCGCCCTGTCCGATGGATTGCATCCTGATCGAACCCGCATTGACGCCGCCCGCCGGTGAACGTGAGGAGCGCGAGGTCGCCGACCGTTCTCGCGAGCGGTATCTCGCACGCGGCGCACGCCTGCAGCGCGATGGCGAAGCCCTGGAAGCTGCGCGCAGACGCCGGCGCCAATCGCTGAATGAATCGTTGAATGCGACGCAGGCGGCGAATGCAGACGGCGCCGTATCCGCATATGACCCGGTCGCTGCCGCACTCGCGCGTGCCCGCGCAAAGAAAGCGGCTTCAGAGCCGGATCAGAACACTTGAGTTCGCGCACACACAGCGCAACGCCCACGCGCCTGCTGTTGCTGGCGCTTGTACCCGGCGCCGTCGCACAGACCGCGGTCTTCGGCATCGGCACGCTGCTCAACCTGAGCCTCTGTGCACTCGCCTGCCTCGCTACGGAAGCCACCTGCCTGCGCGCCCGCGGTCACGCACCGCTGCAACAGCTGCGCGACGGCAGCGCACTGCTCACCGGCCTGCTGCTCGGCTTCGCGCTGCCGGTACAAGGTTCATGGTGGTTGCCATTGCTCGGCGGCGTCCTCGCGATCGGCATCGGCAAGCAGCTGTATGGTCCGCGCGGGCAAAGCCCTTTCAATCCGGCGATGGTCGGCTTCGCGCTGCTGCTGTTGTGCGTGCCCCACGAAATGACACGCTGGCTGCCGACCATCGACGGCGTCTCGTCTGCAACCGTGCTGGATCATGTCCGCACCGAGCTGCACCTGGCACGCACGCTGGAGGAGATTTTCGGCGGGACCCGCCTGTACGAGCGCGGTGAAACGTGGATCAATCTGGCGTTTCTCTTCGGCGGACTCTGGCTACTGCAGCAGCGTCGCCTGCCCTGGCGGATTCCTGCGGGTGTACTTGCAGGCTTGGCGCTGCCCGCCGTCGTGTTCTGGTCAGGCGACACAAGCCTGCACCCCTCGCCGCTGTTTCACCTGTTCTGCGGCAGCACCATGCTCGGCGCATTCTTCATCGCCACCGCACCGCCATCCAGCCCGCGCGCGGGCCAGGCGCAGTGGATCTACAGCCTTGGCATCGGTGCCGCTGCGTATGCGATCCGCAGCTGGGGCGAATATCCGGACGGTTTCGCCTTCGCCGTGCTGCTGTTCAATGCAGCCGCTCCAGCACTGGACCGCTGGACCATGCCCACTGCAGACGCGTCCGCGCGCAGCCCGAGATGGGCGCTTGCTGCCATCGCTCTCGCGCTCGCAGCGACAACGACGATCACCTTCACTGCGCTGCAGCAGCGGCGTTCCAACGCATTGCCGGAGTTGGCGGATCTCGGATTCCGCGGCGCCGTAAGCACCGACGCGGAGATCATTCACGACACCGCGCTCGGCGACTTCACGCTGTATCGCCTGCAGCAGAACGGCAGCGTCGTCGGCGTTCTGCTGCGCACTGCCCGCGAGGGTTATTCCGGCGATGTCGATGTCGTCACCGCAATACATGCTGATGGCCGGATCGCGGACGTGCGCGTGCTGCATCACCGCGAGACGCGCGGCATCGGCGACCGCATTGACGCCGCGCGCGATCCCTGGGTACTGGGCTTTTCCGGGAAAGGGATCGATGATGCGAGCATCGATCAGCTCAGCGGCGCGACCGTCAGCACACATGCCGTGACCACTGCGGTGCAAGGCTCACTCGAATACTTCACCGCGCATCAAGGCCGCCTGCTCGGATCAGCACCTCCCAGACACGACAGCCCATGAATCCCGCGAAACGTACTGCCATCTACATGCGCCTGCGAGCCGCCAATCCGGCGCCGACGACGGAGCTGAACTATTCGTCGCCCTTCGAGCTGCTCGTCGCGGTCGTGCTGTCGGCGCAGGCCACCGACGTCGGGGTCAACAAGGCCACTGCTCGCCTGTTCCCGGTGGCCAACACGCCCGAAGCGATCTTCGCTCTGGGCGAAACCAGGCTGCGCGAGTACATCAAGACCATCGGCCTCTATCAGACCAAGGCCAGGAACGTCATCGGCCTGTGCGCCATCCTGATCGAACACCACGACAGTGAAGTGCCGCGTTCACGCGAAGCGCTCGAAGCCCTGCCAGGTGTCGGCCGCAAGACTGCGAATGTCGTGCTGAACACGGCGTTTGGGGAACCGACGATTGCGGTCGACACACACATCTTCCGCGTCGCCAACCGTACCGGCCTCGCACCAGGCGCGAACGTGCGAGCGGTGGAAGACAAACTGGTGAAGTTCACGCCCACCGAGTTCGCGCGCGACGCGCATCACTGGCTGATCCTGCACGGGCGCTACGTCTGCAAGGCGCGCAAGCCGGAATGCTGGCGCTGCAGCATCATCGATCTCTGCGAGTTCCGGCAGAAGACGCCGAGCCCGGATCCGGCACCGGTGCTCGAATAGTTCACCGGCCAGCGTGTCGCGTGTAGCCTGGCTCCGCTTGGCGGAGCCGGGATGCTCGGTTATCCGGGAACACACTTCCCGGCTTCGCCTTTGGCGAAACCGGGCTACTTTCTGAGGGCCGCTACAAAATTCCGTTCGTCTCGAGTGCCGCGCAACACGCGGTGTATCGAGAGACCCCAGCACCTCAGCTCGCCAGCGCCTTCAACGCCGGCAGATACGGATGCCCCAAAGCCTCGGCCACCGCCTGATAGGTGATCGCACCCTTGTACACATTCAGACCCGCGCGCAGGTTCGCATCATCCGTCAGCGCCTGACGACTGCCCTTGTCGGCCAGCGCGAGCACGTGCGGCAACGTCGCATTGGTCAGTGCAAAGGTCGAAGTCCGCGCCACACCACCGGGCATGTTGGCCACGCAGTAGTGAACGATGCCGTCGATGACATAGGTCGGATCCTGATGCGTCGTCGCACGCGAAGTCTCGAAGCAGCCGCCCTGATCGATCGCGACATCGACCATCACCGTGCCGTTCGGTATTGACTTCAGCATGTCGCGCGTCACCAGCCTGGGCGCGGCGGCGCCGGGGACCAGCACAGCACCGATGATCAGGTCCGCTTTGTGCACGCTGGTCTCGACCGCGTCGCGCGTGGAGTACAGCGTCGTTGCGCGATTCTCGAACACGCTGTCGAGCCAGTTGAGCCGTGCGAGCGAACGATCGAGGATCGTCACGCGCGCACCCATGCCGATCGCGATGCGCGCGGCGTTGTAGCCGACCACCCCGCCGCCGAGAATCACGACATCCGCCGCCGGCACACCGGGCACGCCACCGAGCAGGACGCCATTGCCGCCCTGCGCCTTCTCCATCGCGTGCGCGCCGGCCTGGATCGACATGCGCCCGGCCACTTCGCTCATCGGCGCAAGCAGGGGCAGACCGCCGGTGTTGTCGGTCACGGTTTCGTAGGCGATCGCGATGCTGCCCGAATTCATCAAGGCCTTGGCCTGATCCGGATCGGGCGCGAGGTGCAGATAGGTAAACAGCAGCTGCCCTGGTCGCAGCATCGCGCACTCGACCGGCTGCGGCTCCTTGACCTTGACGATCATGTCCGCGCCTGCAAATACCGTCTTCGCATCCGCGACGATCTTCGCGCCGGCGGCGACATACTGCTCGTCGGTCAGGCCGATGCCCAGGCCGGCTCGCGTTTCGATCAGCACCTCGTGACCATGCGTTACCAGCTCACGTACACCAGCCGGCGTCAGGCCAACGCGGTATTCGTGATTCTTGATTTCCTTGGGCGTACCAATGCGCATGAGCTTCTCCCGCTTCAGGGTGAAAGCAGTATCACACGCGCAAATGACCGTGCATCTCGTGGATTTCCCCCAGACGCGACGCTGCCCGGGCACCGGCTTGCGTACAATCGGCAACTCCTTCAAGCACCTGCACGCATCAGCCCACCGATGGCCATCCCGCGCCGCAACCTGTCCACCATCCCGGCTTTCCTGGTCGCCCTTGGCCTGTGCCTGTCCAGCTACTACGGGATGGAGTGGTACCAGCTGCCGCAGTACAGCGAAGCAGACATCGAAACGTCGACGGAGCTGAACCTGCGACTCGACCTGCAACGCCGAGGTCCGCACCTGCAGCCGCAAGGGGAGGAACTCGAACGACTGCGCAGGATGGTTCGCGCAGAGATCCAAGGAGAGATCAGACACGAGAAGGAGAAAATCCAGACCCGATTCGGGATTGGGCTGATCTCGCTGATCTTTGGGCTTGGGCAGTTTGCGGCGGGGGCGGCGTTGCGACGCTAAATGAGAACGCCCTGCGGGCACTCGCCGGCAGGGCGCAATTGAATCTTCAGCTAGCTAGCGAAACTTTGCTCAGTTCGTGCTGGCGCAGCTGGAACTGGTGCCATACGGACTCCCCACTGAGGTGCCATAGGGAAAGCCCGGCGGCGACACATCCTCGTCAATGACATCGGCTGCCAATACTGGAAGTACGAAGTCCGCAATTTCCAACGACTCAGTACCCGCCACCACAGCTTCGGCGCGCAAACGCATCTGTACCCAGTTTCCGTGGGTCTGCGGATAGGTGATGTCGAAGAACGCGGTGCCATCGTCATTCAAGGTCGGCGATCCCTGGACTACACCAACCCCGCCAGGGTCAAGGATGCCATTGAAATTGAAATCTTCGCCAGGATCGAGGACACCATTACCCCGGCGGCCATCAATGCCATTTCCCGGAATGTCTTCATTGATGCACCCGAACAAAGGAGGCTGTGGGAGCAGCGGAGAAGGACTTTCAACCGTCGGATCGATCGAATAAATCGCCACCCAATTATCGTCTTCCGACAATACGTAGATTCCCTTCTGGTAACTCACCGGTTCGACAGAGACACGGAAAACGGTGTTCTCGGGTGGAGGATTGCCTGCGGCATCCGTGACAATGGCAACCCAGGGCATGGTATAGGTCGTCGGTGTCGGCTCGCCAATCTCATTGCCGGTACCAAGCAGAATCCGCAGCGCTTGGTTGCCCACCGTCAGCGTAGTCACCGCTGAGATCGCTGTCCCATTGATGGTGCCCGTTACCTCCACGCCGCCGATCGGACTGGACGTAGCCGTGGCGCTGTACGTGACGCTTGCCGAGCCGAGACTGTCCGTGATGGCGAATGCCGCTGACAACGATCCACCAGTAGGGTCCGACAATGCGAAATTGACGCGCTGGTTCTTCACCAGATTATTGTTCGCATCACGAACGACAGCACGGATTGTCCCAGTACCGTTGACAGGAACGACTGAAGGATCGGCCTGAAGAGCTACCTTCGCCGGGGTCGTGGCAACGAACTCAATTGGAAGGTTGGCGGATACGCCGCTACCCGCCGTTGCCGATATTACGGCACCACCTGCGCTGCCCGCGCCACTCGCACGAATGGATACCGTTGCACGGCCATTGGTATCTGTCGATGTGGAGACTGTCTGCCCCTCGACTCCCGCTGCATTGCGAAGCAGGCCGCGGGTAATCGCAAAGGTGATTGCGCGATTTCGCACCGACTGGCTGTTCTCTGTCAGCCGTATCGTAACTTGGGTATCGAACGCCGTGCTGAACAGCACCTCGGGACGCGGGGCCGGCGGAGGAGACGGGCTCTGGAATTCCAGCTTGAGATCGGAAACAACCACTCCGGTAAGACTCGTCACGCCGACGCTGCTGACCTCGATGCGATCGCTGCCGCCAGAAGCTCCAGCATACTCAAACTGGATTTTCCCGTCGGCATCGGTCGTGGATCTGTTGTTGGCGAAGTTGATCGGGTTGCCGAGATCAAGCGACGTAACTGTCGTGGGCTGATTGGGGATCGGCCCGCTGGCGGCGTCGAGCAGCGTCGCTACGAAAGTTTCGCGATCCCCTGAGCCGATAGTCTGCGGCCCGGTTACATCAATGCGTGTACCCGTCACAGGAATCGCAATCGAACGCGAAGCGCTGCCTGCGATTGCCGTGATCGCAATATCCTGGTTCTGCGGATCGCCGCCGGTCGTCAATATGGCTGTCGCCGCCCCGGTCTCGTCCGTCGTCGCATTCACAATCTGAAGTGCGCCAAGGCTCGCATTGAAATTGACATTCACACCCGACATCAGGCGATTTGCCGCATCCCGCACCAGCGCAGTGATCGTAAGACCTTCCGCGGAAGTGTCTGCGCTCGACGGCAAGCTGCTGGCGCTGGACAGCAACGTTACCGTGGCTGGCACCGGCTCGTTCGGGTCAGGGGTTGGGGTAACCCCCGGGGTGGCCCCTGGGTTGCTGCCCAGGGTGACTCCCCCGCCGCAGGCAGTCAAAACCAAGGCTGCAAACGCAGCTGCAATTACCGACCAGGAACGCGTGTTAGCCATGGGCCTCTCACCTGCCGCAAATCCCCCGCGGCATATTGTCAACGAATGTGTCTGGATGCTAACCCTAAAAATCAACGAAAACAAGAAAATCCGTGCGAATTTGAATCCAGCTTGAGAGGTTAGGCCCGGGAGTTCTGACCATCACGCCTGAAGCGCGCAAACTCGATCGTTTCCTGTCGCAGCCTCGATTCCTGTTGAACGAAATTAGAGGGTTAGCACTTATTTCGACCAATTTTTTGGTGCCCTCGGCCGGATTACTCGTAACTGCATTCCTCGCCCTTTGGGCTGTCGCCTCTTGGCGACGTTCGCGCCTGACGGCGCGCGAACCTGATCATAACTTGTCGCAGCTTCGATTCCGCGGCTTGTACTCCGCTCGCGAACGCCATCCCATCCTATTTTGGTGCCCTCGGCAGGAATCGAACCTGCGACCCCCCGCTTAGGAGGCGGGTGCTCTATCCACTGAGCTACGAAGGCGCGGGCGCAATGGTAGTCGAAGCGCGTTCAGCGCTGCAGGACCTGGCCGAGGAAAGCCTGCAATCGCGGATGGGCCGCATCGCCGAAAAAGTCGTCCGGCCTGGCGATGTGGCCGATTTCGCCGGCTTCCATGAATACGACCCGACTCGCGACGGCGCGCGCAAAACCCATTTCGTGGGTGACGACGCACATGGTCATGCCTTCGGCGGCGAGATCTTTCATGACGTCGAGCACCTCGTTGACCTTTTCCGGATCGAGCGCGCTGGTCGGTTCGTCGAACAGCATGACCTTGGGGTTCATCGCCAGCGAGCGGGCGATGGCGACGCGCTGCTGCTGGCCGCCGGAGAGCTGGGCTGGATACTGGTGATGCTTGTCGGCAAGGCCTACTTTCCTCAGCAGCGCCTCGGCGCGCTCGCGGGCCTCGGCCGCCGGAACGCCCTGCACCGTGCACGGCGCGAGCGTGAGATTTTCCAGCACGGTGCGGTGCTCGAACAGGTTGAAGGCCTGGAACACCATGCCGACCTGGGCGCGTACCTTGTTCAGGTTGGTGCGTGGCGCATGCACAGACTGGCCGAGCACCTGCACTTCACCGCTGCTGATCGACTCCATCGCATTGATCGTGCGCAGCAGGGTCGACTTGCCGGAGCCGCTGGGACCGACGATGCAGACCACCTCGCCTTTCGCGACGCTCAGCGACACATCCTTGAGCGCGGCGACACCGTTGCCGAAGGTCTTGCAGACGCCGGACAGCGAGATCAGGGCCACCTCATCCATGACCGAACCCCGGGTTGACGCCATGGCCGAGGCGGCGCTCGAGCCGGCGCACCCACAGGGACAGCGCGCCTGTGAGCAGGAAGTACATCGCGGCCACGGTAAACCAGACCTCGAAAGGGCTGAACGTGGAACTGACCACCTCGCGCCCGGCCTTGGTCAGGTCGGTCAGCGCCATCACCGACACGAGCGAAGAATCCTTGATCAGATTGATGAACTGGCCGGCCAGCGACGGCAATGCCTTCTTCAGCGCCTGCGGCAGGATCACGTGGCGCATCGCCTGCAGATAGTTCAGGCCGAGACTGCGCGCGGCTTCCATCTGGCCCTTGGGCACGGCCTCGATGCCGGCGCGGATGATCTCGGCGAGATAGGCACCGGTGAATACCGAGAGTGCGGCAACGCCGGCGGCAACCGCCGACAGATTCAGCACGGTGCCGACGAAGAAATAGAAGATGAAGATCTGTACCAGCAACGGTGTGCCGCGAATCACCTCGACATAGGTCGTCGCCAGCGAGCGCGCGGCCGGGTTCTGCGCAACGCGCCCCAGGCCGGTGATCAGCCCCAGCGGCAGCGCAAACAGCAGCGACAGCACCGACAGCTTCAGCGTCACCCACAGGCCCCACGCCAACGGGCCGGCCGAGATGCCGTTGCGAATCGCCAGCACATCGCCTTCGAACACCAGATCGCCTTCGCCAATGACGACGCGATCGAAATCCTTCAGCTCGGCCGACTCCGCCGTGCGCAGCGCATTGAGCTTGATGGTCTTGCCGTCCGGGGCGATCGACGCGAAGCTGTCGAAGGGCGCTTTCAGCTCCTCGCCGTCGAAGCTGACGATGTACTGCGGGATGCGCTCCCAGCGCCAGGTGTAGTCAACGCGCTTGCCGGCCAGATAGATCGCCGCTGCCAACGCGGCAAGGATAGCCACATACAGGCTATACCAGGCCAAGCGCCGCGATGCCGGTTTCATCCGGTGACGTTCTGCAGCCACGCGGTGTTCTCGAACCACTTGCGGTACAGCGCGTCGTAGACCCCGTCCTCACGGATCTGGCGCAGGAAATGATTCAGCCAGTTGAGAAAATCCGGATCGCCCTTGCGCACACCGAAGCCGAGCGCCTCCTTGGTGAACGGCTCCTTCAGATGCACCAGCGCATCCGGAAACTGCGCGGCGTAGATGATGTTGTACGGCTGGTCGTAGACGAAGGCATCGGCGCGGCCGCTGCGCGCTTCCATCGCGCCATCGGCCTCGGATTCGAAGCTCTTCAGCTTCGCCTTCGGCAGGTGACGCTTGACCGCGATCTCGCCGGTCGTGCCGAGCTTGCTGGCGATCGTGTACTTCGGATCGTCGAGCTGGCTGTAGGTCGTGACCTGCCCGGCGAGCTTGCGGCTGAGCAGCACCGACTGGCCGATGTAGATGTACGGATCGGTGAAATTGACCTGAAGATTGCGTTCCGGCGTGATGGTCATGCCACCCATCAACAAATCAAATTTGTCGGTCAGCAGCGCGGGGATGATGCCGTCCCACTGCATGTTGACGATGGTCAGCTTGACTCCCATGGACTTCGCCATCAGCCGCGCAAGGTCGATGTCGAAGCCGATGATGTTGCCCTTCTTGTCACGCATCTCGAACGGCATGTAGCCGGCCTCGACGCCGATGCGCAAATCGCCGCGCTTGAGGATCCTGTTGAGCGTGGACTGCTGCCACAGCTCGTCGCCCGCCAGTGCCGTTACCGGCACGGCCAGCCCCAGCATCAAGGCCAGCAGCCCCCCCAGGATTTTCCTCATGCGCAAGCGTGCATACTCAAGAGACGATCTGCCACATTAAAGCAGATGCAGTCCAAGGGACGCGAGCCGGCGTGATTGAGCCCCATTTGGAAGCAACGCAGTGGATCGACGCACAGCTCCCCGAGCTGCGCGATGCGACCCTGCGCCTGTCCAACCAGAACTCCGGCAGCTTCAATGTGGACGGCGTATGTGCAGTCGGCGAAATGATGCTCGAACGCTTTGCACCGCTGGGCTGCACCCACGAATGGCTCAGCCTAGCCCCGTACAACCGCACCGCCGACAACGGTCGTACAACCAGCACCGCGGTCGGCCCTGCCCTGCGCCTGCGCATGCGCCCGCAGGCGCCGCTGCAAATTTTTCTCGGCGGCCATCTCGACACGGTGTTTGCCGCCGATCATCCATTCCAGCAGGCCAGACAGGATGGCGACGACAACCTTCACGGCCCCGGCGTCGCCGATCTCAAGGGCGGTCTGATGGTGATGTGGGCCGCACTGGCTGCGCTCGAGCGCAGCCCGCATCGCGAACGCATCGGCTGGGAGGTGCTGCTGAATCCGGACGAGGAGATCGGCTCGCGCGGTTCCGATCCGCTGCTGCGCGAAGCGGCGGCGCGCAATCATTTCGGCCTGATCTTCGAGCCGTCGTTTGCCGACGGCGGCCTGGCCTCGGCGCGCAAGGGCAGCGGCAATTTCGATGTCGTCGTGCATGGTCGGGCAGCGCACGCGGGGCGCAATCCTGAAGACGGCCGCAATGCCCTGCGTGCGGCGGCAGATATCATCAGCGCGGTCGATCGCCTCAACGGCCAGCGCGTCGGCGTCACCTTCAATCCGGGCTATGTGCGCGGTGGTGGCGCGCTCAATGTCGTGCCCGATCTGTGCGTCTTCAAGTTCAACGTACGCACCGGCGTGCCCGACGATGCGCGCTGGGTCGAGGAAGCGCTCGACGACATCCTCACCCGTGCGCAGCGCGACGGTATCCGCATCGATCTGCACGGCGGTTTCACCCGACCGCCGAAACAGGTCGATGCCAGGCTCGAACGCCTGATGAGCCTGCTCGGCGACTGCGGCCGCGAACTCGGCACGCCGCTGACGTTCAGCCCCACCGGCGGCTGCTGCGATGGCAACAATCTCGCCGCCTACGGCCTCGCCAACGTCGACAACCTCGGTGTCGTCGGCCGCGACATCCATTCCGATCAGGAGCGCATGCGGATCTCTTCTCTGACCGAACGCGCAAAGATTTCGGCACTGCTGCTGCTGCGACTGGCCAGCGGCGAGCTGAATTGGGAGTGACCATGCGCCTGATCCGCCCCATTGCATTGAACGATCTCGACGCGCTGCTGCGCATGGCGCAAAGCGCCGGTGCCGGCTTCACCTCTCTGCCGCCGGAACGCGAGACACTGCGCAAGAAGATCGAGCGCTCGCTCGCATCGTTTGCGGAAGCTGTCGAGACACCGGGCCATCAACGCTACATGTTCGTCGTCGAGGAAACCGACAGCGGCGAAATCGGCGGCTGTTGCGCCGTCGAAGCCGCCTGTGGGCTGGACGAGCCCTTCTACAACTACCGCGTCGGTCAGACTGTGCACGCGAGTCGCACGCTGGATGTCTACAGCCGCGTACCGACGCTGTACCTGTCGAACGATCTGACCGGCACCAGCGTGCTGTGCTCGCTGTACCTGACACCTGGATTCCGTTCGGGCGGCATCGGCCACCTGCTGTCGAAGTCACGCTTCCTGTTCATGGCTGCGCACCCGCATCGCTTTGCCGACAAGGTCGTCGCCGAGATGCGTGGTGTGTCGGATGAGAACGGCCGCTCGCCGTTCTGGGAAGGCCTGGGCCGGCATTTCTTCGCGATCGAGTACGACGCTGCCGAACACATCGTCGGCCAGGGCAACAAGGCCTGCATCGCCGAGCTGATGCCCAAGCATCCGATCTACACGGTACTGTTGCCCGCCGAAGCGCAGGCGGTGATGGGCCAGGTTCATCCCTCGACCGCGCCCGCGCTCAGACTCCTGGAGCAGGAGGGCTTCCGCTACCAGGGCTATGTCGACATCTTCGATGGCGGTCCTTCGGTCGAAGCCCCCATTGACGCAGTGCAGTCGATTGCGCGCTCGAAGCGCCTGATCGTCGAGATCGGAGAACCCACGACCGGCACGGCGCATCTGATCGGCAATGACGGCCTGGAGGATTTCCGTTGTGCGCTCGCGGATCTCAGCCCCGGAACAGAGTGCGTCCGCATTCCGCCAGCGCTGGCGGCGCAGCTCGGTCTCCAGGCCGGCGATGCTGCGCGCGTCGTCGCATTGTGATGGAGACCAGCATGCTCAACGGCGAGCTTTTCATCAACGGCACCTGGCGCGCAGGTAGCGGCAGCGCGATGGCGAGTCTCGCCCCGCATGATCTGCACCAGGTCTGGCAAGGCACTGCAGCCGCACAAGACGATGTCGATGCCGCGTTTGCCGCTGCCCGCAGCGCCTTTGACGCCTGGTCTTCCTTGAGCATTGCCGAGCGGGAGAAGCAGCTGCTGGCATACGCCGGACAGCTCAAGACCCACAGCGAAGCGCTGGCGCGCTGCATCGCCGAAGAAGTCGGCAAACCGCTGTGGGAGGCGCGCACTGAAGTCGCGACGATGATCGGCAAGATCGCCATATCCATCCGTGCGTATCACGAACGCACCGGCACGCAGGAGCAGGCGACCGACTTCGGCCGCCATGTGCTGCGCCATCGCCCGCATGGCGTCGTCGCCGTATTCGGCCCCTACAACTTCCCCGGCCACTTGCCGAACGGTCACATCGTGCCGGCCCTGCTCGCCGGCAATACCGTGCTGTTCAAGCCCAGCGAACAGACACCAGCGGTGGGCGAGATGACTGCGCGCCTGTGGCAGCAGTCCGGTTTGCCGGATGGCGTGCTGAATCTGCTGCAGGGCGAACGCACAACCGGTGAACTGATCACGGCGCACGCACAACTCGACGGCCTGTATTTCACCGGCAGCTCGCGCACCGGCGGCATCCTCCAGCAGCAGTTCGCCGGCATGACCGATCGCATCCTTGCGCTGGAAATGGGCGGCAACAATCCGCTGATCCTGCGCGAAGTCGCCGCCGTCGATGCCGCCGTGCTCGACGTGATCCAGTCCGCGTTCATGACCTCCGGTCAGCGCTGCACCTGCGCACGACGACTGTTCGTACCCAAGGGTGCTTGGGGTGATCAGCTGCTGAAGCGCCTCGTCGAAGTCAGCGCCGGCCTGGCGGTCGATCGCTGGGACGCCGAGCCGCAGCCGTTCATGGGGCCAGTGATCGGCATGGCCGCGGCGAGGATGTTGCTCACCGCGCAGGAACGCCTGATCGCCAGTGGCGCACATGCACTGCTGCCGATGCGCGTGCCACAGCAGGGCAACGCATTTCTGACCCCTGGCATTCTTGATTCCAGCGATGCCAGAGATGTCCCGGACGAGGAGTATTTCGGTCCGCTGCTGCAGGTGTTCCGCTACCGCGAACTCGATGAGGCGATCGCCGCGGCCAATGACACGCGGTACGGTCTGTCCGCCGGCTTCATCGGTGATGACGCAGACGAGTACGCGCTGTTCAGTCGGCGCATCCGCGCCGGCATCGTCAACTGGAACCGTCCGACGACCGGCGCGTCCGGTGCATTTCCGTTCGGCGGCATCGGCGCCAGCGGCAATCACCGGCCATCTGCGTACTATGCGGCCGACTACTGCGCGTATCCGGTGGCGAGCAGCGAGGCGGTGCGCAGCCAGCTGCCGGCAACGCTGCCGCCCGGCATTTGCCTGTAATCTCGATCATCCAGACTCTTCCCGTCCCGCTGCTGACATTGCCAGGCCGATCATGAGCCCGATCCGACCGACCGCGACGATAGAAGCGAATTTCGACGGCCTCGTCGGGCCGACGCACAACTATGCCGGCCTGTCCTTCGGCAACGTCGCGTCGACGCGCAATGCCGAGCGCCACTCGAATCCGCGAGAGGCCGCGCGCCAGGGCCTGATGAAGATGCATGCGCTGGCTGAAATGGGCCTGTACCAGGGTGTGTTGCCACCGCAGGAGCGCCCGCATCTGCCGACCCTTCGTCGACTCGGCTTCAGCGGCACCGACGCGCAGATCCTCAGCGCAGTGCGCAAGCAGGCACCGACCCTGCTCGCGGCGGTGTCATCGGCTTCGGCGATGTGGGCGGCCAACGCGGCCACCGTCTCCCCCAGTGCCGACACTGCCGATGGCCGTGTGCATTTCACGCCGGCCAATCTGTGCACGAATCTGCATCGCGCGATCGAGGCCGAAGCCACCGCGCGCGCGCTCAAGGCGGTCTTCCCGGATCCCAGCTTCTTCGCGCACCATCCGCCCCTGCAATCATCGCCGGCGCTGGGCGACGAAGGTGCGGCGAACCATACGCGGCTCTGCGCCAGCTACGGCGAACCGGCGCTGGAACTGTTCGTCTATGGTCGTGAAGGTGGCATCGAACATTCGCCGACGCGCTTTCCCGCACGCCAGACCCTGCTGGCGAGCCAGTCGATCGCCCTGCTGCACGAGCTGTCGGCACAGACCACCACTTTCGTACGCCAGCGTCCGGAAGCGATTGATCTGGGCGTGTTCCACAATGACGTCATTGCCGTCGGCAACCGCGAGGTCCTGCTGTATCACGAGCAGGCGTTTGTCGATGCGCAGTCGCTGCGCGGCTGGATCTGCACGCACTTTTCCGGCGAGCGCCGGCCGGCCTTTGTTGAAATCGGCAGCGATGAACTCAGCGTCACCGATGCGGTGACATCCTACCTGTTCAACTCGCAGCTGGTCTGCCCGCCGAACGGCGGCATGCTGATGATCGTCGCCCGCGAGTGTCAGGAATCACCGAAGGTCTGGGCAACGATCCAGCGCATCATTGCCGACCCCGGCAATCCCGTGGACGGCGTGCAGGTCTTCGATCTGCGTGAATCGATGAACAATGGCGGCGGCCCGGCATGCCTGCGCCTGCGCGTCGTGTTGAACGCGAAGGAACGTGCGGCGGTGAACTCCAGCGCCTGGCTGACCAATCGACGGTATGGCGAGCTGATGAGCTGGGTCGACAAGCACTACCGCGAGCGCCTGAGCTTCGACGATCTCGCCGACCCTCAGCTCCTCGAAGAAAGCCGCATGGCACTCGACCGTCTGACCCGCATCCTCAAGCTCGGCAGCCTCTATGACTTCCAGCGCAGCTGAGGCTTCCGGCGTAGCGCCCGCTGCAGACTACCACTGGCGCTGGGCCAGCTGGTCGGAATTGAGTACCCGCGACGTCCACGATTTCCTCAAGCTGCGCTCGGAGATCTTCGTCGTCGAACAGAACTGCGCCTACCTCGACATCGATGGCCTCGATCCCGGCTGTCGCCATCTGTTGGTCCGCGATCCCGTTGGCCATTTGAAGGGCTACCTGCGCCTGCTGCCGCCCGGGCTCAATCGCGCGGAACCCGCACTGGGCCGCCTCGTTGTCGCGGAGTCGGAACGCGGTACCGGACTGGGTCGCGCGGTGATGCTCGAAGGCATCCGCATCTGCGGCGCCGCGGCGCCCACGCACGCGATCTACATCCATGCGCAGCAGCACCTGCAGGCGTTCTACGAGTCACTGGGCTTCAGACCGGCTTCGGACATGCATCTGGAAGACGGCATTCCGCATATCGACATGCTGCGGCAGCCCTGAAAAGCTGTAGCCCGGTTTCGCTGAAAGCGAAGCCGGGAGGCCCGTTCCGCAACCACCGTCCCGGCTCCGCTGCGCGGAACCGGGCTACACGGAAAACCCACATTTCGCCGTGGGCCGGTGGCCCCAGCGAGTGGCTGTAGCGCCGTATACTCGCGGCCAGCTTCGTCACCACAGTCCGAATATCGTGTACGTCGAGTACTTCCAGCTCCGGGAGATGCCGTTCTCCATCACCCCGGACCCCGCCTATCTGTACCTGACCCCGCGCCATCAGGAGGCGCTGGGCCATCTGCTGTATGGCACTGGTCAGTACGGCGGTTTCGTCCAGCTGACCGGCGAAGTCGGCACCGGGAAGACCACCATCGTGCGCAGCCTGCTCGAACAGAAGCTGCCGGATGTCGATGTCGCGATGATCCACAACCCGCGCCAGAGCGAACAGGAATTCGTCCACAGCATCTGCGATGAGCTCGGCGTGCAATACCCGCGTGACAATCCGACGCTGAAGATGCTGGTCGACGCGCTCAACGCCCATCTGCTGCGCGCGCACGCTGCCGGTCGCCGCACCGTGCTGATCATCGACGAGGCGCAGAACCTGATGCCGTCGGTGCTGGAGCAGGTGCGCCTGCTGACCAATCTGGAAACCGCGAAGGAAAAGCTGCTGCGCATCATGCTGGTCGGCCAGCCGGAACTGAGCGCCCTGCTCGCCCGTCCCGACCTGCGCCAGCTCGCCAGCCGCATCACCGCGCGCTATCACCTGACGGCACTGACGCCGGCGGAAACACGCGAGTACGTCGAGCATCGCCTGCGCATTGCCGGCGCGGCGCGGCCGCTGTTCAGCGCGCAGAGTCTGCAACTGGTGCACAACGCCGCGCGCGGCAATCCGCGCCTGATCAACATCATCTGCGACCGCGCGTTGATGGGCGCCTATGCGCTGCGCGAAGCGCAGGTGACACCGCAGGTGCTGCGCACTGCTGCGCGTGAAGCCCTCGGCGAAACCGAGGGCGGCGATATCCGCGCGCCGCTGCGCTGGCGCTGGATAGAACTGAGTCTGGTGATCGCGCTGTTCGCCTGCCTTGCGATGTTTGCGTACACCTACTGGCCTTGGCGCGACACTGCGCCAGTCGCTGTTGCGCTCGTCGCGACGAGCGTCCCGCAGCCAACTCCGACAGTGGCTCCCGTGGCCACACCGCCGGCAGCCGAGCCTGCCGCGATGGCAAGTCCGGAACCCGCTGCAGCGACAGCGGCGATGCTCGAAGCCGACATCCATCCGACCGATCTGGCCGCAGATCTCGGTGCCGCGGCGCAGCCGCTGTCGACGGTGCTCGCGCAGATGGTCACGCTGTGGGGCGCCGATGCCAGCCGCATCGACAACAAGAATCTCTGCGAGGCGCTCAAGGCGCAGACGCTGGAGTGCTATCGCAGCAGCGCCAGCTGGAACGATCTGCGCCTGATGAACCGGCCGGCCGTGCTGACCCTGCAGGTCGGTGACGAAGGCCAGCGCTACTTCCTGCTGAAGTCCCTCGACGCCGAGCGCGCGGTGCTGCTGACCGCACTCGGCCCGCTGAGTATTCCGCTGACTGCGCTCGATCCGCTGTGGAACGGCGAGTTCCTGCTGCTCTGGCGCCGCGACAGTCAATCCATCCGCATCGACAGCACCACGCGCGGCAGCGACGTCCAGTGGCTCTACGCGCAGCTGGTCGCGCTGCAGTACCTGCCGGCCGTCGAGTCCGCGCCCGAGCGCATGAACGTGCCGATCGGCGAGGCGGTGCGTCGGCTGCAGAGCGCGCGTGGCCTGCAGGCCGATGGCGTGGCCGGCGTCCGCACGCTGATCGAGCTGGGCGACTCGCGTCCGGACACGCCGACGCTCACGGCCACCGAGGCGCGTGCGCCATGAGCCCCGACCAATGAGCTATATCCTCGACGCCCTCAAACGCGCGGAGCAGGAACGCAATGGCGCGCTCGCGACCTCGCCGACCCGCGAAACCGCCCCGGGTGGTATCGCCGGCCTTTCGCCGCTGCTGCTGATCGTGATCGGCGTCTTGCTGTTCGCCGCCGGCATCGGCATCAGTTGGTGGCTGCTGCGACCTGCTGTGCCGGAAGTGCAGACTGCGGCCGCGACACCGGTGCCCATCGCCCCCGCCGCACCGACCGTGGAACCCACCGCGGCGCCAGCACCTGCTCCGGTAGCGGCCCCGACGGCAGCGCCCATCGCCGAGCCTGGGATCGAACCGCCAATGGAAAGCACAGACGAAGACGCCGAACTGCTCGGCGATGCGGCCGAGATCGAGCCTGCGCTTGCCGGCTATGAAAGCCTCGATGACCTGACGCCGGTCTTTCAGGGCGCAGCCGTCGGCGCAGGTACGGCCACGCCCGCACCCAACCAGGCAAGCGCAAGCAAGCGCAGCGCCAGCACAACCATCAAGGGCTATGCGCCAGCAGCAGCGACCGCACCTCCGGTTCATCTCGAACCGTCGCTGCGCGACATGCCGCAGGCCTACCGCGACCAATTCCCCGCCTTGACGATCCAGGTTCATGTCCACAACGCCGTGCGCGAAAAGCGCTGGATCATGATCGACGGCAAGCGCTACGGCGAGGGCTCGCAACTCGACAGCGGTCCGCAGATCGTCGAGATCGCAGCAGACGGCATCGTGTTCTCGTTCCGCAACGAACGCGTGTTCTGGCCGTTGAACCGCTGAGCCACGCCGCGGGGTCTCGATACACCGCGCGTTGCGCGGCACTCGACCCGAACGGAGATGTTAGGCGCGCACCGCAGATACCCCGTTCGCATCGAGTGCCTGCGAAGCAGGTGTATCGAGATGCCCCGGCGTACCGTCCGTACCAACGAAAAAGCCCCCTCCCACATGGTGTGGAAGAGGGCCTTGGTTCTCGGCCAGCTACTTCGTCAGCGCCGCACAGGCCTTGCCCAGACGCTGCAGGCCTTCGGCCACATCGGCCTCGGTGATGTTCAGCGCCGGCGCAAAGCGCAGCACGTCCGGTCCCGCAACGAGGAGCCAGACGCCTTCGGCGAGGCCGGCGTTGACGATGTCCTTGCCGCGGCCTTTCCAGGCATCGACCAGCGGCGCACCCAGCAGCAGACCCATGCCACGCGACTCGGTGAACAGCCCGTATTGTTTGCCCAGCGCCGCCAGACCCGTACGCAGCTGCGCCGCGCGCTCGGCGACGTTGCGCTTGAGTTCGGATGTGGCGATCTGGTCAATCACCGCACCCGCGACCGCGCAGGCCAGCGGATTGCCGCCATAGGTCGAGCCATGCGTGCCGAAGGCCAGCACCTCGGCATACGCGTTGGTCGTCAGCATCGCGCCGATCGGAAAGCCGCCGCCCAGGCCCTTGGCCGTGGTCAGCACGTCCGGCACGACGCCCATCTGCTCATGGGCAAACAGCGTGCCGCTGCGGCCGTTGCCGGTCTGCACTTCGTCCAGAATCATCAGCGCCTGATGCTTGTCGCACAGCGCACGGATGCCCTTGATGAACTCAGGCGTGGCCGGCAATACGCCACCCTCGCCCTGTACCGGCTCGACGACAACCGCGCAGACGCTGTCGTCCATCGCCGCTGTCAATGCAGCGAGATCGTTGAACGGCAGATGGCGGATCGCACCCGGCAGCGGCTCGAATCCCTGCGTGTACTTCGCCTGGCCGCCGACGCTGACGGTAAACAGCGTGCGGCCGTGGAAGGCGTTGTGAAACGAAATGATCGTGTTCTTGTGCGGCCCGAACTGGGTGTTGCCGCGGCGACGGGCGAGCTTGAACGCCGCCTCGTTGGCCTCGGCGCCGGAATTGCAGAAGAACACCTTGTCGGCAAACGTCAGGTCGACCAGCTTCTGTGCCAGCTTGAGGGCCGGCTCATTGGTCATCACGTTCGACAGATGCCACAGCTTGCCGGCCTGTTCGGTCAGCGCCGCCAGCAGCTGCGGGTTGGCATGGCCCAGCACGGTGACCGCGATACCGGCGGCGAAATCCACATATTCACGTCCCTGGGTGTCCCACAGGCGCGAACCGATGCCGCGCTCCGGAATCAGCTCTGCGGGCTGATAGTTGGGGACCATCACCTGATTGAACGTGGCACGACTCACAGCAGACATGACAAACACCTCACACATTCGGCCGCCTAGCCGGAATGACGGCGGCCCGAAAAGGAACCTCTGAACAAGGGCCGGAAACAGGTTTGAATCCCCGCGGCCTTTGTTCGGAGGCGCCTATGAAGCGGCGCAGTATAAAACCTGACGACCCGGACGGGGTGCCTTCCATCGGATTGAAATAAACTCCCGGAGGCACTTTCGGGCCGGACACCCGTTTCCGGGGGTGACGAGAAGCCGAGCGACCACGACGAGGAGTTGGAATCTGCTGTGAAGAAATCATTGATCACCGGCATCACCGGCCAGG
>CAZDPA010000061.1:8634-20950 GCA_964507195.1 uncultured Salinisphaerales bacterium | reverse complement strand
GAAAGACCCGGTCGGTTTCGCCAATCAGGTGCAGGACGAAGGCGGCAATCTGCGTACCGAATGCCTGGACATGCCGCCGCGCATGCGCGTCACCGAAGAACCGCCGGAAGCTGTGATCGGCTCGCCAGCCGCGCCGGCACCTGCCGCCGAGGCCGCCCCCAAAGCGGAGTGACCGCGGCTATAATGCGCGCCCCCAACGGGGCGGCATGGCCGCTATATTGGGTGCCGTAACAATCCGGAGAGGTGTCCGAGTGGTTGAAGGAGCACGCCTGGAAAGCGTGTATACGGGTCAAACCGTATCGAGGGTTCGAATCCCTCTCTCTCCGCCAGTTCTGTAATAAAAACGCGCTCTTAGGGGCGCTTTTTTATTACACCCGACATAAAATCCACAAGTTCGTTGCACTTGGATTTCCAACGCAAAAGTCCGGTCGATGACGGGCTCTGTCGGGTTAGAGGAGTTAGGGCGGTATGGGGTGGTAAAACCCTCTCTGGCGCCGCCTTCTATCTGGCGATAGTTGAACCATCAAGCCACTGTTCATTGCTCGTTAGTGCGTCAGGAACTAAAGTGCCGCAGGTATGCGTAGCTAACGCTGCTGCCGTCGCGGTAACTCTAACCGATTGATCTACGGAATTATGGCTAGCCAGCCAGCGGTTAAAGCAAACAATCTGATTCTCGAGTTAGATAGGTACGACTCGAGCGTAGCTGTGGCCGATGATTTCACGTTGCGGAAGTTCAAGCGTGAAGCTGAGGTTTTGCTGAAAGCGCTGCCCCATGAATCGACTGTGCTCAGCGCCTTCATCCATATCGCAGCATTGGCGCGGGATGCGGCGGCAGTACTCGATGCCATTCGAGTCGGAAATCAAAGACAGTTTGGGAAGCCATCAATCGACTTCCGGTTGAACTCGGCAACTGCACTTTTCTCAGTGGCGGAATTCGATCAGTTCGAGGAAGTTATTGGAGCGTTGATTTCCGATTTCCCGCATGACACCGATGTTGCCTATGTCGCGTGGACCTCGTATGTACTTATGGGCATGCCGCGCCGTGCGCTCGCTTCGATAAAAGTTCGGCAGCGGGCAAATATCGAGGGTGAATGCAACGAAGGGAATTTGCTTCGAGACCTCGAGAGCATCGTCGCGTTTTTTGACCAACAGAAGATCGCAGACGAAGATGCGACGTTAATCGCACGCCCTCTTCTGCGCCGTATCGCAGAAAAAACGCATCAGATTGGAAATACGACGTTCTCGCTGCAGCTAGACCTGTCTGAGCAAGATTCCGGAACTGCCCGCCTTATGTTGTATCCGGAAGTAAGCCACGAGCAGATTTCCGAATTGCTGAATGGCTATTTTGACGAGCTCGGGGCTAGCAGCCTGCCGTGGAGCTTGTTGTCTTCGTTCTCCGTGGACATCTACGGAATAAGAAGGGAACATGCCCAGCTCGCGGCATAGTATTGCCGCGCTTGGGGACGAGCTCTTCAGTTCGACGTTATTGACGTCGGAGAAGGAAGCAGTTCAACGGGCTGCGATTGGGCGCTGGTACTACAGCGTCTTCTATTTGGCGATCGAAGTCACTCAGGCGTTCCGCGTGCCAGCGGTGGTGAATGCTGACGACTTTGGCAGCCACGAGCGCGTGTATCGAGCACTGGTGGCCTTTGCTGAGACTTTGGATGTGGCCCGTGCAGGTCAGCTTAAGTCGGCGGTGCTGCAGGCAAGGGCGCTGAAGTTGCGACGCCGGGACGCAGACTATGATCTCGATATGCGCATCGATGGCATGTTTGCGTTGCAGTCTCAAAGCGCCGCTCGGCGACTTACTAACATTTTCGAAAACCTGCTCGAAACGGCCCGTCCGCCTTTCGCGCAGCCGTAGCGATTTCTTCTGCAACACACACACATCCAGATCGGTCGAGTACACACTCCGCACAACTTGAACGCCGCAACGGTTCAGCGTGAAGAATGACAGCACCAAGTCGAACGAGCCGCTCGTCATCCGGGCAACCTTGCTAACACGCGCCTCGATAGTCTCGCTGGCGTTCATCAGTGCACCTCCACCCAGTTACCGGAGCGCAAGGAGATCTGGTACAGCGATGCTCACAGCAGGTTCTCTGCGGTACGGGTGACCAACGACGCGTGGCAGTAGAGGGTCGGCCGTCGCTGATCAGTTCGGACGAGTTCAGCCACCCATGGCCGCGTTAGGGTACCTGCAACGCTAGGGGAGACCTGCGTAATGAAAGAAACCAAGCACACGTTCTGCCGTATCTGCGAGGCGTCCTGCGGGCTCGTCGCGGAGATGGAGGGCGGCAGGATCGTGGACCTGAAGCCGCACAAGGACCACATCGGCACCGATGGCTTTGCGTGCATGAAGGGGCTGAACCAGCACCGCATGTATGACTCGCCCGATCGTCTGCAGTATCCGCTCAAGCGCGTTGGCGATCGTTTCGAGCGCATCAGCTGGGCGCAGGCCTACGCTGAGATCGGCGCGAAGGTGAAAGGGCTGCGTGCCGTCAGCCCGCATTCGATCTCGATGTACGTCGGCACCGCCGCCGGCTTCAGCCTGCTGCATCCGATCTTTGCCGAAGGCTTCATGAAGGGCATCGGTTCGCGCAGCATGTTCTCGTCTTCGACGCAGGACTGCGCGAACCGTTTCGCGTCGGCGACCGAGATGTACGGCTTTCCGTTCACGCAGCCGTTTGTCGATCTCGATCACGTGCGCTACATGCTGATCGTTGGCACCAACCCCATCGTGTCGAAGTGGACCTTCCTGCAGGTTGCCCATCCCGGCAAGCGACTCAAGGATGTGCGCAAGCGCGGCGGGCGCATCGTCGTCGTCGATCCGCGCGAAACCGAAACAGCGAAGATGGCGGACGCGCATCAGTTCATCCGCCCGAACACCGACGTGTTCTTCTTCCTGTCGTTCCTGCACGAGCTGTTCGCGCAGAACGGTGTCGATCGCGAGCGCACGCAGCGCTACATGACCGGGCTCGCGGACATCGAGGCGCTTGCAGGGCAGTGGCCTGCGGAGAAAACCTCGACCCTGACCGGCATCGATGCCGATGCGCTGAAGGCGATGGTCGGTGACTACATTGCTGCGGGTGCATCCGCGATCGTCACCGGCACCGGACTGGGCATGGGCCGTCACGGCACGCTCGCGCAGTGGCTTGCCGACGTGATCAATGCGATCTCCGGCAACCTCGACCGCCAGGGCGGCGTGCTGCTCGGTGAGGGCCTGTTCGACTTCGCGGCGTATGCGAAGAAGGAAAAACTGTTCCAGCGCATCGAGCGTTCACGCATTGGCGCGTTCCGCGAACTCAACGGCGGCTTCCCCGGCGGCATTCTTGCCGACGAGATCCTCAAGCCCGGTACCGAGCAGATCAAGGCGTTGTTCGTCACCGGCGGCAATCCGCTGCTGACGATGCCCAATTCCGCACGGCTGAGAAAGGCGCTGGGCGAACTTGATCTGCTCGTCGTCACCGACATCTATCTCAACGAGACTGCGAGCCTCGCTCACTACGTGCTGCCGGCGACTTCGCCGCTCGAACGCGCCGACCTGCCGTTCGTGTTTCCGTTGTTTCTCGGCATGCAGTCACGCTCGTACATCGCCGCAACCGATGCAATCGTCGAGCCCAGCGGCGAGCAACGCGACGAGGCGACGATGTACACCCAGCTCGCGCGCGCCTGCGGCGTCAGCCTGTTTGGCGTCAGGCCGCTGCAATGGATCATGCAGCTGATGCTTCTGGCGAATGCGCCGTTCCGCCGCGGCCGCCAGCCGTCGCTGCCGATCCGCCTGATCCTCGATCTGATCCTGCGCTCGTCGAAGGTCGGCCGTTTCCGCGACGTTGTGAAGCAGCCGCAGGGCCTGGCATGGCGCGGCGGCCCGAAGCCCGGCAGCTATCTCGGCAAGCGTGTCGTCCACGACGACGGCAAGGTGCACCTCGCGCCGCCGATGCTGATGGAGCAGGTGCCGCGCCTCGAAGCGATCTTTGCCGATGAAACGCAAAGCTATGCGCGCGGTGAACTGCGGCTGATCTCCAAGCGCATGCACAGCACGCACAACTCCTGGACGCAGAACATTGCCGAACTCACGAACGGCGAGATGGGGCAGACCAACTATCTGTACATGCACCCGGACGATGCGCGTGCGAAGGGCCTGGCAGAGAAGAGTGCTGCCGACATCCATTCGCCGACGAACACGATCCGCCTGCCGGTGAAGCTGCTCGATACGCTGATGCCGGGCACCGTCGCGATTCCGCATGGCTGGGGACACCAGCATGCGCGTGGTTTGAGCATCGCCGCGAAGCTCGGCGGGGCGAACGTCAATCTGCTTGCGGCGGATGGCGCGGATGCGGTTGAGCCGGTCTCCGGTATGGCGCATCTGACCGGCATCCGGGTGCGCATCGAACCCGCCGCGGGGCCGATCGATACGGGGAGTTGGACGGGGATTGCTGAAGGCGCTGCGGCGTAGAGCGCTTTTGGTTCGGGGGTTCAAACGTCTCCGTTCGTGTCGAGTGCCGCGCGTAAGCGCGGTGTATCGAGACATCAGAGTTGCACTCTCCGCTTCCGGTTGTGGCGGCATCTCGATACACCCGCTTCGCGGGCACTCGATGCGAACGGGGGGTGTGTATCCGGACAGACCGAAAATGCTCTGGACGGCGCGCGGTGCGCCTCAAAGCATGTCTATCTGACTGCGCACGAACTCCAACTCATCCTGGGTATTGAAGCTCCACGCCCATCGAGGCCAGTGGGCGTAGTCGACTTCCACCGCGCCTACACCGCGTAACCACTGATGCAGAGCCAGCTTCCCGGTATCCAGCGATTGCTTGGCAGCGTTGAGCAAGGTTGCGTCCAGCAGGCAGAAGATCGGTTGGAGACCAAGCCCATCATGGACGCAGGCCGCTGGTGCATTCGCCTGCTTGCGGGCTGCCGTCAATCGCTTCGCCAGGTCAGGCGGTAGCAGCGCAGCGTCCGCAGGGACGCAGAGGACAGAAGCCGTCTGACAGGCGCTCAGTGCTGCATGGATGCCGGCCAGCGGGCCTGCATTCGCGACCAGATCGGAAAACACCGGGATAGCCAGACCCGGATACGCTTCAGCCGGACGATTCGAGATCAGGATCTGTGCGTCGCTCTGCGGTGCAAGCGCGGCCAGCAGGCGATCGATCTGACGCTGATCGGCAATCTCCACCAGCAACTTGTCCTGGCCGCCCAGTCTCTGACTCAGACCGCCACCGATGATGGCTGCTGTCAGCATTACTCGACCTGAAGATACCCGCGCAGCAGGGGACCCAGCGCCACCTGTGCCTTGAGCCGGACCAGCGTCCAGTAGTGGCCGCCGACCATGCGGTCGAGATAGACGGTCTTCACCGCCGGCTGGAACTGATTCATCCGCCTGAGCACTTCCGGGCTCTTGGCCGCTGCGGCGATGTGCATCGTCGAGGTGGCGAAGTCGAAGGGTTCGTCGCCAGTGAAAGGGCGCATCACAACGCGGTGCCAATCGGCATAGAACGCGGCTTCAACCGGAGCCGTACCCGGCACGCGCGCGCCGAGGCGGATCAGGCCGCTATCGACGGCAGCCCAGTTCTCCGCAAGCGCAGCCTTTACCGTGTTGCGATACGCGGTGATGGTTCCCGGCTCGAGGCGCTTGATGCAGCCGAAGTCGTAGACCACCAGCGCGCCGTCGCGGCGCCAGGCGAAGTTGCCGGGGTTGGGGTCCGCATGCACGGCATGCAGTCCGAACAGCGAACGGCACATGAAGTGGAACAGTCGCAACGCCAGCTGATTGCGCAGCGCCTGATCGTACTCGGCGCTCACGGTGTCGAGTGAATCGCCCGGCTCCAGAATCATCGTCAGGACCTGTCTGGTGCACAGCTCGGGCACGGTTGCAGGGACGATGATCATCGGATCATCCGCGTAGTACTCGCGGAACAGCGCCATGTTGCGGGCTTCCTGCTCGTAGTCGAGCTCCTCATGCAGCCGCGTGCGGATCTCCTCGAACAGGCTGTCCAGCACGGCCTTGTCGACCTTGACCAGACGCGCGGTGCGCAGCGCCAGCTTCAGCTGCTTGAGATCACTGTCGCAGGACGCCGCAATGCCGGGGTACTGCACCTTGACGACGACTTCACGGCCGTCGTGCAGAACGCCTCGATGGACCTGGCCGATCGACGCCGCGGCGTAGGGCTTGTGATCGAGCGTGCTGAACAGTTGCTTCAGCGGCTTTCCCAGCTCGCGTTCGATCTGCTTCCTGATCACCGAGAAGGGCATCGGCGATGCGTCCTTCTGCAGTTTCTTGAGCGGCTCGGCGATTTCCTTGGGCAGGAAGTCAGCGACCTGCGAGGCCAGCTGACCGAGCTTCATCACCGCGCCTTTCAGCTCGCCCAGGGTCTGCGCCATCTGCGCGCCGACATCTGCGTTGAGTTTGTCGCGCGCTTCCTCGCGCTGTTCCACCGTGCGGAAAGAGTTGGCGATCGCATTGCCCGCAAAACGGGTGGCCAACGTCGCCGTCATCCCCGCCAGCTTGATGAAGCGCTTGGCGCCGGCGGCGGGCGGCTCATGGTCATCGTCGCGATCCTTGCTCAATGGAGGTGGCCCGGTTCAAGCATTCATATGAGACAGCGCAAAAGTGATCGCTGCGGAGACCGCCGTTGCCTGCGCGGCGTTGCAAAGATCGTCGTTGGCCCGCGGGCTGTCCGGATAGACCTCGGTGGTGGTCTTGAAGCGGGCGTTGGTCATGCCCGCGCACAGGCCGAGGCGCCTCAACGGATACTCGATGACACCGGGAGCCACGACCGGTGATCCGATGATTTCGCCGTCAGCACTGGACGGAGCGATGTGGGTCACTTTCGCAACCGCCGCAATCACCGCAGCCTGAAACCCGGTCTGCGGGCTCTCGCTGTCATCGACCACATAGAAGCCGTCCGGGATCTCACCGGGAACAAACTCGACGCCATCGCGCGCAGCCAGCGCCGGGCGAAACTCGGACTCGTCGGAATCGGTCGTTTCGTGCAGATCGATGTGGACCAGCACCCGATCGCGCAGCGGCGCGATCAGCTGCCAGAGCGCGGCTGATTCCTGCGCCGCACTGTCTTCGAAGAAGGAACGGTTCGGATCGACCGCATGCATGTTCCAGCGCTGGATCGTCTCGTAGGCCCAAGGGCTCACGCAGGGCGCGACGATCAGATTGATCCGGCCGGCAAAACTGAAGGCGTGCTGATCGAGAAAACGCAGCGCGCCGTGGACGCCGCTGGTTTCGTAGCCGTGTACGCCGCCGGTGACCAGCGCGGTCGGCAGGTCGTCCTGCCAGTGGTGGCTCCTGAGCGCAAACAGCGGATATCGCGCCGGGTCGTGGTCCAGCTGGCCGTATTGCAGCACTTCATAGCGGGCGCGCAGCCGGTCGATCACAGTCAGCACGTCCGCCTTGTAACTGCGCTGGATCGACTGCCGCGCGAGCCATGCGGACACTTCCGCTGGCCCCCACGCCTGGCCGGGGGTGCCGATGGGGTAGGTTCCTGCGGGATCGGTCTGTGGCATCCGAAGAGTCTACATGCGGGCGTGTCCTTGGCGGGCGGTGTCCTAGCCGGGCGCGGGCGATGCCGGGCCTGTGCAATCATCACGACTTCGTCATGTGCCGTCGGCAAACTGAAAGGCTTCAGATTTCCGACTGAATTCCGGGGTGGGGTGTGAATTTGAAGACCAAGAACTGGCATGTGGCTGCGGCCATGGCCGCCGCTGTTTTTCTGAGCGCGTGCGGTAACTCGACAACACCGGGTGCGGCGAATCCGGGCAGCGGCGCACAGGCCCCGGTTGCCGACAACAAGGACAGCCGCAATGTCCATCCGCCGACCACGGCGTTCACGCCGCACGACGCATCCAAGCCGCTCAACTTCATCATCATCGGCGATGCCGGCACACAGAACGGCGTGCAGGCGGCGCTCGGACAGACCATTGCGGGGCTGTGCGCGCAGAAGGCGCAGCCGGACAATCCGGGCTGCCACTTCGCGGCCGCTGCGGGCGACAACATCTATTTCATTGGCGCGCTGACGCCTTCCGACCGGCAGTTCGATACGGCGTTCGAGGACATCTACGCGCCGGTCAACATCCCGTTCTACCTGGTGCTCGGCAACCACGACAACGGACTGACCGGGCAGTCGCCGGGCATTGGTGACAACCAGGTCGAATACCACTACCGCAGCAACCGGCCGAGCACGAACTGGAACATGCCGGCGCGCTACTACACGCATCGCTGGGGCGAGGTGTTGGAGCTGTTTACGATGGACAGCGACACGATCGATGGCGATTCGTCCAGCCTTCCGGTCGACCTGGCCTACGACAGCGCGTTCCAGCGCCAGTGGCTTGCCGAGGCACTGCGGCTGTCGCCAGCGCGCTGGAAGATCTCGATGAGCCACTACAACTACATCTCCAACGGCAACTACGGCGACGGTTCGCCGTCGTTCAAGGCGGCGATGGAGGAAGCGATCTGCGATCACGTGCAGTTCCACATCCAGGGCCACGAGCACGACCTGCGCTGGCTCAAGCCGGTCGAGAGCTGCGGGCGCACCGAGTTCATCGTCTCCGGAGCCGGCGGCCGCACCGAGACGCGGCCGGCGTCCAACCTCGGCTTCGAGGAGCGCAAGGGCAGCAAGGGCATCTCCGACTATCGCGGCTCTTCCGGCTTCATGTGGGCTTCGCTGCTCGGCGACCGCATCACCGTCGAATGGTATGGAGACAACGCCGAGGGCCTGAATCCGCAGCAGCCCATCGAGGTGTTCCAGCTGAGCCGTCAGGAGCTGGGCTGGTAACAGCGTGCGCAACACACCGGTACTGCTGGCGGCGCTGCTGTGTGCTGCCTGCCGGCCGCAGCCGGTGGATGTGAGCACGGTGCTCGACGGCTACAGGGCCGTCGCGTACGCGAGCTACAGCGATGCGCTGACGGCAACGCAACAGCTGCAGCGCGCCGTCGGCGATTTTGTCGAACAACCCAGCGAGCAATCCCTGCAGGCGGCGCGCGTCGCCTGGCGCGCGGCGCGCGTGCCCTACGCGCAGACCGAGGCGCTGCGCTTCGGCAACTGGTTTGTCGACGAGTGGGAGCTGGGCGTCAATGCCTGGCCGGTCGACGAGGGTTTTCTCGACTATGTCGCCGAGCCCTACGCCGCCTCGCCGACCAATGCGCTGGCGCAGGCGAACCTGATCGCCAGCACGGAACTGATGATCGGCGGCCTGAGCTTGCGCACCGACCCGCTCAAGCCGTCGGTGCTGATCAGTGCGCAGGGCCGCGCCGATGTCGAGGCCAATGTCGCCACCGGCTTTCATGCCATCGAGTTCATGCTCTGGGGCCAGGACCGGCACGGCTACGGCGCCGGTGCGGGCGAGCGACCCTGGACCGACTATGCGACGGACGCTGCGCAGTGCACGGATGGTGACCGCGCGGCGCCGCTACGCCACTGCGAGCGCCGCCGCGCATTCCTGAGCGCTGCCGTCGAGCTGCTGCGCGTGGCGCTGGTCGAGATGACCCCGACCTGGGGCGCGCAGTCCGGCAGCTATGGCGATCGTCTCGTCAAGGGCGATGCCGATGAAGGTCTGCGCCGCGTGCTGTTCGGCCTGGCAACGATGGCCAGCGCCGAGCTGGCCGGTGAGCGCATGCAGGTTGCCTTGCTGGCGCGTGCACCGGAAGAGGAGCAGGACTGCTTCTCCGACGACACGCACAATTCGCTGTACTACAACGCGCTGGGCATCGAGAACTTCTACTACGGTCGCTATGGCGGCATGCAAGCCAATGCCAGTCTCGCCGACCTCGCGCGCCGCCGCGATGCCGCGCTCGCGATGAAGATCGATCGCGCCTTCGAGCGCAGCCGCAGTGCGCTGCGCGCCATCCAGCAGGCGGGCGAGCAGGGCGAGCGCTTCGATCAGCTGATCGCGCCAGAGCATCCGCAGGGCGGGCAACTGATCGGCGGTGCGATCGCCGCGCTGCAGGCCGAGGCCGCGCTGCTTGAAACGCTGGGTCAGCGTCTGGGCCTGGGCGCACTCGATCCGCATCATCCGGATGCCGGCGAATGAGAGCTTGCGCCGTGGTCATCGTGCTGTTGCTCGCAGCCTGCGGAGAGCAAAGTACGCCGCCGCGTACCGGGCACTATCCGACGCCGCAGACGCACAACCTGCCGGCGCACGCGCTGCCGGGCGGTGATACGACGCATATCTCACTCAAGCCCGGCACCGCCTTGTCGGCCGAGGCGTTCTCGCACCCGGCAAGCAATCTGCCGCCGAGCAAACGCGGCCTGTTCGTGCTCGGCAATTCCTTCTTCACGTCGGCCTGGGTCAGCGCGCCGGCGTCGGTGTCGGCGCGCGACGGTCTCGGTCCGCTGTTCATGGCGGCCAGCTGTCAGGACTGTCATGTCCGCGATGGCCGCGGCCATCTGCCACAGCGCGCAGGCGAGCCGATACGCGCCGCCGTGCTGCGCATCGCGCAGGCAGATGGCGCAGCGCATCCGCGGTATGGCCGTCATCTGCAGCTGCGTGCGCTGCCGGGCGTGCTGCCGGAGGCGGATGTCGGAGTCGAATGGAGCGAGCACCTGGAGACGCTGCCTGACGGCACCGAAGTGCCGATGCGGCGACCGCGCTTGCAGGTCGACGCCTGGCACTACGGTGCGCCCGGAGACGTCGTGATCAGCCCGCGCGTCGCGCCATCGATGATCGGCCTCGGCCTGCTCGAAGCGATTCCGCAACAGGCGCTGGAGCAGCACGCAGCGCGCAACGGCGGACGCCTCAACCGGCTGGCCGACGGCGGCATCGGCCGCTTCGGCTGGAAGGCGACGCAACCCGGTGTCGAACTGCAGGCGCTGGATGCTTTCGTCAACGACATCGGCATCACATCCGCCCGCTTCCCGGCGGAAACCTGCACGGCAGCGCAGGCCGAATGCGTCGCGCGGCCGAGCGGCGGGCAGCCGGGGTCGGAGCCGGAGTTGGAGCCGCAGATTGCCGAGGCGGTGGTGTTCTACGCGCGCCATCTGGCCGTGCCGGCGCGTCGCGACCATGACCGCCCCGACGTGCTCGCCGGCGAGCAGCTGTTCCACGAGCTCGGCTGCGCCAGCTGTCATCAGCCCGAGTGGACAACCGGTGAATTTGCGGATAGCCCCGAGTTGTCGCGGCAGCGCATCTTTGCGTACACGGATCTGCTGCTGCACGACATGGGACCAGGACTGGCCGACGGCGTTCGCGAATTCGAGGCGGGTGGTGCTGACTGGCGTACGCCACCGTTGTGGGGGCTGAGCCAGTTCAAGACCGTGTCCGGCGCCGACGCCGGGTATCTGCATGACGGCCGTGCGCGCGATCTGCCCGAGGCGATCCTCTGGCACGGCGGCGAGGCGCAGGCGGCGCGCGACCGCTGGGCCGCATTGCCGAAGGAGCAGCGGCGCAAGCTGATCCGCTTCCTGGCCTCCCTGTGAGCTAGCTCTGGGGGCATTCCCCCGCTGCGTGATGGCGCGGCGGCAGTACAATCCGCAGCACAAGTCGAATCCACCAGGATCCACATCATGAAGAAACTGTATCCCAGCGCCGCAGCGGCGCTGGCGGGCGTTGTTGAAGATGGCCAGACGCTCGCCGTGGGCGGCTTTGGTCTGTGCGGAATTCCGGAGGCGCTGATCGCTGCGTTGCGCGACAGCGGCAAGAAGAATCTCACGGTGATTTCCAACAACGCCGGCGTCGACGGCTTTGGCCTCGGCATGCTGCTGACGACGCGGCAGATCAGGAAAATGATCTCGTCGTACGTCGGCGGGAACAAGGAATTCGAGCGCCAGTTTCTAGCCGGTGAACTTGAGCTGGAGTTCACGCCGCAGGGCACGCTCGCCGAGAAGCTGCGCGCTGGCGGTGCCGGCATCCCGGCGTTCTTCACCAAGACCGGCGTCGGCACGATCGTCGCCGAGGGCAAGGAGATTCGCGAGTTCGACGGCGAGAAGTACGTGATGGAGCGCTCGCTGCGCGCCGACGTTGCACTGGTCAAGGCATGGAAGGCGGACCAGTCCGGCAACCTCGTGTTCCGCAAGACCGCACGCAACTTCAATCCGATGGCGGCCACCGCTGGCCGCGTCACGATCGTCGAAGTCGAGCAGATCGTCGAGATCGGCGCGCTCGATCCGGACCAGATCCATACGCCCGGCATCTTCGTGCACCGCATCGTGCACAACCCCACTCCTGAGAAGCGCATCGAACAGCGCACGGTGAGCAAATGACGCCGCAGGCGTCATCCCCGCGCAGGCGGGGATCCAGGACAGCGACGACCACAAACAACATGGCTTCCCGCTTCCGCGGGAATGACGGAGCGTAAGAGATGAGCTGGAAC
>CAZDPA010000061.1:0-8624 GCA_964507195.1 uncultured Salinisphaerales bacterium | reverse complement strand
TGGCCCAGCGCGCCGCTGGCGAACTCAAGGACGGCTTCTACGTGACCCTCGGCATCGGCCTGCCGACGCTGGTCGCGAACTTCATTCCCGCCGGCATGGACGTGTGGCTGCAGTCGGAGAACGGCCTGCTCGGCATCGGTCCGTTTCCGAAGGACAGCGAAGTCGACGCGGACCTGATCAACGCCGGCAAGCAGACCATCACGACGGTGCCCGGCAGCGCGTTCTTCAGCAGCGCCGATTCCTTCGCGATGATCCGCGGCGGCCACATCAACCTGTCGATCCTCGGCGCGATGCAGGTCACCGACAGCGGCGACATCGCCAACTGGATGATCCCCGGCAAGATGGTCAAGGGCATGGGCGGCGCGATGGACCTCGTCGCCGGCGTCAAGCGCGTCGTCGTGCTGATGGAACACACCGCCAAGGGCGGCGAGCACAAGATCCTCAAGCAGTGCACGCTGCCATTGACCGGCCTCGGCGTCGTCAACCGCATCATCACCGAGCTCTGCGTGCTAGATGTGACGCCCAAGGGCCTCAAGCTCATCGAACTCGCGCCGGGTGTCACCGCAGCGGAAGTGCAGGAGAAGACCGGCGCTCCGGTCGATATCGGCTAGAGCGTAGCCTCACAAATGAAGTCTCCCTCTCCCCGACTGTGGGGAGAGGGCCGGGGTGAGGGGCGGTTGTCACACTGACCTCCGTTCGTCTCGAGTGCCGCCGCAGGCGGTGTATCGAGAGACCGCCACTTCAGCCCCGGGGTCTCGATACATCGCGCGTGCCGCGCGACACTCGACCCGAACGGAGCTTTGTAGAGGCTCCATGCACAACGAGAAGGCTGTACAACAAACGCCCCGACCTTTCCGGGGCTTTTCTACTTGATGATTTCGTAGAGATCAGCGACGCGACAGTTCGCAACGGCTACAGGCCAGCTGGAAGCTCGCAGCTCCCCCTGGGCGCGCTCTGCGCTTTGCTTGCCTCGACGGCATGCTGCCATCAGCCGCTTCTTTTCGGTCGCGCGGCAATTGCGGAACGCAATGGAACCGTATGAGTGGTTGCCGCATTCGTAAGCGATGAGCGTAGGTCGGACCCGCTGATCCTGGCGTGGCCGCGGGCGCGTTTGCGGCGTGTCGTATCGATACTCTGGGGCGTCGGCGACATTGATCGATGTATCACCTCCGTGCGCTACGGCGGCTTCATAGCGGGCGCAGGCAGTCGATGCGTTCCTTGAGGGTTTGCCGGCGACCCGAACTTCTGCCACGCATGCCGCTCGCAGTTGCTCCACGGTCAACGGCGGTGAGTCAGTTTGTATCGCTGGCATCGTGGTGGCGGCCGCTGGAGCGTCGGTGGGTGCAACGCCCTCAGCCTGCATCACGGTTGCCGATTCAGGTCTGAGCGGCGGCAGTTGGCCGATCAGCATCCACGCCGATCCGATCGTGATCAGTATCGCGAGAACCCATACCTTTGCCGTTTCCATTCGCTGCTTCCTCGACAGGGCGTCAGTCGATCCCTTATAGGGTATTGATTGACAATATACCTTATGAGGTATAAACAAGAATTATCCCCTGAGGGAGATACCCATGGATTACGTTGCACGAACACCGGAACAGCTTGGGCAGATTTTGAAGAGTTGTCGCGCGCAGCGGAAGCTGACCCAGCAGGCCGCTGGAGCCAAGGTCGGTATCAAGCAAAGCACGATTTCGCTGGTCGAATCCGAGGCTTCGCGCAGCAGCGTCGAAACGCTCTACAAGCTGCTGTCCGCTCTACAGCTGGAGCTGGTGCTCCGCGACCGGCACAGCGGTGGTGTCCCTGACGCGAAGAAAACCCAACCGGAGTGGTAGGTCGTGGCCCGGTCCTCAACACGGCGTTCACTCGCCATTTGGATGAACGGCGAGCATGTCGGTCGCTGGTCCGTCCAGGCAGGCAAGCCGGATGAGCTCGCGTATACATCGGAATGGCTGAGATCTGCTGCTGCGCGACCGATTTCCTTGTCGATGCCCCTGCGGCCGACGCCCTACCAAGGCTCGGTGGTTGCAGCCTACTTTGACAATCTGCTCCCGGATAATCGTCGCGTTCGGGAACGTCTGCAGCAGCGCTTTGGCGCGCGCTCCTCCGGCAGCTTCGATCTGCTGACGGAGATTGGCCGGGATTGCATTGGCGCGCTCCAGATCCTGCCGGATGGAGGTCCCGCTCCAAACGTAAGGACCATCAGGAGCGAACCGATCAGCAATCGCCAGATCGAGAACCTGCTGGCCAGTCTGCCGACAGTTCCGATCGGACGTGCGGATGCCAGCGAGGACTTTCGCATCTCGTTGGCGGGTGCCCAGGAGAAGACGGCGCTGCTCAAACTGGGCAAGGGGTGGCAGCGGCCCAAGGGCACAACGCCGAGCACTCACATCCTGAAGCTGCCTATCGGCACCGGAGGCGGTGGCATCGACCTGACGACCTCGGTGGAGAACGAATGGCTGTGTGCACAGATCCTCAAAGCATATGGCGTGCAGATGGCCGAATGCTGGATGGACCGTTTTGGCGAACAGCCAGCCCTCATCGTAGAACGCTTTGATCGCAAGCCGGCTACTGACGGCAGCTGGATCATCCGCCTGCCACAGGAAGACTGTTGCCAGGTTTTCGGTGTGCCCAGCGATAGCAAGTACGAATCGGATGGCGGTCCGGGAATCCCGGCCATCATGAGCATGCTGCTGGGCTCGTCACGAGCAGAGCGGGACCGCTATGACTTTCTGAAGACACAGATGTTGTTCTGGATGCTTTGTGCAATCGATGGCCACGCCAAGAACTTCAGTGTCCATATCGAAGCGGGTGGGGCTTATCGCCTGACGCCGCAGTACGACGTGTTGTCCGCTTTCCCGGTTCTCGGCACGGCCAGGGGAAAGATCCCGCCCAACAAGGCAAAGATGGCGATGGCTGTGCTGGGCAAGAATCGACACTATCTGTGGCACACGATGCAGCCCAGGCATTGGGAAGAAACAGCCAGGCTCTGCGGAATGGGAGCGGTCTACTCAGGCTTGCGAGACGAACTCATCGGGCAGACAGACTCGGCAATAGAACTGGCCGTGAAGACTGCCCCGAAGAGTTTCCCCGGCATCGTATTGGATTCGATCGTCGGTGGGCTCAAAAGATCGCGAGACAAGCTGGCGGCACGGGCAAGATAAGTGCCCCCGGAAGTCGGATATCTCTCCAACTTCCGGGGGCCGTGTCACCAATGATCGAAACGCTCAGGCAGTCGCCGTTCCAAGTCGATGCCAGTCGATCCTGCGCGTCAGCAGCATCACGATGCCCAGGCCGGCGAACAGCGCGATGGAGCCACCGAGCAGCGCGTAGTCTTCGGCGCTGAGCAGCAGGTAGAGATAGCCATACAGGCCGCCGAGCAGTCCGCCGACCATGAACGCGCGCCACCAGCTGTCGAGCACCGATCTTGAATAGGCCGTGACCATGCCGGTTACGGCGACCGTCGCGGCGACGAAGCCGGCCTCGAAGCCGAAGTGTTCGCCGATCGACAACTGCAGCAGGCCGAACAGCGTCAGCGCCGCGCCGAGGAACAGGTACTGCACCGGATGCACCGGGCGGCGTGCCAGCACTTCGGTCAGCCAGATCGTCAGGAAGGTGAAGAACGCGGCAAGCACGGCGTACTTCGTCACGCGCTCCGCCATGCGATAGGCATCGATGGCCGGCAGCAACGCGACGCCGAAGACCTGTGCGTTCAGAACGTCGACATTCAGATCGCCGTTGCTGGTCCATTGCTGCGGATAGCCGCGACCAAGATACGAGATCGACCAGGTCGCGCTGAAGCGATCGGCCTGCACCTGGCTCTCGGTCGGCAGCCACGCGCCCTGGAAACTCGGATCACCCCAGTCCGCCTGTACCGTCGCCTTGCTGTTGCGACCCGTCGGCGCGAGATGCAGGCTGCCGCTTCCGTTGAATTTCAGGTTCAACTCGAAGCTGCTGCGGCCATCACTGCCGAACGCATCGTTGCCGGCAGCAAGGGTCTTGCCGAGCGGAATGTGCACGCCCGCTGCCGGCGCGCCAGTGCCAGCCGATGGTTCCAGGGCGTGAGCTTGTCCGTTCCAGCTGAGCTGGCCATCAGCATGGATCGCACGCACATCGCTCAGGCCGATCTGCAGTTCCATTTCTTCCCAGAGTGGCTTGTTGCCGGTGCCGATCCAGGCGCTGACATCGGGGCGCTGGAAATGACCGGTGATGTGCAGCCCCGCGCCGTAGACCGGAATGCTGAAGATGCCGCGCCGCCGTTCCTCGGTATTGAGCTTCGCCTCAATGAGGAGGTTCTCCGGCAGCAGGTAGGCCGCACGGCGTTCCTGCCGCAGCTTGCCATCGGCATCGATCGTGTTGGCGATGTAGGGCAGGCGCAGAATCGGTCCCATCAGCTGCTGCGCGCCGCCCCATTTGCCGGTGACATCGACAACCGCTTCGTCGCGCCGCGCCTGCCGTTCGTGGACCAGATTCGTGATCATCGACAGCGGAATCTGCAGCAGCAGCCACAGCAGCAGCAGCATGACCAGGCGACCGACCGGGCTCTGGAATATGGATGCAATGCTGCGCGCCGCGGGGGGCGGTTCAGGTGAGGAAAGGCTCGGCGAAGCGGTTGTGGTGGTCATGCGGGGCTCCTGTTGGTGGCAGGCTCATTCTCGGCAGCCGCCGCGCAATTCCTGCGGCCGAGCTGTGCAAAGCCGGTGGAACTTTGTGCAGATTCTGTGCAAGCGCCGGCCGCGGCATTCACGGCTGCTAAGCTCGCGTCATGGCCAGGATTCTCGTGGTGGACGACGATGCGCATATCCGCGAGGTCGTGTGCTTCGCGCTGGCCAAGGCTGGCTTCGAGACCCTGACCGCAGCCAACGGCGCCGAGGCGCTGGAGCGCTGCACTGCGCAGCTGCCCGATCTTCTTGTGCTCGACATCCTGATGCCCGAGATGGACGGCACCGAGGTGTGCCGGCGCCTGCGTGCGCAGCCTTCCACGCTGCGCCTGCCCATCCTCTTTCTCAGTTCCAGAGACGACGAGATCGACCGCGTCATCGGCCTGGAAATCGGCGGTGATGATTACGTCAGCAAGCCATTCTCTCCGCGCGAACTGGTCGCACGCGTACGTGCGCTGCTGCGCCGGTCAGCAGCGGTCACCGAGCCGGTCGAGTCACACGAATGGCGCCACAACCGCCTGCGCCTCGATGGCGTGCGCTACGAAGCTTGCTGGGACGACAAGACCGTGCCACTGACGCTGACCGAATTCGGCATCCTGCGCACACTGATCACGCGACCGGGCCAGGTGCGCCGGCGCGACCAGCTGATGGATCAGGCCTACGACCTGCATCGCATCGTGTCCGATCGCACCATCGACAGCCACGTGCGCCGCGTGCGCACCAAGCTCACTGCACTCGGCGCGGACGTGATCGAGACCGTCCACGGCATCGGCTACCGGCTCGGCCCATGCGAGTGAAATGGCGGCCATCGCTGCGCGCGATCCTGCTGCTCATCAATCTGATCGTCATGCTGCTGCCGCTCGGCGGCATCGTCTGGCTGCGCCTGTACGAGAGCGCGCTGGTGCGGCAGACCGAAAGCGAGCTGCTGACCCAGGGCACGGTCGTCGCGGCGAGCTTCAAGGCCGAGTTGCTCGGCAATGCGCCGGAAGACATTGAAGATGCGCAAGACGACGCGCCGGAATGGCAGGCGCGATTGCCGCATCTTGATCTCTCGGTCGATGCTATCCATCCACGGCCCGCGGATGCGGCAGTCACTTCACTGCAACCGGAACCGCGCGCCGCAGAAGCGGGGCAGCGATTCAATGCGGTGCTGCGTGAAGTCCGCCTGCATACGCTCGCCGGCATCCGCATCGTCGATCGCCAGGGCATCGTCGTCGCAAGCACGGCCGGCGACATCAATTGGCAGCTCCAGCAGGAAGAGGTGACGCGCGCACTCATGGGCGAGACTGTCAGCCTGCTGCGCGAGCGCCATACCGACGAACAAGGATTCGGCCCTCTGAGTCGCGCAACGAAAATCCGCGTGTTCGTGGCACTGCCGCTGATGCAGGACGGCGCGGTTCTCGGTGCGGTCCTGCTGGCGCGCACGCCAGCCAGTCTGTGGGACACGCTCAAGGGCAAGACGCGTCCGCTCGCCTATGCAGCCGCCGCACTGCTCGCCATCGTGCTGCTGCTGTCCTGGCTGACAACACGGACCATCGCGCGACCGATCCGCGAACTGCGCGAACAGGCCGAGCGCGCCGCCGCAGGTGCATCCGGCGCCGTGACGCCGCTGCGCCACGCCGGCACTCGCGAAGTTGCCCAGCTGTCGGATTCACTGACCGCGATGGCCAATACGCTGGAGCAGCGCGCCGACTACATCCGCAAGTTCGCGGCGCAGGTCTCGCACGAGTTCAAGACGCCGCTGACGAGCATCCGCGGCGCGGTCGAACTGCTGACCGAACACAACGACGAACTGTCGCGCGAAGAGCGCGAGCGCTTCCATCACATCATCGCCACCGACGCCGATCGTCTCGACCGCATGGTCCGGCGTCTGCTTGAACTCGCACGTGCCGATGTCGCCAGGCCGGGTGAGGACAACTGCGAGCCGCTGGCGGTGCTGCGCAGCTGCGTCGCGCGGGCACGCGAACTGGGCTTGACGGTCGATGCTCAGATTCCGGAGTCGGTAACGACTTCACGCGTTCCCGCAGAGGACCTGGAGGCTGTGTTCAACAACCTGCTCGACAACATCCGCCACCATGCAGCACGCAGCGTGGCGACGGTCAATGCGTCGATCACGGGTCACTGTCTTACGGTGAGTTTCTCTGACGAGGGCCCCGGAATTTCATCGGCCAATGCAGCGCAGGTCTTTGAACCGTTCTTCACGACGGCTCGCAATACCGGGAGCACCGGACTGGGCCTTGCGATCGTTCGCGCCTTGCTGACCTCATACGGTGGCGATGTGCACCTCGAATCGCGAGATCGCGGGACTATGATTTTGGTTTCACTGCTGCTGCAGTCACAGGTTCCGCGTGTAGCTGCCGATGGAGGTCCTAGCCCGGAACCTCGTTGACGAGAGACGTTATGACTTTAATTCTTGTGCTTGGAAATCGTGAGAATGTAGTTCAGATATCGGATCGGAGACTGACTGCCGATGGGAGCATAGTTGATGAAGAGTCAGACAAGGCTGGAGTTCTCGTTTGTCTCAACGCCAGAATGGCGTTTGGCTATACGGGGCTTGCGAGCTATAGGGCGTTCCGTACAGGAGAATGGCTTAGGAAGGCGCTCCATGATGCGGCCAAGCCGGACTATCAGATTGGCAAGATACTTGAGCGTCTTCGAGACAATGCGACAGACGTTTTCTCTAATGATCCCAGCCTCAAGAGAGCACCGCCGGCCGACAAGCGCTTAACGGTCATGTTCACCGGTTTTGTACACCTAGACCAGGGTGCAGCGTTAGGGTGCGCCATTCTGTCAAATTGGCAGGGGTTCAACGACGTAGTCAAATCTAAGGTGGCAGAGGCCTCGTTTTCCGTCTATTACCAGACAATACCGCTGTCCGTTTCTGCTCCATTTATTGTCCACGCAGTTGGAGATCAGCGTGCTTTGGTTTCCAGTGAGCTAGATCAATTAAGTGAGATGCTGCTGGGTTTAGTTCCTAGTCATGCACTAATCGACAAAGGCTACGAAATTCTGCGGAGGATGGCGGCCTCTCCTCTTTCTCAGGGAACAATCGGCGAACAGTTGACTGGCATCGTAGTTCCTGCCGATCACTCCCTTCATGCGAAGACGGACTATTCCTCGTCTTGTGTAAAGGCTTCCGTGTATATGCCTTCAATGGTTTATCTAACGCCCGCAATTCATTTTGCAGTGAGCGATATTAAGATCGAGCCAGTTTCTGCTGACACACCCCCACTATCGGTACCAAGAGTCCGCAATAACGCTATTTGTCCATGCGGCAGCCAAAAAAAGTATAAGTACTGCCATGGAAGGCTTCGTAGATAGCTGCCTCCGGTAGTGGGTAACGGGGCGCACCTTACCCGGCACAAGCGTTGGATGTCCCCGGACTTTGCCGGACCACAGAAAACACGAAACCAAAAAAACCGCGCAATAGCGCGGTTATCTGTACGACAGCGGACGTCTATCCCCAAATTGATGGTGGTGATGAGTGGAATCGAACCACCGACCTCAGCATTATGAGTGCCGCGCTCTAACCGTCTGAGCTACATCACCACGTTCGGGGGCGCGCAGTTTAAGGAAAACAGGGGCGTACGTCGAGGTTTGTCGTGAATTCGCGTTCTGCGCGGCTATGATCCGGGCGCAAACAGGTCTGCGGCGGGGGCGCTGATGAAATCGTGGCAGAAGCTTGTAACCTGAAGAAGTAGAGCGCTGGACTGTGGCGCAGGGGTCTCGATACACCGCGCCGTTGGCGCGGCACTCGACCCGAACGGTTTACGGGTGCCGCGCGATACCCAATCCTGTTGTTGCGTAACCCTGGATGCCCGCTTTCGCGGGCATGACGGGTGGTTTTAGACGTTGAAGCGGAAGTGCATCACGTCGCCGTCCTTGACGATGTATTCCTTGCCTTCCAGACGCCATTTGCCGGCTTCCTTGGCGCCGGACTCGCCCTTGTACTGGATGTAGTCGGCG
>CAZDPA010000060.1:0-21104 GCA_964507195.1 uncultured Salinisphaerales bacterium | reverse complement strand
GGTAGCCCTGCAGCGCCAGCACCATGCCGACAAAGGACCCCGACACCGCCACGATGACCAGCGAGAGCACACCAACGGCATACACTTCCCGCAGGATCAGACGTGGCCGACGCAGCGCAGCGGGAAGCGCCGTAATCACCGACCACAGGAACAGGTTCGCTCGCCCCAACTGCCGCACATAGTCGGCGGCCATGCCGCCGGGACTCTTCGCTGCGTTCATGGCGTGCTCTCCAGAAGCTCTTCGGCGTAGTCCCGCGCCCGATAGTGAAATGGCACTGGACCGTCCGGCGCTCCACGCAGAAACTGCTGTGTCCAATCCAGGCTGCTGGCTCTGATCTGCGCCGGAGTACCCTGATCAACAATCCTGGCGTCGGAGATGATGTAGACGTAATCACTGATCGACATGACTTCGTCGACACTGTGCGACACGACAATCGAGGTCAGACCCAAGGCATCATTGAGGGTCCGGATCAGTCTCATCAGGACGCCCATGCTGATCGGATCCTGGCCGGTGAATGGCTCGTCATACATCACCATCATCGGGTCGAACGCGATCGCCCGGGCCAGCGCAATGCGCCGTGCCATCCCTCCCGACAGGTGCTCCGGATAAATATCCGCTGCGCCTCGCAAGCCCACAGCCTGGAGCTTCATCAGCACGATGTCGCGAATCATCCGATCCGGCAGACCGGAGTGCTCCCGCAATGGATACGCGACGTTTTCCGCACTGGTCAGATCTGTCAGCAAGGCACCGTTCTGAAACATCATTCCCATGCGCTTGCGCAGCTCGAACAGCTGCTTGCGGCCCAAGTGATGTACGTCGATGCCGTCGACTTCCACCGTTCCAGCCTGCGGAGAATGCTGTCCTCCGATCAGGCGCAGAACGGTGGTCTTGCCGCAACCGCTGGGACCCATGATTGCGGTGACCTTTCCACGCACAATGTCGACATCGACGCCATCAAGTATTTTTCGGCTGCCAAATCCGAAATGAACGTTGCGCATGCGCACCAGTACGTCCTCCGTGCTGGCGGTTGCGGTTGCTGGTGCAGGAGCGGATGTGTTCATCGCTTGATCCTATTCATCCCAAATGTGGGACGCATTGACCTGTATCAATCGTCACTCAGCGCGCCCGTTCACCCTGAGCCCGCATCACCTTCAGCCATTTGCGCCGACGCGCACCGGCATGCGCTTCAACCATGCCGATCGAATCAGGGTGCCCTTAGATAATGAGTACACGTTTGCGCAGGGATTTTCTGTCGATAGACATGGGAGTCTCGCGAAACCAGACATGCAGAACTTTTGAATGACTCACGCAGCACTGCATTGACACAGATCAACACGCAGAGAATTGCTCTCCTGATCTGCGTCAATGCGCTCTCCTGTCGGGACGCGCAGAGTGGCCGCGCCATAGATGGAGACGAGAAATGATGAAATCCGTGAGTGAGCTCAAAGAGATCCAAAGTGTGCTTCATGCGTTGCGCGTGATGGCGCGCGGCCGGCAGCTTGGCAACGCTGCTTACGCCGCGGCCACACGCGACACCGCCGAAGCCAATCCCGACGCAGTCCTGCATCGCCTTGATGCAGGGCTGCATCCAGTCTGCGAAGCATGTGGCCAGCGCATCGGTATCGAGGAGCTGCGCGAGTCCCCGCTGGCCACGAGGTGCCGCGAGTGCGCCGTCTGAAAGCTCAGCCACTGCTCCGAAGTGCCCCGTTGGTATCGCTTTACCGGTCGTAGGTGGCCGGGGTTAGACTATCCGGCATGACCATCCCACAGGCGGGTTCCGCGCCTCACCGCAACGCGGCGGACAGCCGTCTGAATGCCCTGCTGGACGCAGCCGTTGACGCCATCGTGTTGATTGGTGAGCGCGGGATAGTCACCCGCTTCAATCCCGCAGCGGAGCGCATCTTCGGCTATGCCGAAGGTGAAGTTGTGGGGCGAAACGTCTCGATGCTCATGCCGGAGCCCTATCACACCGCTCATGACGGTTTTCTCGATCGCTATATCAGCACTGGGGAACAACGCATCATTGGCATCGGTCGGGAAGTGGTCGCGCAGAGAAAGGACGGTAGTACTTTCCCGATTGACCTGTCGGTCGGCGAATTTCGCAGCGATGGCGAGCGTGGCTTTGTCGGCATCCTGCGCGATATCTCGGATCGAATCCGGTCCGTTCATGAGACCGAGGACTTACGCGCACGCCTTTCTCATGTCGCCAGAATCGGAACCCTCGGCGAGATGGTCAGCGGCATCGCGCATGAAGTGAACCAGCCACTGACCGCAATCGCCAACTACGCGAATGCCTGCCGTCGCCTGCTCGAATCCGGGCAAGCACGTCCAGCGGACCTGGCGGGCACGCTTGCGAAAATCAGCCAGCAATCCGAACGTGCGGGGCAAGTGATCCGCGGCCTGCGCAATCTTGTCCGGCGAAAAGATGAAGCGCGCGAGCCGCTGGATCTGAACGCACTGGTAAAGGAAGTTTCGCGCCTGACCGAATTCGAGTTGCGACAGAACAGTTTCCGACTGGTGCTGACACTCGCTCCGGAACTGCCGAAGGCCATGGTTGACGGCATCCAGATTCAACAGGTCCTGATCAATCTGATTCGCAATGGCTTCGATGCAATGCGTGAGCACGCCGTTGGCGATGCGATCGAAGTGGCCAGCCATGCCGTGGACGGGAGCGTCGAGCTGAGGGTCTCCGACAGCGGGGGCGGCATAGACCCCAAGGTTGTCGAACATCTCTTCGAGCCCTTCGTGACCACCAAAGCGACGGGCATCGGCCTGGGGCTGTCGATCTGTAAATCCATCGTCAGCGCTCATGGCGGAACATTGACCTACAGCCCCGGCGAGTCAGGCGGAACCACTTTTGTACTGAAGCTGCCGTCTCTTGACTGGGAGGTCTGATGAGTAGCCCGGCCGCCACAACGGTATTTATTGTCGATGACGAGGAAGCGGTTGCGGACAGTATCGCGATGCTGCTGCACTCGGTCGGCTTGGCCACCAAGCTGTTCCCCGATCCTCGGGCGTTCCTTGAGGGCTATCGATTGGAACAGGCCGGGTGCCTGATTCTCGACGTTCGCATGCCCAGGATGAGTGGCCTTGAGCTACAGCAGGAGATGATCCGGCGACACTTGACACTGCCCATCATTTTCATCACCGGCCATGGAGATGTCCCGATGGCCGTTGAGGCCATGCGCGCCGGTGCGGTGGACTTCCTGCAGAAACCATTCAACGATGAGGAACTGATACGCCGCGTCCACAAGGCCCTGGAGATTGACAGGCATGAGCGCGAGCTGCTTCGCAAGCATGAGGAGCTGGCTCGTCGCTGGGCCGAGCTCACTGCACGTGAGCAGGAGGTCGCGCAGCGAATTGCGGACGGCAAGGCGAACAAGGTCGTCGCGCAGGAACTCGATATCAGCGAGCGCACCGTGGAAGTTCATCGCGCCCGGCTGCTTCAGAAGCTTGGTGTACGTTCACTGGCACAGCTGGTGCAGGTCGTCCTGTCTCTGCGTACCGAAGGGGCGGGAACGTCCGTCGCCGACAGGCGGTAGTACCAGACCGATGAGTGACGGGGTTTCTACGTAGTTTCCACAAGCAGATGCGGGAAATCGCGAATTTTCCCGGGCCTTGCATGGGATCAGCATGACCTCACGTTCAAACGAGGTATGTGCCATGCCCTTCGACACGATCAATCCGACGCTTCAGACCCGCCAGTTCAACTGCGCCGCCTGCCCGGCCAGCGCGTCCTGCATTGTCGGGGGATCCGCCGGTGCCGAGCTGGCCGCATGGAGCTGCGCCGTTGAAGGCCAGACGTCACTGGCTCAAGCAGGCAAGTCACTCCTGACTGCCGGCAGCAAGGTTGAAGCGATTTACTCGGTACGCGCAGGCTGTCTGAAAAGTTATACGGTGGATGAGGACGGCAATGAGCGCGTTCGGGCGTTCTACCTCCCAGGTGACCTGATCGGCCTGGATGCACTTGGCAGCGAGACCCACCCGGCGCATGTGGTTGCCGTGGTGCCGTCGCAGGTTTGCAGGATTCCACGCGTGCGTGCCATGCAGCTGATTGTTGGTGCCCCTGCCTTGGTTCAGCGTCTCATCGAACGGACCAGTCGGGACCTTGCCCAGGCGCAGACTTTGGCGGGTGACTACAGCGCCGATCAGCGGGTTGCTGCCTTCCTGCTGGCAATGCGCGCCCGCCTTGGAGGGGCTGCAAATGTCCGTCTGCCAATGACACGCCGCGACATTGCAAACTACCTCCGGCTCGCAACAGAGACAGTGTGTCGCGTGCTGACCCGTTTCGAGAACAAGCAATGGCTCTCGAGTGAAGACAAGCTTGTTCGGCTGCTGCAGCCGGCCGCACTGACCTTGCTTGCCTCTCCGGTTGGCTTGCGCACAGAGCGGTCAGAGCTTGCACTGGCTGCGTAATGCCTCAGGCTGCGGCAACGGGATCGACGCCTGACGCTGGCCGGATGGAGGTCTATCCGGGCAGCCTGGGCGAACTCTGCAATTCCCTCGATGCGTCGCTGCACCACGACCGGGATCCGAACAGTGAGGCTGAGGCGCTCATCGTCGGCCGGCCTTCGGTTCGCAGGCTACTCGACGATCGTCGCCTCAGTCAGATAACGACTGATCGGGTTTGAACCGATGGACGGATAGATGGAACCTCTTAAGCCCTGTGAAGAATCCGCTGCGCCGACGCTGCCGCCCATCGTTTCCCTACAGGGTGCGGCGATGAATCAGGCAGCCAACGCCATGTTCATTGCCGATCGAATGGGGAAAATCTGCTGGATCAATCGGGCATTCACCGAACTCTATGGCTATGAGGCCGTCGATATTTGCGGGCAAACACCACGCAAGCTCAAATCCGGTCGGCAGACCTCGGAGTTCTACGGAGAGCTGTGGCGTGCAATCTCGTCCGGAGAAGTCTGGCGTGGCCAGCTCAACAACCGGAAGAGCAACGGCGAAGTGATCGATGTCGAGCAGACCATCACGCCGTTGCGTCGGGACGATGGCGCCGTCAGCCATTACCTGGCGGTCTATGAGGACATTACTCATCGACTGCGCTCGGAACGGACCATGGCCAGGCTCGTCATGTTCGACTCGCTGACCGGCCTCCCTAATCGCAGCAACTTCAGACAGCGATTGAAAGAAGCACTGGCGCGCGCGCAGCGCAAGGACAAGCCGGTTGCCGTCATGATGCTGGATCTCGATCACTTCAAGTCGATCAACGATACCGTCGGCCACGCCGGTGGCGATGAGTTGCTGGTGCAACTGGCCGCGAGAATGCAGTCCATCATGCGCACGTCGGACACCGTTGCCCGCTTGTCCGGGGATGAGTTCGCGATCATCGCGGAGGATCTCGATCGTCCGGAGCAGACACTTGAAAGTGCTCAACGCCTTCTGGACGCTGTCCGGGAGCCCGTCGATATTCAAGGCCACTCGGTACGCGTCGGAGCGAGCATCGGCATCGCGTTATCGGGTGTGGCCGGTGATGGTCCGGAGCAGCTGCTTCACAACGCCGATCTGGCGATGTATCAGGCAAAGTCGAGCGGTCGTGGCCGTGTACAGTTCTTCGATGCAGGCATGAATGCCGCCGCCAGGTATCGCTACGAGATCGAAAGAGCACTTCGGTCGGCGCTGCGCGATGATGTCCTGAGCATGGTCTACCAACCCCAGGTCAACATGGAGAACGGTCGAATCGTCGGCGCTGAAGCACTGGCGCGCTGGAACGACGCAGAGCGCGGACCTGTTCCGCCCGATGAGTTTGTTCAGCTGGCTGAACAGACCGGACTGATCTTCGCGCTCAACGACTGGGTTCTGCGACAGGTGATCAAGGATCTGGCCTTGATGCAAAAGCACTCGCGCTCACCCGTACCGGTGGCGATCAACCTGTCAGCAGGTCATTTTGACAATCTTGCGCTCGCACCGAACGTTCGCGCGTTACTCGATGAGTTTGGGGTGCCTCCAGACATCGTTCGTATTGAGATCACCGAGACGGTCATGCTTCGATCAAGCACCACCGTCTACGCCAACCTTCGCAGCCTGGCCGGCATAGGGCTCTCGATAGGGATTGATGACTTCGGCACAGGCTATTCATCGTTGCCTTCGCTGCGCGATTTTCAGATCGACTACATCAAGCTGGACCGATCCTACGTCAGTGGCATCGATCGTTCCGCAAAGGACAAGCTGATACTCAGCGCAATCATCAGCCTTGCGGGAGCAATGGGATTGGAGGTGATCGCGGAAGGTGTCGAGACAGCTGAGCAGGTGGATTTTCTGATCGCTGCGCAGTGCCTGCTCGGCCAGGGCTACCGCTTCAGTCCGGGTGTACCGTTACTGGACTTTCTTTCGATGCTTGAGATCGGTTCCATTGCCCCACATGCGGTAGCGCCTTCTGACCTCGTGCGCAACGGCCCTGCAATGCCTGCCCGTCACCCGGGGTTGCGCTGATTCGACGGTACGAGCCGTTCGACCAATCGATCCGCGTAGGGGGCATCAAATCAATCTTGCTTTCCTGAGCAGATGCACAGACATGCTGCGCTTATCCGCATGTCGCCGGAGAATGGCGTCCAGATCCAGGTTCTTTCCGAGCTCCTGCGTGAAGTCTTCGGACTTGATGAACAGGAGCTTGCAGGGCTGAGCAGAAGCAAGCTTTTCTGCGGTGCTTCCGAGCACGAACCGGTCAAGGCCTGAGCGATAGCTGAAACCCAGAACCATCAGATCCGCACCGATGCGCTTCGCCAGAATGGGCAGCCGGCTTTCAGGCGTGCCAGTCAGCTTGTGCCGGCGCTCTGCCGGTACATTCTGTGTGTCGGCAAATCGATCAAATGCACGTTCGTCCGCAGTGCGAAGCGAGTTGTAGTCGCTATGGAGGTGCATTCTGCCGATGATGCTGTTGCGGGTGAACGGAAATGCGTGTGCCAGATGCAGTTCTGCATCGCAGGCGTAGGCCGCTTGAAGCGCCATCGTGACGATATGGCGGTTCATCGACGCAAGGTTCTCGATCTCCAGCGCAGTGTCGACCGCAACGATGATGCGCCTGGGCAGCGCGGCAGAGTCCTTCGGGACCAGCAGCAACGGTGCCGGGCAGTACCGCATCAGCTGACGATCGTCTTTCTGCGAAGTATCGGCGATCACCAGATCAGGGGAGATCTCAAGGCATTTTGCAAGCAGCCCATCGTAACGCCGCGGCGCCCAGATCATCTCGCAGGTGACATCGACGCCATCCTCGGACATCGTTTCAGCTTCGCGGGCGAGCCATTCGTTGCGTTCCTGCTCGAACTGGCTTCGGGCCAGATGCATGACCTTCGGGTGCACAAGATCGGCGGTGAGCTCAATCAGCGGATCATGATCGATGATGCACAGATGCAATCGCGCTCCGCTCTTGCGGGCCATGTCGCGGCCAAACCGCAGTGCGGCGGTCCGGCGCATTCCGGAGTCGGCAATCAGGAGGACCGTTTCAATCTTGTTCACAGTGTGAACCTCAAAACCTGTTCAGATTGAAGTATCGCGTGACAACACCGAGTCGCCATTGATCTGCGTCAACGGGAGACGGATCGTCGTGCGCTCGATGCTGGACGCCGCTCGATCGATTGGTCGGCGAACAGTCGCAGGTCCTTGATCGTCCGCCCATCGTCCGGGAACCGCGCAATGGCAGTGACGATGTCTCTGCAGAACTCTTCGCCAAGCATGGGCAATGGCTCCTTCAGTGCAGAGATCACATCGCCCACTTGCGACTGGAGGCGATCCGACGCACTCCCTGTCGCAAACAGCAGATAGTCCCCAGGTCGCACCGAACAGATCATCACGGAAGGGTCCAGTGCGGACCTGATCTGCTCTCCCAGGATGGCTTGCACTTCGGTTGCCATGTCGTCTGTCATTTTTTCGAAGCCGTCTCGCACTGAGCCGATCGAGATCAACGCCAACATGGCGGACTGCTCAGCCTGTTCTGCTGCCCACAACGCGTCTTCCCCGGATACGTCAAACGCTGTTCGGGTCAGCAACCCCGAGATGGGGTCTATGTTTGTGGCGAGCTCCAGGGCCTCGCGGCGAGTCACTTCGCGGCTGATATCGGATTGGATAGAGAGGTAGTGAGTGGTTCTGCCCTGCGCCGTGACGGGGCTGACGGTCTGTTGAACGGTATAGCTATGGCCTTCGTGGTCGCGTTCGACGGTTTCGCCGGCCCATACGTGTCCTCCCCGAATGGTGTTCCAGAGCTCGCGGTAGTAACGCACACCCTGCTGTCCGGAATTGAGGAAACGAGGGTTGTTGCCCACGACGTCCTCTTTCACATGACCACTCAGAGAAAGCAGCGCCGCGTTGCACCAGACGATGCTGCCGTTGAGATCGGTAATGAATGCAGCGTTTCCTGCCGACTCCATTGCATTGGCGAGCAGACGCTGCTGTCCCATCAACCTGATGTGATCAACCATGGTCACGACTGCTGACACCACGGCGACCATGGGCACCGATTTCAGCTCCCTGTTCGAGAACATTTCCAGTACGTAGTCCTTGTCGGCGCATTCAAACGGCCAGGACAGCACGTGGCTGACACTCATGCGCTCAAGCGCCGAACGCCAGACCAGCATGCTGGAGTCGGTGGTGGATACCTGGACCGGCTTGTGAGTCCGAAGGGCATTGCCCGCCGGACCCAGGGACGTGAGACCCTCGTCGAAGCGCTGCGGTACATGCTGCAGGTCCGTCCAGAGTTCGTTCTCCTCCGACCGTCCTATGATCTCCAGGACACCACATGACGTCGCCTTGGAAATTGTCACCAATCTCTGGTTGAATCGCTGACCTATCATGGCGCATAGGGAATTCAGAATCTCCTGCTTGGGCTCGCCGTTCACCAGGCGGGGATACAGCTGCCCGAGCCAGGCAAGAATCTCGACCTGCGCAATGTCCCCGGCAACGGCTGAGGCTGCTGAATCGGAGGCGCTCACGGCGTTGTGGCTTGTTGCGTGTGCATTCATGACGCCAGTGTTCACGACGATCCTCAGATCGGCATTGACCCACGTCAATATCCGCGTGCAAGCGATCCGCAGGCGATTGACGCGGATCAACGCATGGCCCACCCGCAGATACGAGAATGTGCCCATGAATAGCGCCTGTCCCCACCGCTTGACGCAGATCCGGTCGTTTTCGCGATCTGTCCGGGCCTGATGATGGACGATCTCTCGCTGCTCCCGCGCTTCCTCATCAGCTTCGGCGTGGGGTTGCTGCTCGGGATTGAGCGCCAGCGTCGGCCGCACGCAAGTGCGGGCATGCGAACGTTCGCTCTAGCCAGCGTAACGGGAACCGCTTGCGCAATGCTGGCGCAGGAGACCGGGTCGGCCTGGCTTTTGCCAGGTGCAATTATTTCTCTGGCGCTGGTGATGATCGCTGCGGATCTTTCTTTGCCCGCCGGTGAACAGACTCGACACCGTGATACGACCACGACCGTAGCGCTCGTGCTGTGTGCGATATACGGCGCGATGCTTTGGCACGGTCATACACGCTTGACGGTGGCACTGGCCTTGCTGACCGCTGCCCTGCTGTACTTCAAGACGGCGCTGCACGAGGTCAGCGAGCACCTGTCGCATCAGGACATGGTGTCGTTCCTGCAGTTTGGTGCCATTGCCTTCGTTGTGCTCCCTGTGCTTCCCGATCGTGGTTTCGGACCTTACGGCGTCGTGAACCCACACAGCATCTGGCTGATGGTCGTACTGTTCACCGGAGTGGGGCTGGCAGGGTATGTCGCGCTGAGATTGGCGGGGAAGCGCCGGACCCCTCTCTTGTTCGGCCTGCTGGGCGGGCTGATTTCGAGCACGGCAACGACGCTGGCGTTCGCTCGAGCTGCCCGCAAGGACGAGCAGCTCGCGGGCGGAGCCAAGCTCGTTATCCTGATCGCAAATCTGGTGATGCTGGCGCGCGTGGCAGGAATCACGGCAGTTGTCGCGCCGGGTGCTTTACGCTCGATCCTGCCGTTGCTGGGTACCGCACTTCTGCTTGGGCTGCTGCCATTGCTTTATCTATGGCGGACCAATCGCGCCGACGCCGGGTCCAACACCGGCACCAGCGATGTCGTGGTCGCAAATCCGCTCGAACTGCCCGCAGCACTGGGCTTCGGCCTCATCTATGCCGGCACGCTGATCGTGACAGCCTGGGTCAATGACCATGTCGGATACACCGGCATCTATGCCGCCGCTGTTGCGCTCGGAATGACCGATATGGATGCGATCTCGCTTTCGACGTTGCAGATGTTTTCCCAGGGACAACTGTCCATGGAAGCGGCCTCTGTGACATTGGCCGTGGCGATCGGGGCGAATCTGGTCTTCAAAGGCGTGCTTGCATTGGTCTTTGGCGGGTTTCAACTGGGACGGCATGTCTGTGTCGGCTTTCTCAGCGTCCTTGTCGGCCTGGCAGCTGGCGTCGGACTGTTCGCATGACACGACGCGCCTATGTGTGATCGAGAAACGCCTCCACAGCGGCCCTGATGTCTTCATGCAGGTCGATGGCATTCGATTGATGGCCCACGGTATTGGTGGTCACGATGCGGGCGGCTCCGGAAGCCTGCAGCGCGTCATATGCATCAGCCACAAAGAGCCCATGTACACCGATGCACACAGGGCGTGGCAGCCTGCTTGCCGGCAGTTGGCCTGTCGCTGCGATCAGCGTTCGGGCGGTAGAGACGATGTCATCAACCAGCACCGGGGTTCGACCGTGCCAGCGCGAAAGATCAGGAATAGCGACTGAAACGTCACGATCGCCCTTGCGGACCTTTGTCAGTACCACGCCGGGACATTGCGCACCGTCGGCCACACGGGAAACCCATTGTTCACTCTCCGCGTCCGGGCCAATGATGAGCGGAGACTCGATGTTGACGCTGATCCAGCGTGAAATGGCGCCTGCCGCAGACACTGCCACCGAAGGCACGGAGTAGATATCGCCCAGATGTCGAATCCTGTGCAGATGTGGATCAACAGTCACCAGACCATCGATGAAGCCAGACAGCAGCTGCGCGACGTGGCCGGCGCTGACAATTTCGCCGGCGGCGAAACTGCGGTCCTGCCGGAGATAGCCGAGATAGGGGGCGACGAGCAGAATCCTGCGAGCACCCATCTCTCGCAAGCCTCGCGCAAGCAGGTAGAGCGCGATAATTTTGTCATTCGGTCGATCGAGGCTACAGACAATAACCGCCGCGGCTGCCTCCGGCGGCGTGTGCACTCGCAGGTACCATTCGCGGTCCGGAAAGTGGCGAGCGGTAAGCTGGCCCAGGATTGCGCCCGGAGATCGTGACAGACAGCGGGCGAGGGCTTCATTGCCCGGCAATGCATATACAACCGCGCTCATTGGTCTTGCGCCTTTGACGGGGAGACTGCGGGATTGGCGTCAGCGTAAACCCCGGCGTAAGTCAGTTCGCCACGAGATTCGGCATGCAGCGTGAACAGCGGCTGTCCCTTCTCGACCCAAGCGCCGGCGCGTACGTGCAGTTCCAATCCGGCCGCCGGCGACTTCGGAGCGCCAGCCAGTTTGGCGACTTTCGCCAGTCGGCGATTGTCGATGGCGCTGACGCGGCCGGATTGACGTGCAGCGACGATCCGTTGATGGCGCGCTTTGGGCGGCTCCGTCATTCCGCCCTGGGCAAGACAGATCGCTTCGAACTTGCGCAGCGCCAATCCGTTCACCAGGACGGCTTCTGCCATTGACGGCCCCGTGCCTGAACTCGCCTTGCCGCCCATTTCCAGCAAGTGACCAGCCAGCATTAACGCCCGATCCCGCAGATCTACGGGTGCGTCCGGATCATTGCGCAGAACGGCGAGCACGTCTCTTGCTTCCAGGGCCGGGCCGATACCGCGACCGACGGGCTGGCTGCCATCGGTCTGAATGACGCGTGCCTCGATGCCGACACTCGCCGAGACGCGTATCAACATGGCTTCCAGGTTCTGGGCCGATGCCTGGTCGCGGACCTTGGCCGTTGGGCCAACCGGCATGTCAATGAGGAAGCGATTGACTCCCGCAGCCAGCTTCTTGGACACGATAGACGCAACCATCTGGCAGTTGCTGTCGAAATCGAGCGGCCGTTCGACTCTGATCAGAATGTCGTCCGCTGGAGACAAACCCATGGCTCCGCCCCAGACCACGCATCCGCCCTCCCGATCGACGACACGGCGCATCTTCTTCAGCGTGAGATCGACCGGGGCCATCGTCTCCATGGTGTCGGCGGTACCGGCGGGCGAGGTGATTGCACGCGAAGAGGTTTTGGGTATCACCAGCCCGCATGCCGCAGCGATCGCGACGACAATCGGTGTCGTGCGATTTCCCGGCAATCCGCCGACGCAGTGTTTGTCGATGACCGCCTTGCCGGGCCATTCAAGCTGGCTGCCGGCGCCGGCCATCGCGCGTGTCAGTGCGATCGTCTCGACGTCGCTCATCTGCTGACTTGCACAGACCGTGGCAAAAGCGGAAAGCTCAAGACCGGAATACCGGCCGGCGCTGATGTCTTGAATCACGGACTCCAGGGCGTCCGCGGTAAACGCCTGTCCGTAGATCTTTGCACGCACAGCAGAGAACGAGAGGAGCGGGTCTGGATGGGACACCTTCACCTGTCGCGGATTGCTTGTCCCCAGGGCGCGCCACGCGGCTTCGGACAAGCCCACCTCGTCCGGGCGAATGAGCGATCCGCGCACGACGTTAAGCGTAGCGATCAGTGACTTTCTACCGACACGGACTGACACCCTTGCAAGCGCCTCGAACCCTTCGGACCGGCACACCGCAGAGTCGGCGTGCATGAATACGACCGGTTCCTGATAGGTATCGATCCCCAGACGTCGAATGTGAAGCGCCGGCCGGCCAGTCCGAATGCTCATTGTTCCGCCCCATTCAATATCAGTCGATCCCGGTGCTCCGGCACCTGGCATGCCCAGCCCAGGGTGTCCTCGATATGGACACGAAGCCCGTCGGCGGCAGCGGGTTCGCCGTGCGTTATGAACACCTGCTTCGGAGGCGTTTTGAAACCTTTCAGCCAGTTCAGTATTTCAGCGTAGTCCGCGTGAGCTGACAGATTGTTCAACGCGTAAACTTCGGCGCGAACAGCAACATACTCACCGTAGACCTTTGTGGCCTCTGCGCCTGCAAGCATCGCAGCGCCGCGCGTGCCCCCGGCCTGAAAGCCGGCAAACACGATGCTGTTGCGGCGGTCCGGGGCAAAGGCGGCGAGGTGATGGAGAACGCGCCCGCCGGTTGCCATTCCGCTGCCGGCCAGAATAACCATCGGACCATTGCGCTCATTCAGCGCGCGCGATTCATCGACGGTATTGACGAACTTCGCGGCGTGACACATGGCCTGGCATTCGTCGGGACTGAGGCGATGTTCTGTCCGGTGGCGCCTGTAGATTCCGGTCACATCCACAGCCATGGGGCTGTTGAGATAGACGGGCAGGTCTCGCGGAATTGTTCCGCGCTCCTTGAGTTGCTTGATGCACCACAACAGGCTTTGCGTCCGGCCGACAGCAAACGTCGGGATAACGACGATGCCGTGGCGCCGACTGGTTCTGAGAATGATGTCTCCAAGTTCATCGATCGGATCAGCTTGGTGATGGAGTCGGTTCCCGTACGTGGACTCAAGCACCAGATAGTCCGCCGCCGGAGGCTGCTCCGGAGCGCGCATGATGGGATCGTCGGGACGACCGAGATCACCGGAGAAGAGGATCGACGTGTGGCGGTCTTCGATACGCACCATCGCGCTGCCGAGGATGTGTCCGGCAGGAATGAGCCGGACTTGAAGGCCCGGAGCAGCCTGGAAGCTGTCGTGCCATGGTCTGGGCTCGAACTGCTCGAGCGCTTGTATTGCGTCGGCTTCCGTATACAAGGGCAGCGCGGGCTTGTGCTTCGAATACCCGCGGCGATTTGCGCGCTCGGCGTCCTCTTCCTGAATGCGCCCGGCATCTGGAAGCAGGATGCGACATAGATCCAGCGTTGCCTGCGTACAGAATATCGGCCCTGAGTACCCGTTTTTCACCAGGAGCGGGATGTATCCGGAATGATCGAGGTGCGCGTGGGTCAGCACTACGGCGTGAAGCGCGCTGACATCGAAACCGGGTGCAGCCCAGTTCCTCAAGCGCAGCTGCTTGTAGCCCTGGAAAAGGCCGCAATCGACCAGAACCTGGCTCGAGCCCGAGCGGAGCAGGTAGCGGGATCCGGTGACGGTGCCCGTGGCACCCAGGAAGGTAATGTCCATGAAAGAAGCGTTGCATCAAACCGCGCTTTCCGAATTGATCTCGATCAACGCATATCGGTTTTTTGCAGCGCTTCCGCCAGCAAACGACCCCCTGTGTCCCGGTCCGCGAATCCGAGGGTGCAGGCACCACGCAATCCGGAAGGCGCGCTATCCGCCAGCGGCGGTGTAGCAGTAGAGCGTCAGCAAGGCCGCGACATAGGCCAGCAGCATCAGCGCGCCGCCGGGTTCAAATCTTGAATGGTGGCCCTCGGGGCGGTTGACGATGGCGGAGAGACCCAGGCCGGTCAGCGCGGCTGCAAACAGTCCGGACAACGCATGCCCTGAATCCAGCACTGAAAAGAGATTGCCAGGCTGAGCAAGATCCAGTGGCAGGAAAATGGCCATGTTGAAGGCATTGGATCCGAACAGGTTGGTGACTGCCAGATCGGGTGCGCCCATGCGCACTGCGGCCAGAGATGCCACCAGTTCCGGCAGGGACGTGGCCAGACCCACCAGCCAGGTGCCGACGAAGGTATTGCCGAGCCCGCTGACTTCGGCGATACCCTTGGCAGACCAGGCGAAGAGCGGGGCGGCCAGCAGCACGATCAGCGCCGCAGCGCCGAATCCGAGAAGGGCAGGTCGCAGGGGCGGCAAGATTCCTGCGGTCGCGCCGCTCGGCCCCGGCGCGCTGTCGCCGGCCAGCGCCTGAAGGTAGCTTGCCCGCGTGCCCGCCAGGTATGCGCAGAACAGCACGACCGAGCCCGGACCAACCCACAGGATTGAGTGGTCGAGACCGACCAGCACCATCATCGCCGCCAGTGCGTTGAGACCAATGGCCAGACTGGCGACGAGCATCAGGCCGGGAGCTGCATGACGCAGCATCCGTCCGCGCGGCGTCAGCCAGGTGACCAGCGCGAGAATCAGCATGTTGGCGAGGCTCGAACCGAACAGATCACCGACCGCAAGGTCGGGCGCACCCATGCGCACTGCGGCGATGTCCGTGGTCAGCTCTGGCAACGAGGTCGCGCCGGCCAGCAGAACCGAACCGATCCATAGACGGCCAATGCGCGTCGACTCTGCGATCGCATCGGCATGTCGCGCGAGTGCAGCGCCGGCGTACACCACGACCGCTCCGCTGAGAACGAAGGCCAGTAGATGGATCATGTGGACGACCCGGATTGACTGCGCCGCCCGCGCAACCGGACCAGCATCTTGCGTGCCTCCTCGACCCACAGCACCAGGCTGCCGACGACGACGAGCATCGCCAGTTCACTGAAGCCGAGAGGCACGGTGTGGAAGAACTGCCCCAACGGCCGCCAGAACACGACGGCTGCCTGCAGGACAATACCCGCCAGCAGACCGCCGACCAGCCAGGGATTGCGCAGCACATCGAAATGCAGCGCCGAACGTTTTTCCGAGCGACAGTTGAGCACGTTGAACCACTCGCAGATCACCAGCAGGGTGAATGCCTCGGTACGCACTTGGGCCTCCGGCAGGCCGGCAGCGGTGCGCACAATGAACCAACCCAGCGTGGACGCCACCATGACCGGAACCATGACGCCAATACGTGTCAGCAACATGCGCGACAGCAATGGTTCATCGCGCGCGATGGGACGACGGCGCATCTCGTCGCCCTCCGGTGGCTCCATGATCAGGTTGATGGTGACGATGCCTTCGGTCACCAGGTTGTTCCAGAGAATCTGCACAGCCAGAAACGGCGGCGGATGGCCCAGCAGCGTAGCCAGCAGCAAGACGAGGACTTCCGCGGCCGAGGTGGAGAACTGGTGCAGCACGACCTTCTTGATGTTTCGGTAAACGACGCGGCCCTCCTCAACCGCCGCGACGATGCTGGCAAAGTTGTCGTCGGCAATGACGATCTTTGCCGCTTCCTTGGCTACCTCCGTGCCGGTCAGTCCCATGGCCACGCCGACATCGGCCTTGACCAGGGCGGGCGCGTCGTTGACGCCGTCGCCGGTCATCGCCACAACCTCGTGCCGCTGCTGATACGCATTGACGATGCGGAGTTTCTGCGCCGGCTGTACGCGTGCAAAAACGGCGACGCTGCCGATGCGCTCAGCAAGCTGCGCCTCGTTCAACTGTTCCAGTTCACGGCCATCGATAACCACATCCCCGTCGCGGGCTATGCCCAACTCACGGGCCACCGCCAGAGCCGTAGCCCGATGGTCGCCAGTCACCATGACCGGGTGGATGCCGGCCTCTCGGCAGCGCTTCACGGCATCCCCCACTTCCGGACGCGGTGGATCGGTCTGACCGACGACCCCGAGAAAGCTGACGCGGCCCTGAAAGTCCGGGAATCGGCTGCGATCATCGATCTCGGTACCGCTGGCAACACCGAAGGCGAGCAGGCGCAATCCGCGCGATGCGAGACGCTGCGCGGCCTCAAGCAGGGCGTGGATCTGCGGCGCATCGAGCGCTGTGTCCTGCCCGTGATGCCGCGCTGCGAAACACATCGGCAGCAGCACTTCCGGCGCGCCCTTGAGCAGCACGCGCATCGCCGTATCCGAGTCATGCTGCGTTGCCATCATCTTGGCGGCCGCGTCGAAGGGAATCTCGCCGCGCCGCGGCCAGCGGGCGCGCAGCTCGTCGGGCAGCAAACCCGCCTTGATCGCCAGCGTGATGAGCGCCACTTCGGTCGGATCGCCAATCGGCTTCCACAGGGAATCGTCGGCCGTCGGCCCCTGCAGCTTGGCGTCATTGCACAGGACACCAGCCTCCAGCAGGGTCTGCAGGTCCGCCACGGTGGCCGGATCCACGACAGCTCCCGCAAGCGTAAATCGGCCCTCGGGTACATAGCCCACGCCGCTGACGTCCAGCTCACGCCCGTCCGCCATCAGGAGGGCTGTCACCGTCATTTCGTTGCGCGTCAAGGTGCCGGTCTTGTCGCTGCAGATCACGGTCGTCGATCCCAGAGTCTCGACTGCGGCGAGGCGCCGGACGACCGCATGCCGGCGAGCCATGCGCTGCACGCCTACGGCCAGCGCAATGGTCATCGCCACCGGCAGACCCTCAGGAATCATGCCGACTACCTGGCTGATGGCGACCATCAGAATCTGATCGAAGGGCAGCCCGCGCCAATAGCCGATGAGATTGATGGCCACGAACAGCACTGCAGCCACTTTGATGAGCGCATGGCCGAAGCCGGCAATGCGCAGCTCCAGCGGCGTCTTCGGCTGTTCGGCCGTCGCGGCCAGCGCGGCAATCCGGCCGATCTCGGTCGCGCTGCCGGTGGCCACAACCACGGCGCGTGCGCGCCCCGCCGTGACATGTGTGCCGGCGTAAATCATGTTGCGCCGGTCGGAGAGCAGCGTATCGGGGGCCAAAGGCAGCAGCTCCTTGGCCACTGGCACTGACTCGCCGGTCAAAGCGGCTTCGGCAATCTGCAGGGCAGCGCCGTCGAGCAAACGCGCGTCGGCGGCAACGGCATCGCCGGCGTCGAGAACGAGGATATCGCCGGGAACGATTTCAGCAGCTTCCACCATGAGCTGCCGACTGCCCCGAAGCACACGCGCCTGACGATTGTTCAGCTTGCGCAGGGCCTCCAGGGCGCGGTCCGCGCGGCCGTCTTGCAAACCTCCCACCGTGGCATTGAGCAGCACCACAGCCAGAATGACTGCGGCATCGGTGACGTGTCCCAACGCCAGGGCGATAGCCGCCGCTGCGAACAGCAGATAGATCAGCGGATTGCGGAACTGACCGAGAAATAGCGACAGCACGCTGCGGCGCCGCGGCTCCGGCAGCGCATTGGTGCCGCCGCGCCGCAGCCGCTCAAGGGCCTGCTCCTGCGTCAATCCACCGTCTGCGTTGGATTGCAAGGCCTCCACCGCCCTGTTCGACGGCAAAGCATGCCACTGGTGCGCACTGTCCCCGGCCGCGGGCGACGATTTCGGCCGACCAGTCAGCATTGCAAGGCCCTACGCGAATTGGTCCTTCCGGACGCAGCGCGAGGCATCACTCACCGCGAACAACCAAGGTGTCGCAATCAAGTGTGTGAAGCAGGTTTTCCGCCGTGCTACCGAGCAGGGCACGCGCCATGCCGCTGCGACCCTGCGAGCCCATTACAACCAGGTCAACACCGACGCTGGCGATGTACTCGGCCAGCAGATCCTCGGGCTGGCCCCGTTCGACGATGCTTTGCAGCCCGGCGGAGATATGCGCGGGAAGGTTCGCTCTCGCAAGGTGTTCGGCGCATTCTTCAGTCACCACTGCGCGCCATGCGTCCTCGGCGGCAGCGTCTCTGGTCGATGCGGATCCAGGCGGCATATAGGCATGGAACAGTGTCAATCTCGCGCCCTCGAACCAGCGGGCCGCCAGCCGCAAGGCATTCATCGATGGCTCGGAGAAGTCCGTGGCGACCACCACATGCTGATACGCCGCGCGGGCACGGCCACGCACATTCAGCACGGGTACGCGCGCGTGCCGCACCAGCGCATCAACGGTGCTGCCCAGCTGGATTCTGTCCAGGAGCTCGTTTTTTGCGATGCCCAGAACGATCAACCCAGCCGCGTCGTCTCTGGCCACAGCCTGCTGCAGCGCATCGGCCGGTGTACCGATCTCGATCCTCGATGCCGCAGTGATGCCTGCTGCCGCGAGATCGTCTTTCAGTGCCCGTTCCAGCACCATCGCCCATGATTCAGGACGTCGCCATGAGCGTGCACCCAGCGCCACGCTGTCGTGTCGAGCGACCTCGGTGTCATCAACGACATGCGCGACGATGAGCTGGCTTTGCCACGCCTTGGCAAGGTGGGCGGCACGGGCAAGGGCACGGTCGCATCGTGCACTGAGATCAGTAGCCACGTAGATTCGTTTCGGTAGCGCCTGTTCGATCATGTTCGTCTTCCGGTAACCCCTGCACGATGACAGTGATCGTAGATGTATACATCGTAGCGGCATTGACCCAGGTCAAACCGACGCATGCAAATCCACGCTTCAGCGCGCCGGAACCTTCGGATTGCCCGACTTCCGCGGGTTCCGGAGTTGCAGCAGCCAGCCGGCGCATTCGTGACGCCGTCGGGAGCAAGCCTGATGGTCCTTGCATTGATCGCGATGCGGTTGCGAAGCGGGTCTGCTGCCGTGTCTGGCTCGATGCGATGCAGTGACAGCGCACCGCCGAAATAGCAGGAAGGGTTGGTCCCGCGGACACAAGCAGACCGAAGACCAGTGAGACGGCTGTTCGATGACTGCCGACGATGTGTTTGAAGCGATAGTCCACGAAGGGTCGCTTTCGGGCGGTCAATTCTGAAACTCCGCTGCCAGCTTCTGGCTGCTCTGCAGTGACTGTCGTGATCGTCCCAGAAGTGCCAACTGCCGTCGCTCGACAGCGACCGCTTCGTGGCAGTCATCTTGTGTCCGCCTCTGGGGACTAGGCACTCCGAAAGAAGTGGCTTTCTTTATCCTTTCTTTATATCGCAGCTTCGTGCGCCCTCTCGAATTCCTATGCTCAGCCTCTGCCTAATGTCGCCACGCCATTGAAGGCGTGATCAAGCGGAGTAGGGCGATGGACGATCTGATGCTTCTCGGGCTTTGCGCAGTCGGCTTTGTCGGCCTGGCCTGGTATGTCCGTGCAGCCGGGAGCTTCTGACATGAGTTTCGAATATGCGCTGGGCGGCCTGGTGATTGTCGGTGTCCTGATCTATCTCGTTGTCGCGCTGATCCGCGCGGAACGCTTCTAGTCAGGAGATCCTCTATGACACTCCAAGGCTGGCTACTAATCATTCTCTTTTGCACGCTGATCGTGGCGATGGCGCGCCCGCTCGGCGGTTATTTGTTCCGGGTGCTGCAGGGCGAGCGGACCCTGCTGTCGCCCGTTCTTGGCCCAATCGAACACGGCTTCTATCACCTTGCCGGCGTCGATCCGCGCGCCGAGCAGTCCTGGCGCAGCTATGCAATGGCGATCCTCGCTTTCAGCTTCGCCGGCTTCGGCTTGTTGTATCTGGTCCTGCGCACCCAGCAATGGTTGCCGCTTAATCCCCAGAGTCTCGGCGCGATGTCGCCGCACCTCGCGTTCAACACGGCAATCAGCTTCGTCACCAATACCAACTGGCAGTCCTACGGCGGTGAGTCAACGCTGAGCTACTTCAGCCAGATGGTCGGCCTGACCGTGCAGAACTTCCTGTCAGCCGCGACCGGCATCGCGATCGCGGTCGCGATGGTGCGCGGACTTGTCCGTCGCGGTGGCGACACGCTCGGCAATTTCTGGGTCGACTTGACGCGCGTGACGCTCTACCTGCTCCTGCCGCTGTGCCTCGTCTTCGCGCTGCTGCTGATCTGGCAGGGCGTGCCGCAGAACTTCCTCAGCTACATCGAAGTCACGACGCTGGAGGGCGCCACGCAGTTGATCGCGCAGGGGCCAGTAGCCTCTCAGGAAGCAATCAAGATCCTCGGCACCAATGGCGGCGGTTTCTTCAATGTCAACTCGGCACATCCATTCGAGAATCCGACGGCGCTGACGAACCTGCTGCAGATGCTGTCGATCTTCGCGATCGGCGCCGCACTGACCAATGTCTTCGGCCGCATGGTCGGCGACGAGAAGCAGGGCTGGGCACTTTTCGGTGCGATGGGTGTGCTGTTCCTCGCTGGTGTCACTGCAGCCTACTGGGCTGAATCCACGGTGCACCCGCAGCTGGCGGCCCTGGGGCTCGACAGCAACATGGAAGGCAAGGAAGTCCGTTTTGGCATCGCCGCATCGATGCTTTTCGCAGTGATCACGACGGCCGCCTCCTGCGGCGCGGTCAACGTCATGCACGACAGCCTGATGCCGCTCGCCGGCATGATTCCGCTGATCAACATGCAGCTTGGCGAGGTCGTCATCGGCGGCGTCGGTGCCGGCCTCTACGGCATGCTGCTGTTCGCTCTGCTGACGGTGTTCGTTGCCGGCCTGATGGTCGGCCGCACCCC
>CAZDPA010000059.1:0-21607 GCA_964507195.1 uncultured Salinisphaerales bacterium | reverse complement strand
GCTCGGCCAGTATGCCGACTGGATCTTCTGCCTTGTCCGGACCTCGGTCGATGCGCGCAAGCAGGAAGGCATCTCCTTCCTGCTGATCGACATGAAGACGCCGGGCATCACCGTGCGTCCGATCATCATGCTCGACGGCGAGCACGAGGTGAACGAGGTCTGGTTCGACAACGTCGAAGTGCCGGTCGAGAACCGGGTCGGCGAGGAGAACAAGGGCTGGACCTATGCCAAGTTTCTGCTCGGCCACGAGCGCACCGGTATTGCCGAAGTCGGTCGTTCCAAGCGCAAGCTCAAGCGCCTGAAGGACATCGCTAGCCGCGAGCGCGCCGATGATGGCGGTCGGCTCATTGATGACCTCCGCTTCCGCGATCGCATCGCCCAGGTCGAGATCGAACTGATGGCGCTGGAGATCACCAACATGCGCGTGATCGCTGCGGACATGGAGCACAAGGCCCCGGGACCGGAAGCCTCGCTGCTGAAGATCCGCGGTTCGGAAATCCAGCAGACCCTGTCCGAGCTGATGATGCTCGCGCTCGGTCAGTACGCGCTGCCGCACCAGCACGCGGCACTTGATGCAGCGTACAGCGGTGAAGTCGTCGGCCCTGACTATGGCGTGTCGCTGTCCGGCAACTATTTCAACATGCGTAAGACGACGATCTACGGCGGGTCCAACGAGATCCAGAAGAACATCATCTCCAAGATGATCCTCGGCTTCTAAAGGTTCGAAAACAATGAACTTCAATTTCAGTGATGAGCAGCGCCAGTTCCGTGACAGCCTCGACCGCTATGTGCGCGAGGCCTATAGCTTCGATGCGCGCCGCGCGATTGTCGCCAGCGAGCAGGGCTGGAGCGCGGAGATCTGGCAGCAGCTGGCCGAGATGGGCGCATTGGCGATCGCCCTGCCGGAAGCCCATGACGGTTTCGGCGGCGGTGCCTTCGATACGCTGCTGGTGATGGAAGCGCTCGGCCGCGGCATGGTCGTCGAACCCTATCTCGCGACCGTCGTGCTCGGTGCCGGCCTGATTGCCGATGCCGGCACCGCCGCGCAGCAGGCCGCGACACTGCCGCGTGTCGCCGCTGGTGAGTTGCAGCTGTCACTCGCACATAGCGAAGGCGGCAGCCGTTATGCGCTCAGCCAGGTCGCGACGACTGCGGTGCGCGACGGCGACACCTACGTGCTCAACGGCAGCAAGGCGGTTGTACTGCATGGTGCGACGGCGGACCAGCTGCTGGTTTCCGCGCGCACTTCCGGCAAGCCGCGTGACGAGCAGGGTATCTCGCTGTTCCTGGTCGATGCGAAAACGGCCGGTGTCAGCGTCGCGGGATATCCGACCCAGGACGGCCAGCGTGCGGCTGAAGTCCAGCTCAAGAACGTTCGCGTCGCGGCGAACGCATTGATCGGAACCGAAGGCCAGGCCCTGGCGGTGATCGAGAAGGCGATCGATCGCGGCATTGCCGCGTTGTGCGCCGAAGCGGTCGGCAACATGTCGGCGATGATCGAAGCGACAGTCGGCTACCTGAAGACGCGCAAGCAGTTCGGTGTGGCGATCGGCAGCTTCCAGGCGCTGCAGCATCGCGCGGTCGAGATGTATCTGCACGCCGAACAGGCGCGCTCGATGGCGTATCTCGCTGCCGCACGTCTCGACGGCGATGCGGCTGCACGTCGCCATGCAGTGTCTGCGGCGAAGGTGCTGATCGCGCAGAGCGCACGCTATGTCAGCCAGCAGGCGGTGCAGCTGCACGGCGGTATCGGCGTGACCGATGAGCTGGCGGTGAGCCACTATTTCAAGCGCCTGACAATGATCTCGCAGCAGTTCGGCGACGTCGATCACCATCTGGATCGTTTCGGCGCGCTGATCGCAGCTTGATGGAACATCTGCACGCCAGCATCAACGGCATCCACCTGCACTACATCCGTGCCGGCAGCGGGCCGTTGATGCTGTTCGTGCATGGCTTCCCGGAAGCATGGTTCACCTGGCAGCGGCAGCTCGACGCATTCGCCGGTGAGTTCACGGTCGTCGCGCCGGATCTGCGGGGCTACAACCTGTCGGACAAGCCGGCCGAGGTCGCCGACTATCGACCTTCTGTGCTGGTCGAGGACCTGCATCAGCTGATCGTGCATCTGGGCTTCGAGCGCTGCGTACTCGTTGCGCATGACTGGGGCGGCGCGGTGGCGTGGAATTTCGCCGCCGCATATCCGCAGATGATAGCCAGGCTGGTCATCCTCAACGCGCCGCATCCGGTGCTGTTCGCGCGCGAGCTGCGCAACAATCCGGCGCAGCAGGCGGCGAGCCAGTACATGCGCCTGCTCTGCACCGACAAGGCCGAGCGCGTGATGAGCGAGAACAATTTCGCGCGTCTGTCGGCGCTGTTCGGTGAGCGTGATCAGGATGCAGCGGCGCTGGCCCGGTATCACGCGGCGTGGAATCAGGTCGGCGCGCTGACTGGCATGTTCAACTATTACCGTGCGTCGCCGCTGCGACCGCCGGCACCGGATGGCAGTGGCCCTGTCGCACCGGAGCTCGATCCGCAGAAGTTCATGATCCGCGTGCCGACGCTGGTGATCTGGGGCGAAAGCGATATCGCGCTGCTGCCCGGCGTGCTCGAAGGGCTCGATGCACTGGTGCCTGATCTGCGTATCGCACGTCTGCCGAAGGCGACGCATTGGGTTGCGCATGACGAACCCGATCAGGTCAATGCGCTGATTCGCGAGTTCGTTTCCTGAATATCGGCCGCCCCCTGCGGGACAGCTCCCTTCGGAGCAGCCTGCGCGGCTCGTCACAGTCTGTAGGACAAATCAGCTTGAGTGCGCTGATCCATCGCGTATGCTGCCTTCTGTTCAACAATTGACCGGTGGGGGGAATGCACATGGATCGTGAACATCTGATCAGCCGCGCCAAGGGCGTGGTGCTGGCGCCGAAGTCCGAATGGCCGGTGATCGCCGGCGAAACGGATAGCGTTGCCGGGCTATATCTGCGCTACATCATCTGGCTGGCAGCTTTGCCGGCGATTGCCGGATTTCTCAAGGGCAGCATCATCGGCATCGGCGTGCCGTTTGTCGGCACTGTCCGCGTCGGCATCGTCAGCGGCCTGAGCAACATGCTGATGCAGTACGGTCTGGCCCTGCTGTCGGTCTATCTGCTTGCGCTGCTGGTCAATGCGCTGGCGCCAACCTTCGGCGGCCAGAAGGACGATGTGCAGGCACTCAAGGCCACTGCCTACGCATCGACCGCGAGCTGGCTCGCTGGCGTGCTGGTGCTGGTGCCCTGGCTGGGCTCGCTGCTGGCGATTGCCGGTGGCGTCTACGCGATCTATCTGCTCTATCTCGGCTTGCCCGAAACCATGCGCTGCCCACAGGAAAAGGCGGTGCCGTACACGGCGGTGACGGTGATCGTCGCGATCATCCTGTCGCTGGTGCTCGGCAGTGTCATTGCGAAAATCTCGGGTGTGGCCGACATCGGGCGCGACTCGCGCAGTGACAGCATCGAGATCAGCCATGACGGAAATACCGTGACGCTCGATGCCGACAAGATGGAGAAGTGGGCGAAGAACGTCGAGCAGGCGACCAAGAAAATGGAAGCGGCGACGAAGTCCGGCGACGGGGTCGATCAGCAGAAGGCGATGGGCGAGGTCATGGGTGCCCTGATGGGCAATGACGGCAAGGTCGAATCCATGGACCCGCAGGCGCTCAAGGCTCTGCTGCCGGAAACCCTGGGCGACTATCCGCGCCGCAGCTTCACCGCCAAGCGCGATACCGCGCTGGGCCTGCAGCTGTCACACGCCAATGCGCGTTATGCGGATGAAGACGGTACGCATGCGATCGATCTGGAGATCAGCGACCTCGGCGGCGCACAGGCACTCGCCGCGCTGGCCAGTTGGGCGGGCGCAGAGACCGAAAGCGAATCGGATACCGGCTATGAGCGCAGCCGCCGCGATGGCGACCGCATGGTCAGCGAGAAGTGGAACTCGACAAACCAGGCAGGCGAATACAAGTTGCTGCTCGGCAACCGCTTCAGCGTCAGCCTGAGCGGTACCGGCGTCGAGATGGACAGCCTGAAGAGCGCGGCGGAATCACTGGATCTGGCGGCACTGGAAAAGCTCGCCGCGGCGCAGAAGGAAAAGCAGGTGGAGTAATCGTGGTGCGCCATCCTGTGCCGACAGGATGGCGCCCAGCTTGCTCGATGCTACGGCGTGATCTGCGACGCCAGACCGTTCAGCACTTCGTTGTAGGCCTTGATTGCAGTCTGGCCGAAGTCCGGCTTTCGCGCGGCGACGTCCTTGAGTACACCTGCAGTCTTGAGGTCGTAGTGCTTGATCAGGTCGGCGAGTTTCTGGCCGTCGGGCGACAGCTGGATCAGGGCAGCGACGACGGCGCGGATGGCGGCGCCTTCGCCAACCAGTTCAGCGATGGTTTCTTGCAGATCGTTCATGCGTAGCAGAGTTGTTCTGGGGGGATTGCAGTCTACGCCTGCGCGAAGTGCAATGCTCATTGCATACACTGCATGTCGTGCAACAACTTCTCCCTACAGAAAAGTAACAATCAATGACGCAATCCCTGGTGGACGCTGAACTGTTTCCAGAAGGCAGCCTCGCGGTGCTGTCCCGCACCGAAGTCAGCAAGCTGCTCGATGCCAGCCATGGCGGACTCTATCGCCTGTTCCGCAACTGCGCATTGGCGGTGCTCAACAGTGGCAGCAACGTTGATGACGGCAAGCAGTTGCTGGAGCGCTTCCCCGATTTCGAGATTCGCATCGAGCAGGAGGAGCGCGGCATCAAGCTGTGTCTGCGCAATGCGCCTGCCCTGGCATTTGTCGATGGAGTCATGATCACCGGCCTGCGCGAACATCTGTTTTCGGTACTGCGTGACATCCTCTACGTCAGCGACGAGATCATCGGCAACGAGGTGTTCGATCTCGATGCCAGCGAAGGCATTACCGATGCGTTGTTTCATATCCTGCGCAATGCTGGTCTGCTGCAGGCCAGATTGCCCGCGCGCCTGGTGGTCTGCTGGGGCGGCCATTCGATCTCGCGCGAGGAGTACGACTACAGCAAGCTCGTCGGCTATCAGCTCGGCCTGCGCGGCATGGACATCGGTACCGGCTGTGGTCCAGGTGCGATGAAGGGGCCGATGAAAGGTGCGACGATCGGCCACGCCAAGCAGCGCATCAGCGACGGCCGCTATCTCGGCATCACCGAGCCCGGCATCATTGCCGCCGAATCGCCCAATGCGATCGTCAACGCGCTGGTGATCCTGCCGGACATCGAGAAGCGCCTCGAAGCCTTCGTGCGGCTCGCCCACGGCATCATCGTGCTGCCGGGCGGCGTCGGTACGACCGAGGAGATTCTCTATCTGCTCGGCATACTGATGCATCCGAACAACGCCGAGATTCCGTTTCCGCTGATCTTCACCGGGCCGGAAACGGCACGAGCGTACTTCCAGCAGGTCGATGCCTTCATCGCTGCGACGCTGGGCGCCGAAGCGCAGAAGCACTACCAGATCATCATCAACGATCCGGAGCAGGTTGCGCGGGTGATGCAGGATGGCATCGCGCGGGTGCGTGCATTCCGTGCTGAACGCAATGATGCGTACTACTTCAACTGGCTGCTCAGGATCGATCGCGCGTTCCAGATGCCGTTTGCTCCAACGCACGCCGGCATGGCATCGCTCAACCTGCACAAGGACCAGCCGGCGCATCTATTGGCGGCAAATCTGCGTCGCGCGTTCTCAGGCGTCGTCGCCGGCAACGTCAAGGAAGATGGCGTGCGTGCGGTCGAGGCGCATGGGCCGTTCGAGCTGAATGGTGATGCGAGCATCCTCGCGCCGATGGATGACCTGCTCGCAGACTTCGTTGCCAGTCATCGCATGAAGCTGCCGGGCAGGCGATATGTGCCGTGCTACCGGATTATCCACTGAGATGGATCAGCACTTAGGCGCATGCAGGCGCGCGTGGGTTTCGCGATAGGGTTTCATGCCGGCCGCAAGAAATCCGATCGCAGCCAGGTTGGCAACGCTGCCGACGATCAGGATCGACCAGCGCAGCGCGTTGTCGTCGGCGAAGACATAGTCGGTGACCAGCGCGACTGCGGTCGGACCGACGCCCAGGCCGAGCAGGTTGACGATGAACAGGTAGACCGCGGTTGTCTGGCCGCGCATGCGGTTCGGCACGATCTCCTGCAGCGCTGCTGGAGCGGCGCCGAACGGCATGCCGAGTGCGAAGATCGCCGGCACCATCAATGCCGCGGCGAGCGTGCCATTCGGCGCAATCAGATACAGCGCACCGCTCGCGGCGCACAGGCAGGACGCGACGATGCCGACGCGCAGTGCGCCGTCGCTCTGGCCGCGCTTGACCCACCAGTCGGCGAGGCGGCCGCCGGCGATGATGCCGAGTGAGCCGAAGATCATGACCAGCGTGCCGTAGACGATGCCGACACGCCCGGCATCCCAGCCATGGGTACGGATGAAGAAGGTCGGGATCCATGAACTGGTGCCGTACGAACAGAACGCCAGCATCGCGAATCCGAGGTTGTGACTGAGCACGGTGCGACGGTTCAGCCACAGATAGGCAACGACCTCGCCGAAGGGCAGGCTGGTCTGGCCGGCAGGCACGCCTTGGCGCGGTGGTTCGCGAACCACCAGGAAGATCAGGCTGAACAGGATGCCGGCTGCACCGAGGATCAGGAACACGACTTGCCACGGCCGCGTTTCGCCCAGCACGGGCAGGGCGACGAGGCCCTGACTCGCCACCGCGTGAATCACGAGACCGCCGAGCAGGAAAGCGAGACCGGAGCCAATGAAGATGCCCATCGAGTAGACGCTCATTGCGGTTGCGCGACGCTCGGCCGGGAAGTAGTCCGCAATCATCGAATACGCTGCAGGAGACAGCGCGGCTTCACCGACACCGACGCCGATGCGGAACAGGAACAGCTGCCAGTACTGCTTCGCTGCGCCGCACAGCGCGGTCATGATGCTCCAGACCACGACGCCAGCGGCAATCAGGCCACGCCGGCTCTTGCTGTCGGCGAGACGGCCGAGGGGGATGCCGAGGATGGTGTAGAAGATCGCGAACGAGAAGCCCATCAGCAGGCTCATCTGCGTATCGCTGATGCCGAGATCGCGGCGGATCGGCCCGACCAGCAGATTGAGAATCTGCCGGTCGATGAAGGAGAACACGTAGGCGACCATCAGGATCGCGACGACGAACCACGGGTACAGCGTTGCAGCGCGTGCGGGCGCGGACTGTTGTGTCACCGGACTCTCCTCATCATCCGCGGCTGAGCCGCTGTGTGGTCGCTCGTGCAGCCGACTGGGGGGAAACTCTGAATAAGCTACTGCGCTCGGCATCTTGCGTGAGGGCGGTGCTCGGAATCCTCATTGCACACGAAGGCAACTGGCTGCTCCCTTCGGAGCAGCCCTGCGCTCCGTCCTCACGCAACCTGCCTTCGCTCGCTACGCTTATTCAGAGCTTCCCCAACGCTTTTATAGCACGCACAAAAAACCGGACCCGGCGTGATGCCGGGTCCGGTTGGGTGTCGCTTACTGCTTAACGCGTGCCCTTCGTGCGCAGCGAGTCCGGCGTGAAGTCGGCCGGCGTGCGGTTGATCGGCTTGTAGACGTCGGTCTCTTCGTTGCGCAGCTGCATCGCCAGATAGCGGCCCGACTGCAGATCGTGCTTGACCTCGACGCCGGTGCCGAGGAACGGCACGTCATAGAACGAGGTCGAGTGCAGTTCATCGACGCGCCACAGCTGATCACGGTTGTCGTACTTGTCTTCGACGTGAACCAGCCAGCTGTCTTCGTCGAGATAGAAGGTGCGGCGCTTGTAGAGGTGGCCCGTACCCTGCTTGAGCGTGGCCTCGACGACCCAGACGCGATGCAGCTCGTAGCGTGCCGGTTCCGGGTTGATGTGGTTCGCCCTGAGCACGTCCTTGACCTTCAGCTCCGAGCTGCTGATCGCGTACGAGTTGTACGGGATATACAGCTCCTGCTTGCCGACCAGCTTCCAGTCGTAACGGTCGGTTGCGCCGTTGAACATGAAGAAGTCGTCCGAGGTGCGCAGTGCATCCGCCGCCGTGCCCGGGTTGTCGTACGCGATGTTCGGCGCCAGACGCACGCGACGCTGGCCCGGACTGTAGGTCCAGGCTTTGCGCGGGTTGGCGACCTGATTGGCGAACTCGTGGACCAGCAGGATGCCGCCGGAGAGGCGCGGTGGATCCTTGATGATCTGCAGGAAGTAGAAAAGCAGCGTCGGATCACGTTCTGCGACGGTGCGCTTCTGGTTGCCGTGGACGAAGTCGTACTCGTAGTCGAAGCGCACTAGGTTGTAGCTGCCGTTGGTGGTGACTGCCGCCTGGCTCCATGAGGTGGCGTAGGTATCGCCCTTGTACGACGTCAGATGGTTCCAGATCGTTTCGAGCCCGCTCTGCGGAATCGGGAACACGAAGCCACCGGTGGTGCCGGTGAAGCCCTTGCCATCCTGGACAAGCTGGACGTTCGTCGCGTTGCCCTTCGTTTCCTTGTAGATCCCTTCCGGATACGCCGCCGTACGCCGGGTCGGATAGACCTTCATCTTCCAGGTCGGATAGCGCTTGAGCAGCGCCATCTGACCCGGGCTCAGATTGGCCTTGTACTTGTCGGCGTTGGTTCCATCGATGGTGAACTGCGGCTTGTCGTTCGGATACGGGTCCGGATAGTTGCCACCGGGCTTGAAGCCGGCCGGAATGTCCTTGAGGCCGCCGGTCCAGGCGGGAATCGTTCCTGCCGCATTCGCCGCTTTTTCAGCGCCGATGGGGGTCAGGGTAGTGCCGAGCTTCGCAGCTTCGTCGGCGGACACGGCCGACCAGCTCAGTCCCGGTGCCAGCAACAGGCAACCGGCGGTAAACAGATTTTTAATGTTCATGGTCATCTCCATTCGTCAGCGGTCAGAACGCATACGAAACGCTGACGGCGAGGAAGTCACGATCCTTGTTCGGGTTCGCGCTGGTTGAGAAGTCTGCGGACTGGGGGGCTCCGCCCGGCGCAATCGTCGGTGATCTCGGCGGCGTCGCGTCCGGATCGCCTGGGTCGAGCACGGTACCCGGTGGCACAGGATCGGTACCCGAGTAGGTGCGGCCGTCGAAGAACGCGGTGTAGCCGATGTCCGCCTGCCAGGACTGCAGATAGTTGAACGCGATGCCGACAGTGACGGCCTTGGTGTCCTTGTTGAAGTTCGGGCCAACACCGTTGACGTCATGCGCGAACACCAGGCGTGGCGACATGCCGACCGGACCGATGACGTTTTCGTAGTCGAGACGGCCGACCAGGCGATAACCCCATGAGCTTTCGGTGGCGTACCCGCCGCCGACGGTTTGCTGGCATGAACCATTCGACACGGCGGCCAGCACCTGGGGGGCCATCGAGCACGACGGCAGACCTGCGCCTGGGCCGTTGAACAGAACGCCTTCCGGCAGGTTGAAGTTGTTGTAGCCCACTTCACCGACCATCACAAACTGGTCTGCGCCGAGATTCGGGCCGAATGCCTTGGTGCCGGTGACCTGCACCTGATGCATCTCGACTTCGCGGTAGCCCTTCACATAGGTTCCAGCCGGCAGCGGAGCGGGAGCCAGGCTTGAAGTCGGTACGCCCAGCGTTGCCAGCAACACTTCAGTTCCTGAAATCTGCAGCGGCTGTTCCGGGCGGTACGAATATTCACCCTGCAGCGCAACGCCCCACGGCCCATCGGTATTGAAGCTGATGCCGTAGAGGCTGATGTCCGACGGATACTCGGCGAAGTAACCAGCGCGACAGCCCGCGGCTGCCGCATCTTCCGAGCAGCTCGCCGCGGCGAGATTGCCCGGATTGGTCGCGGCACCGCGAATGCCGGAAACCAGCGGCGTGCGGCTGTGGTAGTTCAGGTAGTAGAAACCGAACTCGGTGCCGTTCAGTGCTTCGGAGAAATAGCGCAAGGTCACGCCGAACTGGCGCGTGGCATCTTCGGTGCCTCCCGACTCTTCACGCGGCACCCATGCACTGAAGGTGCCCGGAGGAGCGGTCGGATCAAAGGCATTGTTGTCGTCGTTGCGGCGGCCAAAGCTGACAACTGCCTTGTTGCCGTCGTCCGAGACGAAATCATTGGTCGAGAAGAAACTGCCGCGCGGATCGATGCGGGTGCGCTCGTACGAAGTCATCCACACGGCTTCCATGCTCAGACCGTCGGCGACCTGCATCGTGGTCCATAGCAGCGCCGTCGGCAGCAGGGCTTCCTTCAGTTCGGCGCCCGGCGCGCGAATACGCGCCACATCGATCGGGTTGATCGAATTGATGCCGTTCTGGATGAAGGTGCTTTCACCCCAGCTCACCACCTGCTTGCCGAAGCGCACCGATGCCGGTCGATCGGCAATGTTGAAGCGTGCATAGGCAAACAGATCGAGCAGCTCGACCTGCGATTCGAGACGGTCGCGGCCTTCAGGGCCGAGCTCGTATTCATCCTTGCCGCGATTCGCCGTGGCGAGGCGTCGACCGGGGTCGCTCTGCACGCCGCCGGTCAGGCGATCTTCGAGACGCGAGGCATCTGCCGCCGCCTGATCGTAGAAATAGCTGAAGCGCGAGAACACGCCGAAGTCGCGCCACTGCAGTTCCAGATCGTGCGTGGCCTTGGCGACAGCGGCGACGACATCGCCCTTGCCGAAGCCGAGATTGCCGTCGTCATCATTGACGGATCGTGCAGTCCCGCCGTTGGCAATGCCGACCAGGCCATTGTCCCGGTCCTGCGTACGGAAAGTGGCGCCGACGGATACGTTGGTATCCAGGCGTCCGTCAATTTCCCCAAGGGTAAATGGCAGGGCAGATGCCGCAAACGGCACAGCCGCAAGGACTCCCCCTGCGCCCACGCACAAGGCTCTCCTGAGCAAAGCTCTCATTCCAGTCTCCTATCTCTCGCACCGATGGGCATCGGCAGGTCGCCGATGCGCTCTTATGTAGTTATGTGGCCAGATGCCAGCTGGAGACGGTTGAAGATCCACGGATGAACCTCATCCGATCACCGGCGGGCACCTGCCCGCAGTGTGCAACAAATCGGGGGTCTATTGCGTGCCCGTTGGTCGTTTGAGGATGACCGTTCGCTGCACTGGCAGTCGCAGTCGCAAATTGCTGCGCTGCACATATCGCAGCGCAGCCAATGTCCTACAGAACGTCAGACTTTGAGAACCAGCTTGCCGGTGTTCTCGCCGCGGAACAGCTTGAGCAGGGCGTCCGGGAAATTCTCGATGCCCTCGGCGATGTCTTCGCGGGTCTTGAGCTTGCCTTCCGCGAGCCAGCCGCCCATGGTCTGCGCGGCTTCGCCGTAACGGGCGGCCCAGTCGAACACGACCATGCCTTTCATGCTGGCGCGGTGCACCAGCAGCGACAGGTAGTTGCTCGGTCCCTTGACCGCGGTGCTGTTGTACTGTGAGATCGCGCCGCAGATCACGATGCGCGCGTGCATCGCGAGGCGGGTCAGCACGTCGTCGAGAATCTCGCCGCCGACATTGTCGAAGTAGACATCGACGCCTTTCGGGCAATGCTGCTTGAGCGCGGCTTTGACGTCTTCATTCTTGTAATCGATGCAGGCGTCGAAGCCGAGTTCGTCGACGACGTAGCGGCACTTGTCGGCGCCGCCGGCAATGCCGACAACGCGGCAGCCCTTGATCTTCGCGACCTGGCCGGCGACCTGGCCAACCGCACCGGCAGCGCCGGAGACCACAACCGTTTCGCCGGCCTTGGCTTCGCCGACTTCGAGCAGGCCGAAGTACGCGGTCATGCCCGGCATGCCGAGCGTGCCCAGATACACCGGCAGCGGTGCGAGCTTGGGATCGACCCGAGTGACGCCCTTGCCGTCGGACAGCGCGAACTTCTGCACGCCGAAGGTGCCGACCACATGCTCGCCGACCGCGAACTTCGGGTGCTTTGAGGCGATGATCTTGCCAACCGCGCCGGCGCGCATGACTTCGCCGATGCCGACCGGCGGGATGTACGACTTCGCATCGTTCATCCAGCCGCGCATCGCCGGATCCAGCGAGATGTAGGCGATCTCGACGAGGAACTGGCCGTCGGCCGGTTCGCCGATGCTGCCTTCGACGTACTCGAAGTTCGCGGCGCTGACCATGCCCTGCGGGCGCGAGGCGAGACGGTATTGCGGATTCTTGGACATGGAGGTTCTCAGCTGTGGAGGGTGGCGAGCGCGAGTTCGACATAGCGCTGCGGTTGTTCGAGGTCGGGGAAATGCCCGCACTCGGGGAAATGGATGATCTCGGCCTGCGGCAGCAGATCGAGCAGGGATTCGGCGCGCGTGCGGCGATGGCTGCGATCGCGATCGCCCCACAGCATCGTCACCGGCTGCTTCACGCCGCGCAGCTCAGCCTCTTGCGCACCGGACAAGCCCTGCACGACGCTGGCGAGGCAGAAGCAGCCGCCATGGGTCAGCGCGTGATCGGCAATCTTCAGGAAAGCGGGCCGCGTCGCCGGCTCCGGCAGTGCGATGTCGTACCAGACCTTGGCGAAGCGCCGCCGCGCGCTGCGCATCAGCAGCTGTCCGACCAAAGGCACCTGCAGCGGCTTTGGCACGTTGCGCGGGATCCACTCGCGCATCGCCTGCATCGACGGCGTCTGGCACAGCAGCAGGCGGCGGATGCGCTGTGGCGCAAGTTTCGCCGTTGCGATCGCATACAGGCCGTTCGAGCAGCTGAAGTGCAGGGCGGCTTCCCGCACATCGAGTGCGTCCATCACCGCGAGCACGACCGCGGCACCATCCTGCAGGCGATGGCGATAGGCCGCCGCCGGTTGTGAATGACCGAAGCCGGGCAGGTCGAAACAGATCACACGCGCATGCGCGCGCAGCGCTTCGATCACCGGCAGATGATGCTCGATGACATTGGGCCCGTCCGGCACCATCAGCATCACCGGACCTTTGCCGCCGGAGTCGAACACACGAATGCGCCCGAAGCGCGTCGCGAACATCCGCGTGCCCTCCGGCCAGTCCGCCGTGTCATCCCCACCGAAGTGACGGTTGAGCAGGCTGTCCAGTGCAAAGGCAGTCATGACGTGTTCCGGATTACGCCGGTTTGCGACTGCTGCTGTAGGCGGCCATCGCGTCCTTCGACACGTAGCGCGCGAGTTCCATCTTGCCGATCGCGTTGCGATGCACTTCATCCGGGCCGTCAGCGAGGCGCAGCGTGCGCGCCTGCGCGTACGCATACGACAAGCCAAAGTCGTCGGTCATGCCACCGGCGCCGTGCACCTGCATCGCCCAGTCGATGACCTGGCAGGCCATGTTCGGCGCGGCGACCTTGATCATCGCGATCTCTTTCGCGGCGATCTTGTTGCCGACGGTGTCCATCATGTACGCGGCCTTGAGCGTCAGCAGGCGCGCCGAGTCAATCAGGATGCGCGACTCGGCGATGCGCTCCAGCGTCACCGTCTGCGCGGCGACCGGCTTGCCGAAGGCGACGCGCTGCAGCGAGCGCTTGCACATCTTTTCCAGCGCGCGTTCGGCCAGGCCGATCAGGCGCATGCAGTGATGGATACGGCCCGGTCCGAGACGGCCCTGGGCGATCTCGAAGCCGCGGCCTTCGCCGAGCAGCATGTTGGTCGCCGGCACGCGGACGTTGTCGAACTGGATCTCGGCGTGGCCATGCGGCGCGTCGTCGTAACCGAACACCGGCAGGTGGCGCAGGATCTTGACGCCCTGAGTGTCGCGCGGCACGAGGATCATCGACTGCTGGCTGTGACGGCTGGGATTGTCCGGGTCGGTCTTGCCCATCACGATGAAGATCTTGCAGCGCGGATCGTTCGCGCCCGAGGTCCACCACTTGCGGCCGTTGATGACGTACTCGTCGCCGTCGCGTTCGATGCGGCAGGCGATGTTCGTCGCGTCCGACGATGCGACTTCCGGCTCGGTCATCGCGAAAGCCGAACGGATCTCGCCGTTGAGCAGTGGCTTGAGCCATTGCTCCTGCTGTGCAGGTGTGCCGTAGCGCGCGAACACTTCCATGTTGCCGGTGTCCGGCGCCGAGCAGTTGAACACTTCCGGTGCCCACAGCACGCGGCCCATGATCTCGCACAGCGGCGCGTATTCGAGATTCGTCAGGCCGGCGCCATGTTCCGACTCGGGCAGGAACAGGTTCCACAAGCCGGCTTCCTTGGCCCTGGCCTTCATCGTCTCGATGATCTGCGTCGGCTGCCAGCGATCGCCCTCGGCGACTTCGGCGAGGAAGCGCGTCTCGTTCGGATAGATGTGCTCGTCCATGAACGCGTTGAGACGCTTCATCAGATCGAGGGATTTCTGCGAGTATTCAAAGCTCATAAAAACTCCAGGTAATTGGTTCCCCTCCCCGTATGGAGGAGGGGTTAGGGGAGAGGGCGGTGTCCCGACGGCCCTCTCCCCGGCCCCTCTCCCAAGGGGAGAGGGGAGATTTCTTTAACGGCGCGCCAGAATCTTCTCGACCTGATGCCAGGCCAGATCGGACAGCGGTCGTGCGGCGGCGCCCATCTGCTGCGCCTGCGCGCTGGAAGCCGTGCCGTCCTTCACGCGGCCCGCGATCCCCTGCAGGATCGCGGCGAGGCGGAACAGGTTGTAGGCCATGTAGAAATCCCAGTGATCGGGATCGATAGCACCGCGGCCGGTGCGCTCGCAGTAGGTGCGCACGTACTCGGCCTCCGACGGAATGCCGAGCTCGGCGAGCTTCGCGCCGCCGAGACCGCGGAACACGCCGGCCGGGATGTGCCAGGTCATGCAGTGGTACGCAAAGTCGGCGAGCGGATGGCCGAGCGTCGACAGTTCCCAGTCGAGTACCGCAAGCACACGCGGCTCGGTCGGGTGGAAAATCATGTTGTCGAGGCGATAGTCGCCGTGGACGATCGTCGTCTCGTCGCCGGGCGGGATGTGCTCCGGCAGCCAGGCGATCAGGCGGTCCATCGCGTCGATGCGTTCGGTCTCAGATGCACGGTACTGCTTGGTCCAGCGGCTGATCTGGCGCGCGAAGTAGTTACCCGGCTTGCCGTAATCGGCGAGGCCGATCTTCGTGTAGTCGACCTGATGCAGGGCGGCGATGACGCGGTTCATCTCGTCGAACATCGCGGCGCGCGTTTCCCGCGTCTCGCCCGGCAGCGCCGGATCCCACAGCACGCGGCCCTCGACGCAGTCCATGATGTAGAAGGCCGTGCCGATCACCGACTCGTCCTCGCAGAGGCAATAGGTTTTCGCGACCGGCACCTTGCTGCCGGCGAGCGCGCTGATCACCGTGTATTCACGATCGACCGCATGCGCGGAGGCAAGCAGCTTGCCCGGTGGTTTGCGCCGCAGCACGTAGTTCCTGCCGCCGGCGCTGAGCTTGTAGGTCGGATTCGACTGACCACCCTTGAACTGTTCGACGCTCAGCTCGCCTTGAAAGCCCTCAACGTGCTGCTGCATGTAGCGCTGCAGCGCCGCGATGTCGAAGCGATGTTTCTCCTGAACCGGAATGGTGCTCATGCTCAGGCTTCCTGCGGCGTGATGACAAGCTTGCCGGAGACCTTGCGATCCATCAGCTGGCGGATCGCGGCAGCACCCTGCGAAAGCGGGAACGTGCCGGCGATATGCGGCTTGAGCTTGCCTTCCTTGAGCCAGCCCAGCAGCACGCGCAGATCCATCAGATTGTTCATCGCTTCGCGCTTGGCGTAGTCGCCCCAGAACACGCCGACGATATCCGCGCCCTTGAGCAGCGGCAGGTTCAGCGGAATCTTCGGGATCTCGCCGTTGGCAAAACCGATGACCAGGAAACGCCCGCGCCACGCAATGCTGCGAAACGCCGCCTCGCTGTAATCACCGCCGACCGGATCGTAGACGACATTGACGCCCTTGCCGCCGGTCAGCTCCTTGATGCGTGCCTTCAGATCTTCGCTCGTGTAGTTGATCAGTTCGTTGGCACCGTGGTCCTTGCAGACCGCAAGCTTCTCGGCGGTCGACGCAGCGGCGATGACCTTGGCGCCGAGTGCCTTGCCGATCTCGATCGCGGCGAGGCCGACGCCGCCGGAGGCGCCGAGCACGAGCAGGGTTTCGCCGGCCTTGAGGGCGGCGCGATCCTTCAGTGCGTGATACGAGGTCGCGTACGTCATCACGAACGAGGCGGCGGTGACGTAGTCCATTTCGGCCGGCATCGGGATCAGTGCGCGCGAATCGGCGAGCAGCAGTTCGGCAAACGCCCCCCAGCCGGTGAATGCAATCACCTTGTCGCCAGCCTTGACGTTCTTGACCTTGGTGCCGACCGCTTCAACCACCCCCGAGCATTCACCGCCGGCCGAGAACGGCAGGTCCGGCTTGAACTGGTACTTGCCTTCGATGATCAGGGTGTCGGGAAAATTGACGCCGGCGGCGTGCACGCGCACCAGCGCCTGGTATTCATCGGGCTGGCCGATCACGACGTCTTCGAGCACCAGGGTTTCTGGCGGGCCGTAGGATTTGCAGAGCAGGGCTTTCATGAAATGTTCCTCAGAACTCTTGATCCGTCATTCCCGCGAATGCGGGACGATGCTCGCATCGAACGTCCGAAGGGCGAGCGTAGCGAGTCATCCAGGGTTAAGAAGCGCTGTGCTCTCCGCCCTGGATGCCCGCTTTCGCGGGCATGACGAGTTGTAATGGGTTACGGCATCGGATTCGTCGGCGCGCGGCCATCGAGAATGTCGCGCAGGCGCATCTCGACCGCAGGTTTGATGTTCGGGTGCGTCAGGATGTAGAAGCGCTTCGTCTTGACGGCATCCATCGTGATGCGCGCGACGTCGGTGGCCGACAGCTTGCCGGAGCGCACGGCCTTGCGGACACGCTCTTCGTATTCGGCGGCGAGTGGATTGGCGGCGGTGAGTCCTTCAGGGCGATGCGACGGGGAATCGGCGATGCCAGTGTTGACGAAGGCCGGGCATAGCACCGACACGCCGATGTCCGCGTGCGCCGCAGTCAGCTCATGGTGCAGGACTTCCGACATCACGACGACGCTGTGCTTTGTCACGCAGTAGATGCTCGATGCCGGCACTGCGAGCAGGCCGGCTACCGAGGCGGCGTTGACGATATGACAGGCATCTTTCTGTTCGAGCATGCGGGGCACCAAGCTGCGGATGCCGTGCACGACCCCCATCAGGTTGACGCCGGTGACCCAATCCCATTCGTCGAGCGTCGTCGTCCAGGTCGGTCCGGCGACGGCGACGCCGGCGTTGTTGAACAGCAGGTTCGCGGCACCGAACTTTGCGTAGGTCGCGGTCGCGAGAGATTCGACCGATTCGGCCTTCGACACGTCCACTTTCTGCAGCAGCACCTGCGCATGCGCCCGCAGCAATGCCTGGGTTGCGCGCAGTGCATCTTCGTTGATGTCTGCAAGCGCAAGGCGCATGCCTTCGGCGGCGCAGAGAATCGCGAGTTCGCGACCGAAGCCGCTGCCCGCGCCGGTGATGACGGCAACCTTGCCCTTGAGTTCGTTCATGGCTTATGCGGTCAGGTAGCCGCCGTCGACGTTCAGACAGACACCGGTGGTATAGCTCGCGCCCGGCGACACCAGGTACAGCACCGCCGCGGCCATCTCATCCGGATGCGCGACGCGCGCCATCGGCACCTTGCCGCCCATGACCTTCATCAGCTGCGGATTGTTGACCAGCGCCGACGCGAATTTCGTATCGGTGATGCCCGGCAGCAGCGCGTTGACGCGCACGTGCTCAGGCGCCCACTCCTTGGCGCAGGCATGGGTCATCGAGATCACCGCGGCCTTGGTGATCGAGTAGATGCCCTGGTACGGGCCCGGGATCACGCCGTTGACCGATGCGGTGTTGACGATCGCGCCGCCGCCGTTCTTCTTCATCAGCTTGTAGCCGGCGGCCGACATGAAGAAGTAGCCGCGGATGTTGACGTCGAGGGTCTTCTGGAACGCGCTCAGGTCGGTGTCGGCAATCGGGCCGAAATAAGGGTTGGCAGCTGCGTTGTTGACGAGGATGTCGAGGCGGCCGTGCTTCTGCTCGATCATCGCGAACACCGCATCGATCTGCGCCATCTCGCCGATATGGCAGGCAAAGGCTTCGGCCGAACCGCCCGCGGCCTTGATCTCATCGACAACGCGGTCGCAGCCATCGATCTTGCGGCTCGACACGATCACGTGCGCGCCGTAGGCGCCGAGGGTCTTGGCGATCGACTCGCCGATGCCGCGGCTTGCGCCGGTGACCAGCGCCACCTTGCCGCTGAGGTCGAACATCTGCTTCGGGGCGGGGGTCGGGTTGTCGGTCATGGCAGGGTCTCTGGGGCAGGGGTTTGCGGAGCTTGCCGCAGACTAGGCCTGGGCTTAGGATCATTCCAATGAATAATCTGCATCCCCTGGGATAAAGACGGTGCATCTGCATCGTATCGATCTGAATCTGCTGGTCGTGCTCGACGCGATCTTCAGCGAGGGCGGCATCACCAAGGCCGGCGAGAAGCTGCATCTGACCCAGCCGGCGATCAGCCACGCGCTCGGCCGTCTGCGCGAGATGTTCAACGACCCGCTGTTCATCCGCGAAGGCCGGCGCATGGTGCCGACACCGCTCGCGCGCAGCCTGATGCAGCCGGTGCGGCGCACCCTGCACAGTCTCGAAGTCACGCTCAACGAGCTGCAGCAGTTCGATCCGGCGACGACCCAGCGGCATTTCCAGATTGCCGTACGCGACGTGCTCGAAGCCACCGTCCTGCCGCCGCTGCTGGCACGGGTTGCGACGGCTGCGCCGTCGGTCGACATCAGCGCGATCCGCACTGATCGCCGCACGCTGGACTCCGAGCTCGCCGCCGGCAGCCTCGACGCCGCACTCGACGTGCTGCTGCCGCTGTCCGACGAAATCCGCCACCAGCTGGTCTCGACCGACCGGCTCGTCGTCGTCGCCCGCGCGGGTCATCCCGCCACCGCGAAGTCGCTCAATCTCGCCGCCTACCTGCGCGCGCACCACGTGCTCGTCAGTTCGCGGCGCAGCGGCCCCGGCATGGAAGATGTCGAGCTCAACCGTCAAGGCCTCAAGCGCCGCGTCCGCCTGCGCTGCCAGCACTACTTCGCCGCGTGCCGTGTCGTCAGCCAGAGCGATCTGCTGCTGACGATGCCGGAACGCTACGCGCAGATCGCCAACCAGCAGTTCAACAACCAGATCCTCGCGTTCCCGATGGACATGCCGTCGATGGATGCGTATCTGTACTGGCATGCGAGCGTCGACAGCGAGCCGGCGAACCGCTGGCTGCGCGAGCAGTTGATCACGACGGTCGAGCACCTGCCGAAGTAGCCCGTAGCCTGAGGCTCAAGGCGCGCTGCTAGCATCTGCGTATCAACGGTATCAGCCGCCTTAGCCGAGCCTTCAGTGACCGAGCCAGCCGAGCCATTCAAATTCGCCGAGCTATTCCCGCTGCGAAATCAGATCGATGAAATGGCCCCGCTGGAGCCATACCGCGCACGGGATGGCACCGAGTTGTCGTTTCGCAGATATCCATGCGCTGCTTCCAGCCGTCACGCGATCCTGATCCACGGTTCTTCGGCGCACAGCGCCTATCTGCACGCCTTCGCGAAACATTTCAGCAGCAGCGGCATTGCCACTGTCTATCTGCCCGACCTGCGCGGGCATGGCCCGAATCCCGTGCGGCGAGGAGACATAGACCATGTTGATCAGCTCGAGGAAGACCTTGCCGATCTGATCGGGCACATCAAAAGCCAGTCAGGTTCTGATGCCCGGTTCATCGTAGGCGGGCATTCTTCCGGCGGAGGTCTCGCGCTGCGTTTTGGCGGAAGCAGGCACGGCGAGTTGGCCAGCGGCCTGTTGCTATTGGCGCCTTATCTGGGACACAAGGCGCCGATGTCCAGGAGGGGTGCTGGCGGGTGGGCGACGCCAAGCATCGGGAAGATCGTCGGAATCTCCCTGCTCAATGGTCTTGGCGTCAAACGCTACGACGGCACCAAGGTGCTCAGGTTCAACTTGCCGGAGAAGTACCACAACGGCTACGAAACGCTGGAGTATTCATTTCGGCTCATGAACGGCTTGCACCCGGATGACTACCGGAAGTCTCTCGAGAAAGCGGCCTCGCCGCTGCTGATCATCGTGGGCACTGCGGATGAGGCTTTTCATACCGCTGCATTCGAGTCGGGCATTCTTCCGCACAAGCCGGACGCGCGCGTCGTATTCCTCAATGACGGTCTCCATCTCGGAATCATCGTCAGTGAGGCGGCGATGAAAGTGGCGTCGCAGTGGATAGTCGAAAGCTGCTGACCAGCGGCTAAGATGGTCAACGACAAGAGCACAACATTCAGGGACGAACACATGACGACTGACATCCTTATTGGCAAAGGCGAAACCGCGCAGCTCATTCTCGGTGCCTACGCCAATCGTCACGGCCTCGTTGCCGGCGCGACCGGCACCGGCAAGACGGTGACGCTGCAGATCCTTGCCGAAGGGTTTTCCGAGATCGGCGTGCCGGTGTTCGCGGCGGACATCAAGGGCGATCTGTCCGGCATTGCGATGGCTGGCGAGGCCAAGCCCAAGCTGGTCGAGCGCGCTGCGCAGATCGGCGTTGCAAATTACGCAGCTGCTGCGTGCCCGACCGTGTTCTGGGATGTGTTCGGCGCGTCCGGGCACCCGATCCGCGCGACGGTGTCGGACATGGGGCCACTGCTGTTGTCGCGCCTGCTCGATCTGTCCGATGTGCAGGACGCAGTGCTGAGCCTGGTGTTCAAGTACGCCGATGACCAGGGCCTGCTGTTGCTGGATCTCAAGGATCTGCGCGCGACGCTGATGCACGTCGCCGACAACGCCAAGGCGCTGGGGAGCGAATACGGTCTCGTCAGCAAGGCCTCGATCGGTGCGATCCAGCGCGCGCTGCTGCAGCTCGAAGAGGACGGCGCGGAAGCCTTCTTCGGCGAACCGGCACTGGACCTGAACGACTTCATGCGCACCGATCTGACCGGCCGCGGCATCGTCAACGTGCTGGCCGCCGACAAGCTGTTCCAGAAGCCCAAGCTGTATTCGACCTTCCTGCTGTGGCTGCTGTCCGAGCTGTTCGAGAACCTGCCCGAGCAGGGCGATGCCGAGAAACCCAAGCTGGTGTTCTTCTTTGACGAGGCGCACCTGCTGTTCAAGGACGCGCCCAAGGCCCTGGTCGAGAAGATCGAGCAGGTCGTGCGCCTGATCCGCTCGAAGGGCGTCGGCGTCTACTTCGTGACGCAGAATCCGCTGGACCTGCCCGATGAAGTGCTCGGCCAACTCGGCAATCGCGTGCAGCACGCGCTGCGCGCCTTCACGCCGCGCGACCAGAAGGCGGTGCGCGCCGCCGCCGAGACGTTCCGCAGCAATCCGAATCTGAACGTCGAGACCGCCATCACTGAGCTCGGCGTCGGCGAGGCGCTGGTGTCGACGCTGCAGGACAAAGGCATCCCCGGCATCGTCGAGCGCACGCTGATCCGCCCGCCGCGCTCGCGCATGGGCATCATCACGCCGGACGAGCGCAAGCTGGTGATCAGCCGCAGCCCGGTCGGTGGCCGCTACGAAACCCTGGTCGATCGCGAGTCGGCCTACGAAAAGCTCGCTGCGCGCGCCGACACACCGCCGCCGGCACCGTCGCGCACTCCCGCGCCACCACCG
>CAZDPA010000058.1:0-21961 GCA_964507195.1 uncultured Salinisphaerales bacterium | reverse complement strand
GCGATCAGCAGGAAGGCGGTGATCAGCCAGGTCCAGACGAACAGCGGCATCTTCAGCAGCGACATGCCAGGGGCGCGCATGTTGAGGATCGTGACGACGACGTTGATCGCGCCGGTGATCGACGAGATACCCATCAGATGCACCGCAAAGATCAGGAACGGGAACGCATTGCCGGTCTGCAGCACGAGTGGTGGATACATCGTCCAGCCACCCGCCGGCGCGCCGCCCGGCATGAACAGCGTGCTGATCAGCATCGTGAACGCGAACGGCAGAATCCAGAAGCCCCAGTTGTTGACGCGCGGCAGGGCGAGATCGGAACAGCCGATCATCATCGGCACCATCCAGTTCGCAAGGCCGACAAAGCCCGGCATGACGCCGCCGAAGATCATGATCAGCGCGTGCATCGTCGTCATCTGATTGAAGAACTCAGGATCGACGAACTGCAGGCCGGGGTGGAACAGTTCAGCGCGAATCACCAGCGACATCAGGCCGCCGATGAAGAACATCGTGAACGAGAAGAACAGGTACAGCGTACCCAGGTCCTTGTGATTGGTCGTCTTGATCCAGCGCATGATGCCCTTGTCGGGACCATGGTGGTGATCGTCATGCCCGTGGGCGTGGTCAGCGTGCATATCGTGGTGTGCCATTTGCAATGAACTCCGGTATCTGCTGACTCAGCGCCGAGCGGCGACCTGGGCGGGTTGAACAACACCACTGCTATGACCCCAGGCGTTGCGGGTATAGGTGATGGCCGAGGCGATTTCGACATCTGACAGCTGGCTCAGCGGCGGCATCAGATTCTTGCCCTTGAGCACTTGATCTATCTGGGCATCGGCAGAGCCGTTGACGACTGCACTCTTCACCAGCGACGGGAAGGTCGGCGCCAGTCCCTCGCCGTTGGCCTGATGGCAGGCGGCGCAGTTTGCCTTGTAGGCGACTTCACCCTTGGCGATCAGTTCTTCCTTGCTCAGGCCTGCAGCTTCGGCAGGCTTGGCTTCCGTTGCGGCGGCGCTGGCAGCTTCAGCCGGCGCGGTGGCTTCACCGCCCTTCTGCTGGGCAAGCCATGCGTTGTACTCGGCTTCCGGCACCGCCTTGACGACGATCGGCATGTAGCCGTGATCGCGGCCACAGAGTTCGGCGCAGACGCCACGGTACGTGCCCGGCTCGTCGATCTTGGTCCACATCTCGTTGATGTAGCCCGGAATCGCGTCCTTCTTGATCGCGAGCTCGGCAACCCACCAGGCGTGGATGACGTCGTTGGAGGTCAGCAGGAAACGGATACGCTTGCCGACAGGCAGGACCAGCGGATGGTCGACGTCGACCAGATAGTTCGGGATCTGGGTGACGTCAATGCCCGACTTGAGCTGCCGCGCCTTGTTCGATTCGGCCGAGAGCGTCGAAAAGAAACTGACGTCCTCGCCCATGTATTCGTACTGCCACTTCCACTGATAGCCGGTGATCTTCACCGTCATCTCGGCGTCGCGCGTGTCTTCCATGCGGATCAGCGTCTTGGCAGCCGGGATCGCGATGGCGATGAGGATCACGAAGGGCAGCGTGGTCCAGATGATTTCGACCAGGGTCGATTCATGGAAATCGGCCGGCTTCGGATGATTCGATCGACGATGGAAGATGATCGACCAGATCATCACGCCGAAGACAACGACGGCGATGCCGACGCAGATCCAGAAGATGTCCATGTGCAGGCCATGAACCTCACGGCTGATCTCGGTCACCCCCGTCGGCACGTTGTAGCCGCCGCTGGTGTCCGTGTACGCCTGCGCAGCCATCGCTGCGAGTGCTGCACCGGTACCTGCCGCCAGCCTGGACAGCCATCCCTTCATCGACATCATCACTCTCCCAAAGGCAAACGTACCCGGGCGCTGAAGCCCGTCGCTACCGGCCTCAAAACCCACCGGCAGGTATCTGCAAAGTCTGACGCGCGCATCACACCGCACGCGATCCTTCATATCCGCTTGGTCAAGCCTTAACCACCGGCGCGACCCTCTACCCCGCCCGGCGCGCAAAACCGCGCGGTCCGGCGTCTCCCAGGCCGTTTTGTCGATCACCTCCGCGCCACTGATCTGCCATGAAAAAGCACGGCGAGACCGGCGCTTAGGCGTGAATCAAACATTTTTCAGACGGCTAAGCCCGACGCGCCAGCCAAAGGGGGCGGTCAGAGCCGCGGAATTGTAGTCCATGGCTGGAAAGCCACGCAAAGCCGGATTCGGGTAGCTCAGCGGTTTTCAGTCCGTGCGATCGAGCCCAGCGCGTCGAACTGCGTCCCATTCGACCGCCGCTGCCTATCGATAGACTTCGAACACCTCGCACCCTGGCCACCCGGCGGACTATTCCAATGAACCGACGCCAATTGCTCACCATTCTCGTTGGCGCCGGCCTCAGCCTCGTCGCCAGCCGCCGCGCATTGGCCACCGAGCGCACCCACGGCACCCTGGCGCTGCCCGCGAGTCATTGGCGCGCGCACCTCGATGATGCGGCCTATGCCGTGCTGTTCAACGAAGACACCGAACCACCGCGCAGCAGCCCACTCAACAACGAGAAGCGCGACGGGACCTTCATCTGTGCGGCTTGCCTGCACCCACTGTTCAGCGCCAGGACCAAATTCGAATCCGGCACCGGCTGGCCAAGCTTCTGGCAACCGCTGCCTGACGCGATCGCAACCCGTCGCGATTTCAAGCTGATCATTCCGCGCACCGAGTATCACTGCGCGCGCTGCGGCGGCCACCAGGGTCATGTATTCGACGACGGCCCCGCACCGACCGGGCTGCGGTATTGCAACAATGGCCTCGCGCTGCAATTCGTACCGGCCGGGCAGGCGCTGCCGAAACTGCGCCCATGACAGGCTACGCGCAGCGCAATCCCGTGCGCTATCGTTACTATCGCTGGGGCTGCAGGCACGATCAGCGCCTGGGCGAACCGTGAGGCAAGGAGCGCAGCAGGAAATGAAAACCAGAGCGTGGGTGTTGCCGTTGCTGATGTCTGCTGCGCTACTCGGCGCCTGCGCCGGCACACCGGCGCAACCCTTGCCGGTACCTGATCCACCGGTCCAGGTCGAACGCTTTCTCGGCCGCTGGTATGTCATTGCCAACATTCCGTACTTCTTCGAACGCGGCAAGGTCGGCACCTACGTCGAGTATCACCCGCGCGAAGACGGCCGCATCCAGGACCTGTATTTCTATCGCGAGAAACAGCTGAGCGCGCCGCTGGAGAACAACGAGGGCGTGGCCGAAGTCGTCGACAAGCTGACCGGCGCCGCGTGGCGCGCGCAGTTCCTGTGGCCGCTGTGGTTCGGCTTCAACATTCTCTACGTCGATGACGACTATCAGACCGCGCTGGTCGGCCATCCGGATCGTGGGCTCGGCTGGATCTATGCACGCACACCGCAGATCGACGAAGCGCGGCTCGAAGCGATGTTCACGCGCCTCGAGGCGGCCGGCTACAAGCGCGAGGAGTTCGAACTGATTCCGCAACTGCCTGCCGCCGACGCAGCAGCGTCGCAATAGCCCGGCTAGAGGAAACCAGGCACTGACAGGGCTGCAGCAGCCACGCCGACATCGGCACCCAGCGGCACGATGCCACACAACGGCGCCGGCATACGCGCACGCAGGGTGTCGACGTTGTCCTGCCAATGCGTCTGTTCCGGTGGCAGCACATTCGCGACCCAACCGGCGAGACGCGTGCGACGCAGGATCGCGTCGGCACTCAGCAATGCGTGGTTGATACAGCCCAGACGCATGCCGACGACCAGCAACACCGGCCACTGGCGCGCGGCGACCCAGTCATCAAAGCCGATCTGCGCATTCAGCGGCACGCGCCAACCGCCCGCCCCTTCGACGACGACACGCTGATGCTGCTGCGCGAGCGCGACGTATGCGCCGGTCAGCGCCAGCGGATCGACATCGACACCGGCCTGCTGCGCAGCGATATGCGGCGCAATCGCCGGCTCGAGCGCGAACGGATTGACCGCGGCATACGCAAGGCCTGGACTCGATTCCGCAAGCAGCGCGAGTGCATCCTCGTTGCGCAAACCGTCAGCGCTGCGCGAACACCCCGAAGCCACCGGCTTGAAGCCGGCTGCACTCAGTCCGCGTGCTCGCGCCTGACGCAGCAGCGCACAACTCACGAGGGTCTTGCCGACACCCGTGTCCGTGCCGGTGACGAACACTGTTCCGCTCGCCGTGGTTGCCGCATTGAAGCCAGAATTAGCCACGCAAGGCTGCAGCAAGCGTTTCGACCAGGCGATCGATCTGCTCATCGCTGTGCGCAGCCGACAGCGTGATGCGCAGGCGCGAGGTGCCGAGCGGCACTGTCGGCGGGCGGATCGCCGCAACCCAGTAGCCGGCATCAAACAGCTTGCGCGACAGTACGAGCGTGGGTTCTTCGGGGCCGATGATCAGCGGCTGGATCGGTGTCGTTGAATCGCCGAGCGGAATTGCCAGTTGCATGCAGGCACTGCGCAGGCGCCGGATGTTGCCGTGCAACCGCGCACGCAGGGCATCGCCCTCGTCGCTCGCGACGATTGCCAGCGCCGCGCGTGCAGCTGCGGCGATCGACGGCGGCGGCGCCGTCGAGAAGACCCAGCTGCGCGCACGCTGGATCAGGTATTCGATGAGGTTTTCACTGCCGGCGACAAAGGCACCTGCAGCTCCCAGCGACTTGCCCAGCGTGGCGACATAGATCGGCACGTCGGCGACGCCGAGGCCCGCTGCATTCACTGCGCCGCTGCCGCGATCGCCAAGCACGCCGAAGCCATGCGCATCGTCGACCATCAGGGTCGCCTGCTGTGCGGTCGCCAGCGCCGCGAGCGGTGTCAACGGCGCGATGTCGCCGTCCATGCTGAACACGCTATCCGTCACGATCAGGGTTTCGCCGCTGCGCGGCTGCGCGAGCACCTGGATGTAGGCATCAAGGCTCGCATGCGCAACGCGCGAGTACTGCGCGCCGGACAGACGCCCGCCGTCGATCAGCGAAGCGTGGTTGAGCTCATCGGCAATCAACGTGTCACCCTTGCCGAGCAGCGCACGCAGCACGCCTAGATTCGCCGCCCAGCCGGTCGAGAACAGCAGCGCACGCGGACGCCCGGTGTACGCGGCCAAGGCTTCTTCGAGTTCTCGATGCTCGCGGTTGTAGCCGGAAACAAGCGCCGCAGCACCGCTGCCGGTGCCGGACGCCGCAAGAGATTTGCGCGCGGCTTCGGCAATGCGCGGATCGCTGGCGAGGCCGAGATAGTCGTTGCTGCAGAAGTTCAGGCAGCGCCGGCCGTCGACCGCGATCGCAACGCCATGCGCGCCATCAACTTCGCGCCGCACGCGATACAGCTGCCCGGCGCGGATGCGTTCGAGTTTCGCGCCGAGCCTTTCGTCCAGCGTGGGCATAGGCGATGCCCGGCCGGCCGCTGCTCAGCGGCGACCGACAGCGGCGGGCAGCAGGCATCGAGATGATCGTGCGCATGATCGTGCGCGGGTGACGGACCATGCACGTTGCCGGGCTTGCCGCCTTCGGTCCGGATGCCCAGGCGCGCGAGCAGCGCGCGATCCTTTTCGTTCTGCGGGTTGTGCGTCGTCAGCAGCTTGTCGCCGTAGAAGATCGAGTTGGCGCCGGCGAAGAAGCACAGCGCCTGCATCTCGTCGGTCATCGCGGTGCGGCCTGCGGACAGACGTACCTGGGTCTTCGGCATCAGCACGCGCGCGACCGCTATCGTGCGCACGAACTCGATCGGGTTGAGTTCTTCCGCGCCCTTGAGCGGCGTGCCCTCAACCTGCACCAGGTTGTTGATCGGCACGCTGTCCGGATGCGTGGGCAGCGTCGCCAGCTGGCGCAGCAGCTCGGCGCGATCAGTCTCCTGCTCGCCCATGCCGACGATGCCGCCGCAGCAGGTCTTCATGCCGGCCTTGCGTACGTTCTCAAGCGTGTTGAGGCGATCCTCGTAAGTGCGCGTCGTGATGATCTTGCCGTAGAACTCCGGCGAGGTATCGAGATTGTGGTTGTAGTAGTCGAGGCCGGCATCGGCGAGACGCTGAGCCTGATGCTCCTTGAGCATGCCCAGGGTCATGCAGCTCTCCATGCCCAGCGATTTCACCTCGCGCACCATCGCCTCGATCTTGTCGAGATCGCGATCCTTCGGCGCACGCCAGGCCGCACCCATGCAGAAACGCGTCGCCCCATTGGCCTTGGCCTCGCGCGCGGCTTCGACAACGGCCGCCACTTCCATCAGCGGCTCTTTCTTCAGGCCGGTCTCGAAGCGCACCGACTGCGGACAGTACGAGCAGTCTTCCGGACAGGCGCCGGTCTTGATCGACAGCAGCGTCGACAGCTGCACGGTGTTCGGCTGGTGGTGCTCGCGGTGCAGCGAGTGGGCGCGGAACAGCAGATCGTTGAACGGCAGATCGAACAGGGCCTGCACTTCCGCGCGGGTCCAGTCGTGGCGAACTTCGGCTATCGACATTGCAGGCTCCGGCAACCGCCTTCGCCTGCGCTGATGCGCCCCGGCCAGGAAGTGCCAATTGATTAGATATTGTGACAATAGTGCAGAGTTAGGCTCACATCACAGCCTTCCGGCGGCCCGCAATGTGCATTGCCCAGCGAGAGGATGTCAACCAAACTATGGCCTGCATGGTTTACAACTCCGCCAGGCGCCTGCTCGATACGCTGCTGCCCCTGCACTGCCGCTGCTGCGACACAGCGCTGGAGCAAGGCCGGCTGTGCAGCGCCTGCGAGGCAGCCCTGCCCTGGAACAGCATCGCGTGCAGCCACTGCGCGCAGCCGATGCAGACCAGCGGCGTGTGCCCTCAGTGTCTGCGTCGCCCGCCTGCATTCGACAGCGCCTACGCTGCGTTTCGTCTTGGCGCACCGGTGCAGCAGGCTGTGCACTCGCTGAAGTACCACGCGGATTTTTCACAAGCACATTGGCTGGGCACCCTGATGGCGCGGCAACTCCGCCAGCGCGATGTGGATCTGCCGCAGCTGCTGATTCCGGTGCCGCTGCATCCGCTGCGCCTGATGCGTCGCGGCTATAACCAGTCCATCGAGATCGGTCGCCATCTCGGCACCCGGCTCGGGCTGAAGATGGACGTCACGAACCCCACACGCCTGCGCCAGACCGATGATCAGATCGGCCAGAGCGCCAGTGCGCGCCGCCGCAACATGCGCGGTGCCTTTGCTGTGAATGGCGACCTCGCGGGCATGCACGTTGCGCTGATCGACGACGTGATGACGACTGGCGCAACCCTCAACGAGCTCGCCCGCGCCTGCCGTCGCGCCGGTGCAGCACACATAGAAGCCTGGGCGGTGGCGCGAACGCCCTAATGCAGCGGCGCAGCAGCGCGAATATCCGCCTTATCTCTCGGCGGTCGTGCGCGTCGGCATCTGGCGATCGAGAAAATCCAGCGCGGCGTCGACGGCGCGGCCGTCGAGAACGAAGGTCGCGATGTGCCCAAGGCCATGGATCAGAAACAGCTCGGCGGGGACGCCAACCGCGTTGAGCGCATCGCGCATCTGCTCGGAGTAGCCCGGCCAGACGATGAGATCCCAGGTGCCGTGATAGTAGAAGCCCGGGGCGTCATCGTCGCTGACCTGATGCAGGGGCGAAGCCTGGCGATACCGGTCCGGCAATGTCTGCAGCGTTCCACCCATGAATTTCTGCACCAGATCACTGGTCGACGCGCGCACCATGTCCGCAGGAACACCGCCGGCGACAACCGCTTTCGGCCGCCGGCTTGCGGGCGCATCGCGTGTGCCGGCCAGCGCCGCCAGATGCGCACCCGCCGAGTAGCCCCACACCGCGATGCGCGACGCGTCGAGTCCGCGTGCCGTCGCCTGCTGATGCACCCATTCGATCGCTGCATACACGTCGTCCAGCGCGGCCGGATAGGGATGCTGTGGTGCCAGTCTGTAGTCGATGTTCAGCACCGCATAGCCGTGTTCGACGGCCCTCTCGGCAATGCCATCCATCTCATCGCGCTCGCCGCGGATCCAGCCACCGCCATGGATCAATACGATGACCGGCGCGCTCGTTACGCCCTGTGGCATGAACAGGTCAGCGTACTGCGCGGGCACCTGACCTGGCGCGGTATAGACGAGATTGTTGCTGCGTGCGTGGCGCTCGGCCTTGAGGCGCGTCGGCATACCCGTGGCGGGCTGCCCGGTATGCGTCACGCAGCCGGATAGCACGCCGACAATCAGCGTGCCCAGCAGCAATGCGGCACGCACGGTTCTTGAGGGGTCTGGGTTCAACAGCATGTTGGCGATACTCCACTGATATCCGCAGTACGCGGATCCAGCCCTTGCGGATGCCATGTTCCCGCCAGCTCAGGACAGCGCGTAGTCCGCGGCCAGTCCAGCGAAGATCGCCATCCCGAACCAGTTGTTGTTCAGAAACGCGCGCAGGCAGGCTGCGGGATCGCGATCCCGCGTGATCCACTGCTGGTACACCGACAGCAGCGAAGCCACAGCAATGCCGCCGAAGTACAGTTCTCCGCGCCCGCTGTTCAGCCCAAGCTGGATCAGCAGCAGCAACGCTGCACCCTGCAGCAGGGCGATCAGCAAACGGTCATGACGGCCGAACAGAATCGCCGAGGACTTCACGCCGATCTTCAGATCATCGGCGCGGTCGACCATCGCGTACCAGGTGTCATAGGCGATCACCCAGCAGATGTTGGCCGCCATCAACGGCAGCGCCTGTGCCCAGTTCACCGCATGATCAACTGCCGCATAGGCCATCGGTATGCCCCACGAGAACGCCAGGCCGAGCACCGCCTGCGGCATGCTGAAGAAGCGCTTGAAGAACGGGTAGCCGGCGGCGAGCAGCACTGCGGGCACCGCCAGGATCAGGCACAGCGTGTTCTTCAGCGAGGTCAGCAGACCGAATGCGATCAGGGATACGGCAACAAACAGGCGCACCGCCTCTTCCGGCGTGATGCGGCCCGCTGCGAGCGGTCTGTCCTTCGTGCGTGCAACCTGCGGATCGACGTCGCGGTCGGCATAGTCGTTGATCGCACAGCCGGCGGAACGCATCAGCACCGTACCGGCCACGAACACCAGCAGCACATGCACAGACGGCACGCCGTCGGCGGCAAACCAAAGCGCCCACAACGTCGGCCACAGCAGCAGATAGATGCCGATCGGCCGATCGACCCGCATCAGCAGAAGATAGTCGCGGAACTTGCTCGTCATTGGCGTCATGGATTGGATTCTGATCCGGCACTGATAACAGCTTCAGACCTGGGCGTAGCGCTCCGGGTCGCCAACCCAGCGTGCAATCAGCGCGCGCGCACGTTGCGGGTTTTCGGCAAGCCATTGATCGGCGAGCTTCTGCAGCGACGGCACGAGTGCAGCGTCACGCACCGGATCCGCGAGCTTCATGCCGATGTCGCCGGTCTGGCGCCGACCGAGCAGTTCGCCAGGGCCGCGCAGTTCGAGATCGCGGCTGGCAATCGCAAAACCGTCGGTCGTGGCGCGCAGGGTTTCGAGACGTGCGCGCGCCATGTCGCCGAGCGGTGCCTGGTACAGCAGCACGCACTGACTCGATTGGCTGCCGCGGCCGACACGGCCGCGCAGCTGATGCAACTGTGAAAGTCCGAGGCGCTCGGCGTTCTCGATCACCATGATGCTGGCATTGGGCACGTCGACGCCGACCTCGATCCCCGTCGTCGCGACCAGCAGCTGGGTCTGACCCTGCTTGAACGCGCGCATCTGCGCGTCCTTGTCGTCCGCCTTGAGGCGGCCGTGGACGAGGCCGATCTGCAGCGCAGGCAGATCGTTGCGCAGTCGCGCCACCGTGGCTTCGGCCGCTTCGGCATCAAGTTCTTCTGACTCCTCGATCAGCGTGCAGACCCAATAGACCTGACGGCCTTGTGCACAGGCATCGCCGATGCGCGCCAGCACCTCGTCGCGACGCTCGTTCGAGACGACCACGGTCGTCACCGGCGTGCGCCCCGGCGGCAGTTCGTCGATCACCGAGACATCGAGATCGGCATAGATCGACTGCGCCAAAGTGCGCGGGATCGGCGTTGCCGACATGATCAGCTGATGCGGTACACGCTCGCCACCCTTCTCGCGCAGCGCCAGGCGCTGCTGCACGCCGAAGCGGTGCTGCTCGTCGACGACCGCAAGCGCGAGGCGGCCGTAGCCGACCTGCTCCTGCAGCAAGGCGTGCGTACCCACCGCGATCGCCGGCTGCGTCGATGCAAGCAGCGTGAGCACGCGATCGCGATCGGCTTTTTTCTTGACACGATTGGCGAGAAACTGGGTCTCGATCCCCAGCGGCGCGAACCAACCGACCAGGGTGCGCAGGTGCTGCTCGGCCAGCAGCTCGGTCGGCGCCACCATCACGGCCTGCATACCGGCGCGATACGCCGCGAGCAAGGCCGCCGCCGCGATCACCGTCTTGCCGGAACCGACATCGCCCTGCACCAGCCGCAGCATCGGCCGCTGGCCGCCAAGATCTTCAATCACTTCGGCAAGCACGCGCTGCTGCGCGGCGGTCGGCTGGAACGGCAGCACCGATTGCAATGCCGCCACCGCAGCGGCGCCGTCGGCGAGTTTCGCAGCCGGCCGTGACCGCAGCCGGCTGCGCAGCAACCGCATGCCGAGCTGGTGCGCGAGCAATTCCTCGCGCACGAGACGGCGCTGCGCGGGATGCGCATGGGCAAGCAAGGCGCCAGCATCGGCATCGCTGGCCGGATGATGGATCGTCCGCAGCGCCTCCAGCGTCGACGGACCGTCCAGACCCGGCAGCGCCTCCAGCAGCGCTGCGTCTCCGGATGCCGCCTGCAAGGCCAGCGCGATCAGACCACGCAGGCGGATCTGCGTGATTCCGGTGGTCAGCGGATAGACCGGCGCGAGATGCGCATCGGGCTGCAACTCCGCCGGATCATCGGCAACGCGATACTGCGGATGCACCATCTCGGCACCTGCCGTACCCACGCGCACCGTGCCATAGGCCTGCACCCAGCGGCCGGGCGCGAGGCTCTGGCGCTGGGCGTCGTTGAAGTGAAAGAAGCGCAGCAACAGTCCGCCGCTGCCGTCATCGATCACCACGCGCAAGGTGCGGCGACCACCGAAGCGGACATCGGCCGCAGCAACCCGTCCGCAGACCAGCAGATCCTGATCCGGCGTCAATCGCGCCAATGGCGTGTGCTTGCGGCGATCCTCGTAGCGCAGCGGCAGATGAAACAGCAGATCGCGCACCAGACGCAGATTCAGCGCGCGCAGACGCTGCGCCACTGCCGGGCCGGCACCCTTGAGATAGGTCAGCTCGGTATCCAGCGTCAGCGGTGGACGCGGGCGAACCTTCGCTGCGCGTGACTCAGACAACGGCGTTAAGCCAACACCAGCACGCCATCCGCCTCGACGCGCGCGCCCTTGGGCAGGCTGGCAACGCCGATTGCGGCGCGTGCCGGATACGGCGCAGAAAAATACTCCGCCATGATCTGGTTCACCGTCGCGAAATGGCCGAGATCGGTGAGGAAGATGTTGAGCTTGGCAATGCCCGCCAGCGAGCCGCCGGCCGCTTCGCAGACCGCGCGCAGATTGGCGAACACCTGGTGGATCTCGTCCTCGATGGTCGCGTTGCGCAACGTCATCGTTGCCGGATCGAGCGGAATCTGGCCGGACAGATAGACGGTGTTGCCGCACTGCACCGCCTGGGAATAGGTACCGATGGCTGCGGGCGCGCGGTCGGTCTGGATGATTTTTCTGGTCATGTGAACGAGTTCGGTGGACGAAACAGTAATCGACAATTAATCGCGGTAGACGCGCTCGACGCCATCGATGCGGCGAATCCGTCGCAGCACGCGCGCCAGGTGGATACGGCTGCGCACGGTGATCAGGAAACGCATTTCCATCGCCTCGCCGCCGGCACGATCCGGCATCTGCACGTTCTCGATCGAGGCTTCGGCGTTGGAAATCTCTGCGGTGATGCGCGCAAGCAGGCCACGCTTGTTGTGCGCCTTCATGCGCACCTCACAGACGTAGTCGCCCAACACCTTGTCCGACCAGGCCAGCGGCACCCAGTCCTGCGGGCGCCCCTTGACGTGCTTGCACTCGAAGCGATGCACGACGATGCCACGGCCGACGTTGACGTAACCGCGAATGCTGTCACCGGGCAGCGGGTGGCAGCAGCGCGCGTAGTCCAGAACCAGACCTTCCGTACCTTCGATCGCGAGTGCCGTCGCGCCACCCGCGGAAGTGCTCTCCGCGCCCTTGGGCAGGAAATGCCGGGCGACGAGCGGTGCCAGGCGCTGGCCGCTGCCGACAGCGGCATACAGTTCTTCGACATCGTTGAGCTTCTGCGCCGCGAGCACCGGCGCAAGCAAGGCTTCGTCCTTGAGTACCGTTGCCGGCACCGCGAGTTCGCGCAGCGCGATTTCCAGCAGACGACGGCCCAGGCGTACGGCTTCGTCCTCGTGCTGCAGTTTCAGGAAGTTGCGCACCGCAGAGCGCGCCTTGGCGGTCTTGACGAAGTTCAGCCAGGCCGCGTTCGGCCGCGCATGGCGCGCGGTGATGATCTGCACGGTCTGGCCGTTGCTGAGCAGGCTGTTCAGAGGTTCGAGATGACCGTCGAGTCGCGCAGCGACGCAGTGATCGCCGAGTTCCGAGTGCACCGCATACGCGAAATCGACCGGCGTCGCACCCTTGGGCAGACGCCGGATTTCGCCCTTGGGCGTGAACACATAGACCTCATCGGGATAGAGATCGACCTTGACGTTCTCGACGAAGTCCATCGGACTCGCCGAGCCGAAGTCGTCGAACAATCCGGCCACCCACTCGCGTACGCGTGCCTGCGGCGCGGCGCTGCCGTCGCGCGCGCCCTGCTTGTACTGCCAGTGCGCGGCGATGCCGCTTTCGGCGACGTGATGCATGTCACGCGTGCGGATCTGCACCTCGATCTTGTGTCCGCCAGGCCCGACGCAGGCGGTGTGCAGCGACTGATAACCGTTGGTTTTGGAATTCGCGATGTAGTCGTCGAACTCCTGCGGCACCGGCTTGTAGACGTGATGGACGACTCCAAGCGCGCGATAGCAGTCGTCGACCTTGTTGACGATCACGCGAAAGCCAAGCAGGTCCATGACCTTGAGCAGCTTCAGCTTCTTGCGCAGCATCTTCTGGTAGATGCTGTACATGTTCTTCTGCCGGCCGACGACGCTGGCGCCGATGCCTTCCTCGCGCAGCGTTGTCGACAGCTTCTGCTCGACCTCGCGGATCAAACGCTTTGTATCGCCAAGCTGCGCATTGACCGCCTGCTGCAACACCGAATAACGCTTGGGATAAAGCGCCTCGAACGACAGGTCCTCCAGCTCGGTACGGATGAAGTAGATGCCGAGACGCTGCGCGATCGGTGCATAGATATCGAGCGTCTCGCGGCCGATGCGGCGGCGCTTTTCCGGCGACACGTGATCGAGCGTGCGCATGTTGTGCAGCCGGTCGGCCAGCTTGACCAGGATCACCCGCAGATCCTTGGTCATCGCCATCAGCAGCTTGCGGAAGCTGTGCGCCTGCATCTCGGCGCGGGTGTGGCCTTCGATGCGCGTGACCTTGCTGACGCCGTCGACCAGTTCGGCAACGTCTTCGCCGAATTCCAGCGCCAGCGATTCCTTCGACACGCCGGTGTCTTCGATGACGTCGTGCAGAATCGCCGCCATCAGCGTCGTGTGATCCATGCGCATCTCGGCGAGGATGCGCGCGACCGCCAGCGGGTGGTAGACGTAGGGTTCGCCGGAGGTGCGTCGCTGGCCGTCATGCATGCCGGTCGCGAATTCCGCCGCGCGGCGGACTTCCGCGACCTGCGCCTCGGGCAGGTAGCCATCGAGCAGACGACATAGCGCCTCAACGCCAAACGCACGCTCGACCCGCTGCGTGCGGATCGCGTTGCCGATGCGTTTCATGACCGTCATTTCCATGACTGGAGTATAGGCGCGGGAGTCTGTTCGCTGCCTGTCTGATCGGCCTGTCAACGGCGCTGCAGACAGGCGCCGAAAAAGCCGTCGGTGTCGTGCAGATGCGGGTACAACTGCAACTCCGTACCGGCGAGTGTGACGCCGGCCTGCGCCAGAACGGCGGAAGCATCGACGCGCTCGAAATCCGCGTGCGCCTCAAGGAACGCCGCGATGACCTGCTGGTTTTCCGCCGGCAGCAGGCTGCAGGTGCCATAGATCAAGCGTCCGCCGGGGCGTACGAGTAGCGCCGCGTCGGCCAGAATCTGACCTTGCAGCTGCGCCATCGCTTCAAGGTCCAGTGGCTTCAGGCGTGCTTCCGGCTGGCGTCGCCAGGTGCCGGTACCGGTGCAGGGCGCATCGACCAGCACGGCGTCGAAGCGGTCGTGGTGCGCGGTCAAAGGCTCGGTACTCAGCGGGTGCAGGCGTACGCAGCTGATGCCGGCGCGCTGCAGGCGCGGCGTCAGGCGCTCGAGCCGCGCGAGTTCGGTATCCATTGCCCACAGCTCGCCCCGATCCTGCATCTGCGCCGCCAGCGCCAGGGTCTTGCCGCCGGCCCCGGCGCAGTAGTCGGCGACCTTCTCGCCGGGCTGCGCTGCCACCAGCAGCGCGAGCAGCTGACTGCCCTGATCCTGCGGCTCGATCCAGCCTTCGCGATAGGCCATCGCATTCTGCAGCGCAGCGCGCTTGGGCAGACGCAGGCCATTCGGGGCGAGCGGCAGCGCTTCGGCTTCAAGTGCGTCATCACGCAGCGCGGCACGGGCCTGATCCCGCGTCGAGCGCAGCGTGTTGACCCGCAGATCGACCGGCGCCTGGGTCTGCAGCGCCACCCCGAGCTGCGCCGCTTGCTCGGGGCCGAGGCTGTCGCACCAGATTGCAAAGATCGCGTCCGGCACATTGCAGCGCTCGGCCTGGGTCAATGTTGCCGCATCGAAGCGCGCAAGGCGTTGTACCAGCGCTTCGGCATGCTCAAGGCCGAGTCGCGCCAGGGTTTCGCCATCGACCTGCCCGGCTTCCAGCGCCAGCACCGCACACCAGGCTTGCACGCTGGTGCCGCCGGCAATCCGCTGCAGGCGGCGCAGATCGCGCAGCACGCCGTAGACCAGATCGGTCACCACCGCGCGGTCGCGCCCGCCCATCTGCTTGCGCTGTCGGAATTCGTGCTGCAGCAGGCGATCTGCGGCGCGGCCTTCCTGCACGACGCTGGCAACGACCTCTACGGCGAGCCGCCACTGGGCGGGATAAATCCGCCGCGGCATCACGCCGGACCCCGGCGGGGTGGATGGACAGCAAATAACCGTTCGTCGGCTCGCATATACAAGGTATTGTGCCCGGACTTGCGCAGTGACACTATCAGTCGTGGTTGGCGGACTGTGGACAAGGGGTCTTCAGCGCCACCATTCATTTTGTCCATTGCGGAGGTCTCAACATGGCTGCCAAGAAAGCGACGAAGAAAGCTGCAAAGAAGACAACCAAGAAAAAGTAAGTCTCGCCTCAAGCTTGAAGCACTTACTGAGCGGCAGTTCCGCAAGGGGCTGCCGCTTTTTCGTGGGCCCGCTGATGGATGATTGTCGTGGAGCGCGCCGACGATGCTAGATTCGCCGTTTCACATATCGAACCAGTCTCAATGAGCCAACTCACTGCGCTAATCGTCGACGACTCCCGCTCCGCGCGCTTCGCCCTGCGCAAGTCGCTCGAAAGTCATGGTTTTGCGACCGACGCCACCGACAGCGCACGCGCCGCTTATGAGTGGCTGGACACGCAGACGCCGGACCTGATCTTTCTCGATCACGTCATGCCCGGCGAAGACGGCCTGGAGGCGCTGCGCCAGATCAAGGCCAATCCGAAAACCGCGGCGATTCCGGTGATCATCTGCTCGTCCAATGACGCCGCCGATTTCATCAAGGAAGCGCGCGGGCACGGCGCCCTCGATGTCCTGCAGAAGCCGCCCACTGCGCTACAGCTGCAGCGCGTACTCAAGCACGTCGGGCCGGAACCCGCCGAACCGAAATCCGCGTCGACGACGCACAAGCTCGCTGCCGCAGCCTCGGCGGCCGTCTCGGCCGTCACCTCTGTGGTCAGTTCGGCGATGAATTCGGCGGTCGCCGCCGCGCAGCCTGCAGGCAGCGCGCTGCCTGCGGAATTCGCCGCTGAACTGGCGCGTCTCCAGGCCCAGCAGCATGCCGAGCTCGCCGCACTGCGCGGACATTTCGACTCGGAGCTCAAAGCCCTGCGCGAACAGCTGGGCAAGGACATCAAAGCCGTACAGGCCAGGGCGCGCGATGAAGCGGTCGCGCAGCTGCGCGAAGCCCTGCTGCGGGCGTTCAAGTAGATTTGAGTGCCACCACCAGCAGCAGCGCCCAGCCGATCAGCAGCAGCAGTCCGCCCAAGGGCGTGATCGCGCCAAGTATGCGCACGCCGGACAGCGCCAGCGCGTAGAGGCTGCCGGAGAACAGCAGCACGCCGCCGGCAAAGCAGGCGCCTGAAACATTGAGCAACGCCGACGAGTTGCCTGCGCGCAGCAAAATGCCCACGGAGAGCAGCGCGAGCGCGTGAAACATCTGGTACTCGACGGCGGTCTTCCATACCGCAAGCATGTCGGCACTGAGCCGCGTGCGCAGGGCATGCGCCCCGAAGGCCCCGAAGGCAACGCCGACAAAGCCGTAGAGCGCGCCCAGCGCCAGAAAGGCCTGCGATGCCGGCAGGCTCACTTGCGTGTCTCCACAACCCGGAAGCTGATGCCGGCACTTTGCAGGCGGTCGATCAGTGCATTGCCCATCGCCGTCGCCGGCGTAATGACCCCCGCCGTGCGCGGCAGTTTGTCCTGCGCCAGACACAGTGCGGACTCGGCCAGCATCTTCGCGGTTTCGGTATAGCCCGGATCTCCGCCGCTGGCTTCGCAGCGCACATCGCGACCGCCGCCATGGCCCAGGAAGCTGACCTTGAACCAGCCCTTCGCGCGCGTTGCTTCGCTCGGCCCGTCACCAGGGCTGCGCAGCGCGAGCAGGCGCTTGCGGGTCATCGAAAACTGGCTACCGACCACAACGACGCCGGCACCGCCGACCAGTTGCGCGACGCCAGTCAGCTTCTTCACCTGCACGAAGTGTCCGTAGCGGAAATCGGGGCCGTAGCGATCGTTCGCTGCCGCGCTGCGCCGGACGATCTGTGGATCAATCGTCGGCAGCGGCAGCGTCCAGGTTCCCAGGGCCTTGATGTAGCGCAGGCCATGACGGACAGCCCCGATGCGCCGGTCCACTGGCCAGCCCTCTTCGCGCTTGCGCGCCTGGCTGACCTTGTACGACTCGGCCATGCGCGACATCGCACCGACCGCGGAGTGCAATGTCCCGCCGGAAAACTGCCCTCCGGCACGCACGAATCCCTCGACACGCAGCGGCACGCCAGCGGGCAGCTGCTGCACCGTGTACCAGGCGCCGAGGTCATGCGGAATGCTGTCGAAGCCGCAGCAATTGACGATGCGTGCACCGCTCGCGCGCGCCTGATCGTGATAGCGCAGCCACATGCGGTCGACGAATTCCGGCTCGCCGGTCAGATCGACGTAATCCGTCCCGGCCTTGGCGCAGGCCGCGACCAGCGGCTCGCCGTATTTCAGATAAGGGCCGACGGTGGTGATCACCACACGCGTCGATTCGGCGAGGCGGCGCATCGAGTCGGCATCGTCAGTGTCAGCGATCACCAGCGGCAGATCCCGACAGGCCGGATTGGAGTCGGTCAGGCGCGCACGCAACAGCTTGAGCTTGTCCGGATTGCGCCCGGCCACTGCCCAGCGCAGGGTGCTGCCGCCATGGCGAGCCAGATATTCGGCAGTCAGCTGGCCGGTGAAGCCACTGGCACCAAAAACGATGACGTCGAACTCGCGCATCTTGACCATGAACTGCACCACATCTGTTTGGGGCGGCGATGATAGCGCCTAAGGTTGTATCGCTTCGAATTGCGCCCTGAGCCACTCCACACGCTTGCGATTCTCTGCCAGATCGTAAAAGCCGAACCGGGCCGATGAACGCACGTGAATCACCCGCTCGTCCTTGGCGAACCGCAGCTCAAGATCATCGACATATCTCATCGTCGGCGTCGTGAACTTCACGTGGATGTAATCGATGCGCGAGTTCTCGATTTCTGCCGTTGGCATCTCCCTGATCAGCTTGAGCAGCGCCAGGCGCGCGGCGTTCGGATCCCCTGGATACGTGATCGGCGCAATGTAGTAGTCGGTGCCGGGCATCTGCGAAGTGACGCAGCTTGGCGCATCGCACAGCGTGAGCGTTTCATCGAGCGGCTGCAGATCCGGCGTGCCGGCACAGGCGGACAAACCCATCCCTGCGCTAGCGATCAAAGCCGCGACGGCCCGTTTCCACATCCGTGACTCTCCCGTTTTCCAGTCTGACGATGCGCATCAACTTGTTGCCGCCGAAGTTGTAGATCCACTCTTCGCGGAATACCGGTGCGCCGCTGTTGCCGTAGTCGCGCAAGTCTGACCGGTAACGCCGGTCATGTCGCGGCTCGCTGTACAAAACGTAGTCCGCGGTCCTGGTCAGCGGCTCGCCGCAGCGCTCAAGCACGCGGTACTTGCTGTCGCCGACGGTGATGTCTCCGGCACCGCAACTCGAACGCCCGCCCGGCGCGAAACCATAGCCTTCGGTGCTGATGCGGTCGATCCTGCCATTGCGGATGCGCAGCACCCGCAGCAGCTGGCTGGACCCGAGGTTGTAGGTCCACTCCTCGGTCGGCGCCACGTAGCCAAGCACGGTGCCGCCCGGCGGCGCCCAGACATCGCGGAAGTCCGGCTCGCCGCAGATCGCCAACAACTCCGCGCTGAGCATGCCCTCGCTGACCAGCTTGGAGCCGCAGCGGATGGATGCGCCGGCCTGCGCCGGAGCGGGCAGCAGCGCAAGCACGCAAAGCGCGACGCCAAGAGCGGCAGCGACTTCATGTTTCAGATGCTGGATTCGGAGGTTCATGAGGGCTGAACTATACGTCGGGCTCTGCCTGACGAAAGAGGGCTGCGTCACGGTCGCCTGCTACCCTATCGGCTCCGGCCTTGGCCTGCGCTGAACCTGGCGCGGCCTATGCGGTCTACCTGCATTCGTCCTGCACGCCCCTTCGACCCAGTCCTTCGATGATTCTGACCCAAACCCGCGCACTGTCCGGGGCCGCCCTGATCCTGATCTGCGCCCTGATTCCCGTCTTCTACAGCCCCGCGTCCCGCGCCGAACCGACGCGCAGTGCCGAAGTGGAGGTCGAGCTGATTGCCGAAACTCGCAGCCTGCAGCCCGGCGAGAACTGGGTCGCCCTGCGCGTGCTGCCGAATCCCGGCTGGCATGTGTACTGGCGCAATCCGGGCGATTCCGGCATTCCGACCAAGCTCGAATGGACCCTGCCCAGCGGCGTCAGCGCCGGCGAGATCCGCTGGCCGTACCCGCATCCCGAAAGACTGGGCGACCTGACCAACTACGGCTACAGCGGCGAAGTGCTGCACCTCGTCCCGGTCACGCTGGCAGACGGCGCCAGCGGCGGACCGCTGACGCTGCAGGCCAAGGCTTCGTGGCTTGCGTGCAGAGATGTCTGCATTCCCGGCAAGGCCGAGCTGAGCCTGAGTCTGCCGGTGACGCCGCACGCCGAAATCGATCCGGACTGGGCGCCGTCGTTCGCCAAGGCGCGCAGTGAACTGCCAAAGTCCGCGCTGGACTGGCCTGCGCAGTTTGCAGTCGCCGACAACAGCGTCAGCCTGAGCCTGCAAAGCAGCGAACTCGAAGGCGCAGAACAGATTGCGTTCTTCCCGTTCGCGAACGACCTGGTCAACCACGCAGCCACGCAGCGCCTGGCCGCGGATGGCAACCACCTGCGACTGAGCCAGGCGCTGAGCCCCTACTATGTCGAGGCCCCGGCGAGCGTTGACGGCGTCGTCGTCATCGAGCGCGGAGGCAAGACCCAGGCCTGGGAAGTCTCCGCCAAGGTCGGTGCAGTCGAAACCGTTCCTGGCGGCGAAGCGCCGGCGCGCAACGACCATGGCATCAGTGCCGGCATCGCCGCCGAACTGACTGATGTCGGCGATGCCACGAATGCAGCCCCGCCCGCCTTCGCGCTCGTCCTGCTGCTCGCCCTCGTCGGCGGCCTGATCCTCAACCTGATGCCCTGCGTGTTTCCGGTGCTGTCGCTCAAGGCGCTGGCGCTGGTTCGTCACGCCGACACCACAGAAGGCGCCGCGGAGCGCCGCCGCCAGACCTATGCGTACACACTTGGGGTCGTGCTGTCCTGCGTTGCGATTGCCGCCGCAATGCTCGGCCTGCGCAGTGCCGGCGAAGCCGTCGGCTGGGGCTTCCAGCTGCAATCGCCAGCGTTTGTCGCGCTGATGGCTTACGTCATCTTTGCGCTCGGCCTGTCGCTGTCCGGCGTCGTCCATTTCGGTATGGGTGCGATGAACCTGGGCAGCGGCCTGGCCCAGCGTCCGGGCCTGTCCGGCTCGTTCTTCACTGGCGTGCTCGCGGTCGTCGTCGCCAGCCCCTGCACCGCACCGTTCATGGGCTCTGCGCTCGGTTATGCAATGACGCAGCCAGCGGCGGTGTCGCTGCTGGTGTTCGCAACCCTGGGGCTCGGGCTGGCGCTGCCGTTCCTGCTGCTCGGCTGGTTCCCGGCACTGGCGCGCTGGCTGCCACGTCCCGGCGCGTGGATGGAACAGTTCAAGCAGTTCATGGCCTTCCCGCTGTATCTGACCGTGGTCTGGTTGCTGTGGGTGTTGAGCCGCCAGACCGATGCGCAGGCCGCGGCGCAGGTCATGCTCGGTCTCGTCGCGATCGCGTTTGCGCTGTGGCTGTGGCATCGCACCGGCTGGTTCGCCCGCGTGCTCAAGCTGACGGCGCTGGCAGCAGCCATTGCGCTGCTGTTCACGCTGTCCGCACGCCCGCAGACCAGCGTCAGCGCAGCGGACAACAGCTGGTCGACCGAGCGCGTCGCCGCGCTGCGCGCCGAAGGCCGGACGATCTTCGTCGACTTCACCGCCGACTGGTGCCTGAGCTGCAAGGTCAACGAACGCACGACTTTGCACGGCGAGCGCGTCCAGAATGCCTTCGTGCAGCGTAATGTGGCTTCACTGGTCGGTGACTGGACGCGGTCCGATCCGCTGATCACCGCTGAGCTGGCGCGCTTCGGCCGCAACGGAGTGCCGCTGTATCTGGTTTATGTGAACGGCGGCGAGCCTAAAGTGCTGCCGCAACTGCTGACCCCTGAAATCGTCATCGACGCGCTCGATTGATGCGCGTCACTGTTACTACACGGAGCTCCCCATGCGCGTTATTTCCTTCCTCTGCCTCGTCGCTGCGCTGCTGACCGGCACCGCTCACGCCACTGCAACGGTCGGCCAGGCTGCGCCTGCGTTCACCGCGAGCAACAGCAATGGCGATACAACCTCGCTCGCCGACCTGAAAGGCAAGTTCGTCGTTCTCGAATGGACCAATGACGGCTGCCCGTTCGTGCAGAAGCATTACAACGGCAACATGCAAGGCCTGCAGAAGGACGCCACCGACAAGGGCGCCGTCTGGCTCTCGGTGATTTCGTCGGCACCGGGCAAGCAAGGCAACGTCGATGCCGAGGGCGCCAACGCGCTGAGCACCAGCCGCAAGGCTCACCCGAGCCAGGTGCTGCTCGACCCATCGGGAGATCTCGGCCGCCTCTACGGCGCCAAGACCACGCCACATATGTTCGTCATCAATCCTGAGGGCACGCTGATCTATGCCGGCGGCATCGACAGCATCGCGAGCGCAGATGCCGACGACATTCCCAAGGCAACGCCGTATGTCAGGCTCGCCCTGACCGAAGCGATGGCCGGAAAGCCAATCACGCACCCGGTCACCACGCCGTACGGCTGTTCGGTAAAATACTGATCGGACGTCGCTCGACAGAGGCGACCAAAAAAATTGTCTCGGGGCTGTGCTGCACTTTTTGGGAGTGTTCAATGTTGGAATTCCGCACAAGCGTCGGACGTGCCCTCGGCACGGCCCTAG
>CAZDPA010000057.1:5184-22325 GCA_964507195.1 uncultured Salinisphaerales bacterium | reverse complement strand
CATCTTCTCGATCGCCATCACGTACGGCAGGTTGTTCATCACCCCGCCGAGATAGTCGATGCGATCCGTATATGGAATGTAGCTGTGCCAGGACTGGCGCTCGCCCATCTTCTCGGCGCCGCGATGGTGGTAGCCGATGTCCGGCACCGCCTGCACGATTTCTTCGCCATCGAGCTGCAGCATGATGCGGAAGGCACCGTGCACGCTCGGATGGTTGGGGCCGAGGTTGAGCACCATGTAGTCATGGTCCTCGTCCGCGGTCTTCATGCCCCATTCGGCGGGGTTGATCTGCAGCGCCTCCTGCTCGAGGTCGACGCGCGCCTGGTCCATGACCAGAGGGGGCGCTTCGGTCGCGCGCGCATAGTGATCCTTGCGCAGCGGATGGCCGACCCAGGTCCGCGGCATCATGATGCGCGACAGGTTCGGATGGCCATCGAACACAATGCCGAACAGATCCCAGACTTCGCGCTCGTACCAGTTGGCGTTGAGCCACAGGCTGCTGATCGACGGCAGATTCGGAGTTTCGCCTAGCAGCGGTACCTTGATGCGGATGTCGGCGTTGCGCTCGAACGAGGTCAGGTGATAGACCACGGTAAAGTCGGCCGGCGGCAGTCCGGCGCGATGCTGGCGCGTGCGCTCGTCAATCGCCGTCAGGTCGTACAGCATCTTGTACGGCTGGTTGATGCCGAGCTTGAGCCACTTGAGGATGGCCGGCGCGCGCGCCGCCTTGACCCAGACGGTTGGAATGCCGTCGAAGGTCTTCTGCTCGGAAATGATGTCCGCGTGGAAATGCTCGACCAGCGCGGCAATCACCCGCTCGGTCTGCGCGTTGACGACTCCTGCATTCATGCGCGCTTACACCTGATCCGGCGTGCGCAGATCCGTCGCCGCCATGCGCTCGGCATGCTTGGCGTCGCGCATCGACAGCTTGGGCACCTGGGTCACACCCTGCGGACCGACGACCCACGACAGCGGGCGGCGCTCCTTCTGGATCGAGTTCTGCAGCAGGATCAGCGCCTCGAGAAACGCCTCGGGACGCGGAGGGCACCCGGAGATGTAGACGTCGACCGGCAGGATCGTGTCGACACCCTGCACCACCGAATAGATGTCGTACATGCCGCCGGAGTTGGCGCATGAGCCCATCGAGATCACCCACTTCGGTTCAAGCATCTGTTCGTACAGGCGCTTGATGACCGGGGCCATCTTCAGGAACGGCGTGCCGGAAATGACGATGACGTCCGACTGACGCGGCGTTGCGCGAATGACTTCGGAACCGAACCGGGCGAGGTCATGCTGGCTGGTGAAGGCCGTCGCCATTTCCACATAGCAGCACGACAGACCGAAGTTGAACGGCCAGATCGAATTCTTGCGGCCCCAGTTCACCGCGGCATGCGCCATGTCTTCCAGGCGGCCGAGGAAAATGCTCTTGCGGACTTCTTCTTCGATGGACGGCGCAGGCGCGGACTGATCCATGCGCTTGAGGCTGTATTCCATATGCGCGGACGAGTCCTTTAGTAATGACGGTCTGAAGCTTTCTGCGCTTTCGGCGCCCAATCCAGCGCACCGGTCCGCCACAGATAGACCAGCGCCACCAGCAGCAACGTCAGAAACACCATGATTTCGATATAGCCGGCCCAGCCGGCTTCACGCGCCGCAACGCCCCAAGCCAGGACATACACGGCTTCGAGGTCGAAAATCACGAAAAACACCGCGACCAGATAGAACTTCGCCGACATGCGATAGCGCGCACCGCCGGTGGAAATAATGCCGGACTCGTAGGCCTCAGCCCCGGATTTGGACAAACGGGTGCGCTGCCCGAGAACTGAAGACAGTCCGAGCATGATCACGCAAAGACCTGCGACCAAGGCTGCATACAGCGCCAGCTGGCCAAAATCCATGGCTTGCTCCGGCTGATCGACGACGTTGAGGGGGTGATACCTACCGTATTGTAATGCGGCATCGGCAAAACGTCTGCCATGAATTTCCTCAGTCGAACAGCTCCGCTCGGCTGAGCGCAGCTGATTCGCAATCAGCCGGCCTGTCAGGGCCTGCCGCGCCGCGGCACTCATCAGCCCGCCGCTCAGCCACGGCCGCGTGTCTTCGTCTTGTGCGGCTGCGCGTTGCTTTCGATGAACTCGACGATCTTCGCCGCGACATCGACGCCAGATGCCGTTTCGATGCCTTCAAGGCCCGGCGAGGAATTCACTTCCATGATCATCGGCCCCTGCCGCGTCCGCAGCAGATCGACACCGGCGACATTGAGACCCATGATGCGCGCCGCTCGCAGGGCGATCTGGCGTTCCTTGGGCGTGATCTGCACCGGCTCGGCACGGCCGCCACGATGCAGGTTGGCGCGGAAGTCGCCGTCCTTGGCGACGCGCCGCATTGCAGCAACGACCTTGTCGCCGACGACCAGGCAGCGGATGTCCGCACCGCCGGCTTCGGCGACGAAGTTCTGCACGAGAAAGTAGGCATCCAGACCGCGAAACGCATCGATCACCGAGTTCGCCGCCTGGGCCGTCTCGGCCAGCACCACGCCCTGTCCGTGCGAGCCCTCGACGAGCTTGATCACCATCGGCGCGCCGCCGACCAGGCCAATCACGCCCTGGGTGTCGTCCGGCGAATGCGCGAAACCGGTCGCCGGCATGCCGATACCCTTGCGTGCGAGCAGCTGCAGCGCGCGCAACTTGTCGCGGGCACGGGTGATCGCGACCGATTCGTTGACCGAGTAGACGCCCATCATCTCGAACTGGCGCACAACCGCCGTGCCGTAGAACGTCACCGACGCGCCGATGCGCGGAATCACCGCATCGAAGCCGGTCAGGCGGCGCGTACCCAGCCAGATCTCCGGACGGCCGGGCTGGATGTTCATGTAGCAGCGCAAAACGTCAATCACCTTCACCTGATGCCCGCGCGCGGTCGCGGCCTCGACGAGGCGACGCGTCGAATACAGGCGACGGTTGCGGGACAGGATCGCGATTTTCATGGGGCGACAGCATAGGGTGCGGGGGTCGAAATCACTATTTGTCGGGCCGGCCACCGCTCCTATACTCATGGCATACGCACGAAGGAGCCGGCGATGAGCACGTCCACCCAGTACAAGACCTTTGAAGAGTTCTATCCGTACTATCTGCAGGAACATTCCAACCGCACCTGCCGGCGCCTGCATTTCGTCGGCTCGACGCTGGGGCTGGGCATCGCCGCCTACGCCGTCGCGACCCAGACCTGGTGGCTGATCGCCGTCGCCTTCGTCCAGGGCTACGCCTTCGCCTGGGTCGGCCATTTCTATTTCGAGCACAACAAGCCGGCCACCTTCCAGTACCCCTGGAAGTCCTATCTCGGCGACTGGAAGATGTGGTGGCAGACGCTGACCGGAAAGATCCCGTTCTGAGCGGCGACGAACTGCTGGCCGGTCTGGCGGATTTCAGCCTGCCGCCGGCCGCCTTCGATCATCGCGCCCATGTCTGCGCGGCCTGGCACTGCCTGCGTGCGGAGCCGTTCGATGCAGCTTCGGCACGCTTTGTCGGACTCATCAAGGGCTATGTGGCCTACCTCGGCGCGACCGACAAGTATCACCACACTTTGACGCTGGCACTGCTGCGTCTGATCCATGCGCGGATGCCCGACGACTCACAGGACTGGCCCGGTTTTGCAGACAGCAACGCCGACCTGTTCGACAACGCCCGCGCGCTGCTCGCGCGCCACTACTCCGATCCGCGGCTGTATGGCGCCACCGCACGGCAACAGTTTGTCGAGCCCGATCTGCTGCCTCTGTAGGCAATTAGGCATTCCGGCTCACTGGGCATAAAATCACCGCCCTTTCGGCGGCACGCAGCTCTTCCATGTCCGATCAGCACACCTTTGAAGTCATCGTCGTCGGCGGTGGCCATGCCGGCACCGAAGCGGCGCTGGCGGCCGCGCGCATGGGCTGCGCGACGCTGCTGATCACGCAGAACATCGAGACGCTGGGCCAGATGTCCTGCAACCCGGCGATCGGCGGCATCGGCAAGGGCCATCTGGTCAGGGAAATCGACGCCCTCGGCGGCATCATGGCGCGCGCCGCCGACCATGCCGGCATCCAGTTCCGCACACTCAATGGCTCCAAGGGCCCGGCGGTGCGCGCAACGCGTGCGCAGGCCGACCGCGCGCTGTACAAGACCTACGTGCGCAGCGCGCTGGAGAACCAGCCGGACCTGACGCTGTTCCAGCAGGAAGTCGAAGACCTGGTCGTTGAATGCGGCACGGTGCAGGGCGTCGTCACCAAGCTTGGCCTGCGCTTCCTCGCGCGCAGCGTCGTGCTGACCACCGGCACCTTCCTCGGCGGCCGCATCCACGTCGGCCTGACGAATCATGCCGGCGGACGCGCCGGCGATGCGCCGTCGCTGCCGCTCGCGGCGCGCCTGCGGGAGCTGCATCCGCGTGTCGGCCGCCTCAAGACCGGCACACCGCCGCGCCTCGATGGCCGCACAATCAACTGGTCGGTGCTTGCCGAACAGCCCGGCGATACACCGCGGCCGGTGTTCTCGTTCATCGGCTCGCATGCCGATCAACCACGCCAGATCAGCTGCCACATCACATACACGAATACGCAGACCCACGACATCATCCGCGGCGCCTTCGACCGCTCGCCGATGTTCACCGGCGTCATCGAGGGCACCGGGCCGCGTTATTGCCCGAGCATCGAGGACAAGGTCAACCGTTTCGCCGACAAGGATCGCCACCAGATCTTTCTCGAACCCGAAGGCCTGAACACGCGCGAGATCTATCCGAACGGCATCTCGACCTCGATGCCCTACGACGTGCAGGAGGCCTTCGTCCGCAGCATGGTCGGCCTCGAGAACGTGCGCATCACGCGGCCCGGCTATGCGATCGAGTACGACTACTTCGATCCGCGCGACCTGCAGTCCTCGCTGGAAACCAAACCGCTCGCCGGCCTGTTCTTCGCCGGCCAGATCAACGGCACGACCGGCTACGAGGAAGCCGCCGCGCAGGGCCTGCTCGCCGGCATCAATGCCGCCCGCAAGGCACGCGAACTGCCGGCCTGGACGCCGCTGCGTCACGAGGCCTACATCGGCGTGCTCGTCGACGACCTGATCACGCGCGGCACGACCGAGCCCTACCGCATGTTCACCTCTCGCGCCGAGCATCGCCTGTTGCTGCGCGAAGACAATGCCGATCTGCGCCTGACCCCGACCGGCCGCGAACTCGGCCTCGTCGACGACGCGCGCTGGACCGCGTTCGACGCCAAGCGCAATGCGATCGATGGCGAACGCGAGCGTCTCAATACGCTGTGGCTGAAGCCGGCGCAGTTGCGCGATCCAGCGATCGTCGAAGTCTTCGGCGCGCCACCGAACGACGGTGGCCTGTCCGGCACCGATCTGTTGCGTCGTCCCGAAGGCAGCTACGCGATCCTCCAGCAGCTTGGCCTGATGCCGCAGGAGACCGACGCCGTTGTCGCCGAGCAGGTCGAGATCGAAGCCAAGTACGCCGGCTACATCCAGCGCCAGCAGATGGAGATCGCGCGCAGCCTGCGCTATGAAGGCGCGCCGCTGCCACTGGACATGGACTATGCCGAGGTCAGCGGCCTGTCGAATGAAGCGCGCCAGAAACTGAACAGCCACAAGCCGCAGACCGTCGGCCAGGCCGCACGCATCGCCGGCATCACCCCTGCCGCGGTTTCGCTGCTGCTGGTGCACCTGAAGAAGCGTGGCGAGCTGCGCCGGACGGCCTGATCGGCCCTCAAATCGGGTTCGGAATCGAGACTGAATCGCGTTCAGATTGGATTCATCGCGAAGGTCTAATCTGCAATCACCGGTAGCAACCAGCCCCCACTGAGCTACCGGGCACTCCCAGGTTCTGCCCCCCCCGCAGAACCTCAGAACCCACCGGCTCCCCCAGCAGGTGGGTTCTTTTTTGGTCGTCGATTTCTATCGCCTCGGCTTGCGCGACAGGTAGTGATGCACCCGCCCGCCCTGGTCGCGCAGCCACAACTTCTGTGGCAGAAATTCCGGCATCTGCTGCTCGACCAGTGCCCAGAACTGCTCCGAGTGGTTCATGTGCACGAGATGACACAGCTCGTGGATCACGACGTAACGTAACGCCGGCGGCGGCACCATGATCAGACGCCAGGACAGCGAGATCGAGCCGTCGGCATTGCAGCTGCCCCATTGGGTCTGCGGATCAGCGATCTGCAAATGGCTCCAGCGCACACCAAGGCGGGCCGCTTCTTCATCCAGCAGGCGTTGCGCGTCAACCTGAGCGCGGTGCATCAGCTCGCGCTTGAGCACCAGTTCCAGCTTGTGCGCGTTGCGGCAGACCTCCGCCGGCGCAAAAATCGTGATGGCCTCGGTCTCGACACGAACCTGAACGCGCTTGAGCGTGGCCGCCTGGACGCAGACCGGCACCATGCGCCCGCGCAAGAGGATTTCGTCGGTGCCATCCCAGCGCGCCGGTGGTGGCAACGGATTGCCGCCGTCGCGCTCGGCGTATTCATCGAGCTTCTCCCGCACCCAGGCATCGCGCGATTGCAGAAAAGCCAGCGCCTCATGCCGCGGCACCCACCGCGGATAGACCAGCAGCACCTCGCGGTCCGGACGGACTTCCAGGCGGATGCTGCGCGCGCGGTCGCTGAGTTTTTCCCGCAGCCGGTAATCGCTGCGGAACAGGTCCATCTGGTCCGTCATGCCCATCCCTGAACCGGCTTGGGGGCGTTTGTGACAGCGCCGACCCGAAACGGTAACTTTTTGTTCATGCCCGTAGCGCGCCCTTCAAACACCACACTTTGTTGCGTCGCACATCGGCTTTATCCACAAGCTTATCCCCGAGATCTGTAGATAAAGTTCACTGCTGGTTCAGCAAACCGGTCAGCGTGCGGAATAGCCAATGCGATCAAGGACTCCGTCGAGTTCATCGAGGGAATGGAACTTGACGCGCAGTTCACCTTTGCCGTCGCGGCCGGCCTGCAAAGTCACAGGGCAGGCCAGCAGATCAGACAGCTCACGTTCGAGAAGCTTCCAGTCACTGGCCTTGCCCGGCTTGAACACGATCTTGCGATCGCGCGTCGCGGCGAGCTTGCGCTCCAGCTGGCGCACCGAGAGCTTGTGGCGGATCACCTCGTCGGCCCAGCGCACCTGCTCTTCGAACACGACGCCGGCCAGCACCTTGGCGTGGCCCGGATTGAGGTGGCCGGAGTTGACCAGCGCCTGCACCGGCTCGGACAGGTTCAGCAGGCGCAGCGCATTGCTGACGTACTCGCGCGACTTGCCGACGCGCTCGCCGATCTCTTCGTGGGTCAGCTCGAACAGCTCGCCGAGGCGCTTGAGGCCGGCCGCGGTTTCCATCGGCGTCAGCGATTCGCGCTGCAGGTTTTCGATCAGGCCGACGACGAAGGCTTCGGTGTCCGAAAGATCGTCGCGGATCACCGCCGGCAGCTCGTGCAGACCGGCCTGTTGTGCCGCGCGCCAGCGCCGTTCGCCGGCAAGCAGCTCATAACCCCAGACCCGCGTGCGCAACACCACCGGCTGCACGACGCCGGATTCCCTGATGCTCTCGGCAAGCTCCTTGAGCGACTCTGCGTTGAAGTGCCGGCGCGCCTGCTGGCTGCCCGGGCGGATCAGGTCTATCGGGATTTCGCGAATTTCGACAGCGGCCTTCTTTGCGCTCATGCAAACATTGTACGTCCGGACTGTTGCCCCCAGCGGAAACCGCCGCCACGCCGATCCGCTCGGGCATGGGATAATGCGTTCCCATCCAACTCGCGTGCGGCCGCAAGGCCTTGCTCGCAATGGCAGAAAATGGAAGAACAGTTCCGCACAATCATTGAGTCCATCGGCGAGAACCCGGACCGTGAAGGTCTGCTGCGTACGCCGCATCGCGCGGCGCGGGCAATGGAATTCCTGACCCAGGGCTACGAGCAGGACATCGACGAAATCGTCAACGGCGCGGTGTTCGAGTCGAGCAATGACGAGATGGTGATTGTGAAGAACATCGAGATGTTCTCGCTGTGCGAGCATCACCTGCTGCCGTTCCTCGGCAAGGCGCATGTCGCCTATCTGCCGAATGGCAAGGTCATCGGCCTGTCAAAGATCCCGCGCATCGTCGACATGTATGCGCGGCGCCTGCAGATTCAGGAAAACCTGACCAAGCAGATCGGCGAATCGATCCAGCGCGTCACCGACGCGGTCGGTGTTGCGGTTGTCATCGAAGCGCAGCATCTGTGCGCGATGATGCGTGGCGTGCAGAAGCAGAATTCGAGCATGATCACGTCGATGATGATCGGTCGTTTCCGCGACGACCCGCGCACGCGCCAGGAATTCCTCGAACTGATCCGCAGCCGCTAGTTTCGGTGCGGCTGGTCCGGAATTTGCGCGGTAGTCCGCCGGAAAGCCCGGACTTCAGGCTGATTTTGAATCCGGCTACACTTTAACCAGCGTACTGCCCGTAAACCTGCTCGCCGATTGAGCCCATGAGCCTGAGGCCGCAGGGCCGAACCGAGGAACCGTGTGATGCTTCTGAAATCCGTCAACCCTGACCTGACCGCTCAGCGCGAGGTCCTGGAAGCCGTGGCCCCGCAGGTCGCCGAGTTCATGCAGCGCCACCGTGACGGCCGCAAGCTGTGGATGCCGAGCGAGCTGCTGCCATCGAATGATCTGTCCGACACCGACTACGACACCGAGCTCAAAGTTCTGCGCGAACGCGCCCGCGGCCTGCCGGACAGTGTCCGCGTCGCCCTCGCGCTGAACCTGTTGACCGAAGAAGGCCTGCCGCACTTCCATCGCCTCGTCGCGCAGTACATGGGCCATGACGGCGTCTGGGCCGAATGGAACAACCTGTGGACCGCTGAAGAAGACCGCCACGGCTGCGTGCTGCGCGACTATGTGCGCGACGCCCGCGTGTTCGATCTGCGCCCGCTGGAACAGATGCAGTACGAGTACATCGAAGCCGGCTTCAACCCGGAGTGGAAGGAAGACCCGTACCGCCTGCTCGCGTACACCAGCCTGCAGGAGAAGGCGACGCAGGTTTCGCATTCAAATGCCGGCCGCGTCGCCGCTCAGTACGATCCGCAGCTGCAGCGTATCCTCGCCCACATCTGTGCCGACGAGGCGCGCCATTACGCGTTCTATCGCGACAGCTTCACCGCCGTGCTCAAGCTCGACACCAATCGCGCCCTCGCCTCGCTCGCCGCGGTGGCACCGGCACTGGCAATGCCCGGTCACAAGATCGCCGGCTTCGCGCAGATGTCGGAAGTCGAACGCCGCGGCGGCATCTACGGCCCGCGCGAATACCTCAAGCTGGTGGAAGATCTCGTCAAGCACTGGGCGATCGATACGCTCGGCGGCCTGTCGTCGGCCGGTCGCGCCGCGCAGGAAAAGATCATGCAGCTGCCGTCGCGCCTGCAACGCATGGCCGAGTACGTCGAGTCCAAGGCCCACTCGCGCAGCTTCTCGTTCGACTTCATCTACCAGCGCGCGTTTGAAATGGCAGCTGGCAAGGGCGGTTAAGCGCCGGGCCGGCTGAGTAGCCCGGTTTTGCCGCAGGTAAAGCCGGGATGGTGGGCTCTGCAAGCCCCCGGCTCCGCTACGCGGAACCGGGCTACGAGTTTCCCTAGCGCCGCACGCCGAACCCACCTTCCGGTTGTTCGTCGCTCGCTTGCCAGTCAATGCGATCAACCCGCGCCGCTGGCGGGCCGCGCTGCAGCCATTCGCGCAAGCGCTCCAGCGCCGCTGCATCACCGCTCGCGCAACCTTCGACGCTGCCGTCATCGCAGTTGCGCACCCAGCCGTTCAGCCCCAGCTCGCGTGCGGTATTGACCGTCGATTGACGGAAAAACACGCCCTGGACGCGACCGTGGACGGTGAAGCGATATGATGTGGACATGATGTTGATCATTCTAAAAGCACCGACGAACCTGCGGGCAACGCATGCTCAAGCGCATCCGTAGGAGCCTGCGCCAGCGCATCGAGCAGTGGACCGGCGATCACACCACGCCAGCCGCCAGCGCGGATGATCAGCTCAGCTTCTCCGCTGAGCTGCCGGTCGGCCAGAGCCAACCACTGTGGCGCATCCAGCTCCAGATGATCACCGAACCGCAGGCCGATGGTGAACGCCTGCGCCTGCGTGCGCATATCCAGACCAATTTCGCCAGCGCTCTGCGCCCGGCCCTGAACCAGCAGCGCGTCGCAGCGCGCCCGGCGCTCACGGCAGACATCAGCGGCACGACGATGAGCCTGAGCCAGCGCGGCGCGGTTGCGCTGGGCGGCGCCATTCAGCGCGCTGCACAGCGCGCATTCGAAGTGCCGGCGATCCGTGCGCTGTCGGAACCGCTGCTGCAGCTCGACCTCAATACCTTCGTCGAAATCCAGGCCTCGACCGCCTCGCTCGCCGAAGGCAGTCACCAGCTGCTGCCGCAGGCCGACAAGCTGCGCGCGCTCGGCATCGTGCCCAAGCGCAGCACCGATGCGCCCGTTGCCGAAACCTGGGGAGGCCAGGCTGCCGACGGCTTTGCACAGGTCTCGGTGCTGCAGATCGACAAGCGCCATCTGCCGCAGCGTCTCGCCGAGTTGCTGGGAGAGCGGCCATTCTCGCTGGCCGCAGCCATCGTCAACACGGCGCAGCAGAAGTAGCGCTCCGTGCGCAGGGTCGATCCGCAGCGGCGCCAGGAAATCCGGAATCTCGCGCTGCCGATCCTCGGCGGCATGGCTTCGCAGAATCTGCTGAACCTGGTCGACACCTGGATGGTCGGCGGCCTGGGACCGAACGCGCTCGCCGCGACCGGCCTCGCCGGCTTTCTCAATTTCATCGCGGTTGCCTTCATCACCGGCTTCTCGCCAGCGGTGCAGGCCATTGCGGCGCGACGCATCGGTGAAGGCAAGGCCTACGAAGCAGCGGCATCGCTCAACGGCGGCCTGCTGCTGTCGCTGCTGATCGGCCTGCCGCTGACGGTGCTGCTGATCATGGCAACGCCGACGATCTTCAGCACGATAGTGACGGACCCGGCTGTCGTCGCCGAAGGCGTGCCCTATCTGCAATGGCGGCTCGTCGCGGTGGTTGCGGTCGGCATGAACTTCTCGTTCCGCGGTTACTGGAGCGCAGCCAAGCTCAGCGGCCTTTACCTGCGTACGCTGCTGACGATGCACATCCTCAACGTGATCTTCAGCTACACCCTGATCCACGGCCTGTTCGGTCTGCCGGAAATGGGTACGGCCGGCGCCGGTCTCGGCACGACACTGGCGATCTTTGTCGGCACCGCTCAGTACTTCGTGCTCGGCTATCGCCACGCCCGTGCCCAGGGCTTTCTCGAACGCCGACCCAGTCCGGATCAGTTCCGCAGCCTGCTGCGCCTCGGCCTGCCGTCATCGATCCAGCAATTGTTGTTCGCCGGTGGCTTTGCCGCACTCTTCTGGATCATCGGTCGCGTCGGCACGGCAGAACTCGCGGTGGCCAACGTTCTGACCAACATCACGCTGACTGCGATCCTGCCCGGCATCGCGCTCGGCATCGCGGCCGCGACCTTGAGTGCACAGGCCCTCGGCCGTGGCGACGCCGACGATGCGTATCGCTGGTCATGGGATGTGTTCCGCGTCGGCGCATGGATCTTCGGCACGCTTGCGCTGGTGATGCTGTTCGCGACGCGGCCGGTCCTCACCGTGTTCCTGCGCGATCCGGGCCTGGTCGAGATCGGGGTGATTCCGCTGCGCCTGGTCGGCGCATCGATCCTGATTGACGGCCTCGGCCTGATCATGATGCAGGGGCTGCTCGGCGTCGGAGCGAGCCGGCTGGTGATGCTGGTCGCGACCGGATTGCAGTGGGGATTGTTCCTGCCGCTGGCCTGGCTGCTCGGCCCGGTTCTTGGCCTGGGCCTGACGCCGATCTGGCTGGCGATGGGCGGCTACCGCCTGCTGCAGGCGGGCATTTTCATCGTGGCCTGGCAGCGCCGCGACTGGCAGCATCAGACAGTCTGAGCCCGGTAATTTATCCCGCAACGATGCTGAAACGCCAACTTTGCAAAGTAGTTGGCAGGCGCCCCACCCAGGGGGTATCGCAACGCCCGACAAGCGCGCACTGTGATCCTGCAGACAAAGCAATGGGGGTGCCTGGTGATACACAAGCGCATTCACTTCAGTGCTCGCCGCGACAGCTTCTTCAGCTCGCATCCTGCAACGGTGCATCAGCACCGTCCGCTCAGCCCGGATCTGAAATCCTTCGCACATTCCGCGGCCACTGCCGGTTTGGCACTGGCAGCGGCCGCTGCCGCCGTCCTGACGGGAATGCTGTTGCTGACGGTTGCGACTACGGCTGTGCCTGCCGCGTTGCTGGTGCACATCGCCGTGCAATTCTTCTCTCGCCACGGCAGCTATTTGTAAGCGACCTCGCACGTCGCAACGCGGTAGTTGCGGCCATGCCGACAGCGCTAAGCTCGGCTCCCCGACTGTGAGGAGCAAGCACATGGCGATCAAGAAAGCGAAGAAAAAAACGGCAGCGAAAAGGCAGCCGAAGAAAGCAGCAGCAAAGAAGAAAGTGGTTGTGAAGAGAAAGCCCGCAGCCAGGAAACCTGCACCGAAGAAAGTCGGCAAGGTTCGCGCCGCGGTGAAGAAGGCCGCTGGCAGCCTGAAGAAATCCGTCGCGAAAGTCGCGCGACGCGTGAAGCTGAAAGACGGTCGCCCGCCGAACTGGCCGGCGCTGTCGCCGTACATGACTGTGCGCAACGGCCAGGCCAGCCTCGATTTCTATGCCAGGGCTTTCGGCTTCCGCGCGGAACACGAACCGATGCGCAACGAGAAGGGCGAAGTCACGCATGCCGGCATGCGCCTCGGCGAGGCCTGCATCATGTTTGCGCCGCAGGGCATGGGCAGCGAGATGCGCACGCCGAAGGACAGCGGTGGCATCGGTCTGTCGCTGTATGTCTACGTTGCCGACGTCGACAAGCACTATGCGCAGGCCGCAGCGGCCGGTGCGCAGGTGCTGCAGGTCCCCGCCGATCAGTTCTGGGGGGATCGCATCGCCTGCTATCTCGATCCGGACGGATATCACTGGACCTTTGCGACCAACGTCGGGGAGTTCGACGCGAGCAAGGCTCCGCACTGATTGCGGACGCCGCAACGCTCAGGATTTGCTGGCGATTTCCTTGATGGCTTCCTGAGCGGCTTCGCGGTCAAGGTGCTCGGCATCGAGACGGATGCCCAGCAGCGCGCGGGTGCGCCGCCAGGTGTCGGCGGCCACACCGAGCGTCACTGCGCCGCCGAATAAGACTGAAGGCACCGTGCCCATCAGTTTTGCCGCGAGGCCCGACTCGAAGGCACCGATCTCGTTTGAAGTCGAAATGAAAATGCTGTTGACGGCCTGCACGCGCCCACGCAGATGGTCCGGCGGCATCACCTGCAGGATCGTGTTGCGGATCACGACGCTGACACTGTCGAAGGCACCGGTGAGAAACAGTGCGATCACCGACAGCCAGAGATTTTCCGACAGCCCGAAGACCAGTGTCGCAACGCCGAAGCCGATCACCGCGTAAAGCATGTTGCGCCAGGCGTTGCGCAAGGGCGGCCAGTACGCGCAGGCGATGATCGTGATCATTGCCCCCACCGCCGGCGCCGAGCGCAATACGCCCAGACCTTCCGGTCCGACCTTCAGAATGTCTTCGGCAAACACCGGCAGAATCGCGACAACGCCACCGAACAGCACCGTCAGCATGTCGAGCAGCAGCGCGTAGAAGATCACCGGCGTGCCACGCACATAGCGCAGGCCTTCACGCAGGCTGGTCCAGATGTCTTCGTTGGCGTTCGGGCTTGCAACGACTGGCCGCGGCTTCACGAGCAGCAGCATGCCCTGCACCGCAAGCAGCAGAACGACGACAACGATCAGGCTCGCACTCAGGTTGGTCGCCGCGTAGATCAGGCCGCCAGCCATCGGACCGAGAATCGCGCCGGCCTGCCAGAAGGTACTGCTCCAGGTCGCGCCATTGCCGTAGATCGCCCGTGGAATCAGGAAGGCGCGCAGCGACGACATCGCCGGCGAGTAGAAGCCCCGGGAAAAGCCCAGCACGGCGATCATCGCGTACGCGGCGATCAGCCAGGCAGCCTGCGACAGGTGCGCGCGCACCGGCGCCCATGAGATCACCGCAAGGACCAGCGATGCGAGCAGCATCACGGCAATCGCGATGCGCAGGATGCGGCGCTTGTCGAAGCGATCCGCAACATGGCCACCGAACAGCGCGAGGGAAATGAACGGCAGCGCTTCGGCCAGACCGATCAACCCGAGCGACAGCGGATCACGGGTGACGAGATAGATTTCGTAGGCCAGCGCGATCTGCTGGATCTGCAGGCCCAGCGTCAGCAGGAAACTGCCGCCGATGAGGCAGACGAACTCGGGATATCTCAGTGCAGCGTATGCGTCACGCGCCATGGAGCCAACGTTCAGCCCGCAGCCGGCACGTTCTGCAGGCGCATCATGACGGCCTGCGCCAGCATCTCACGCGCACGCGCGACGATGTCCTCCATCGCCGGTGTCCGTGCGAACTGGCGACGCGCGCGGGAGTACAGCTGATCGAGACTCGGCAGTTCCGGATGGATCAGATGCTGGATCTGCTCGCGGCCATGCGCCATCTGCTCGTGCCAGCGCGCACGCCATTCGTCGAAGCTCCTGCCCGGATTCAGCTCCAGCCAGCGCTGCTGCATGCGCTTGACGATGCGGTCCGCCGGGAACGAATTGGCGAGCGTGGCTGCGATGCGTTCCTTGAGTTCGGCCGAGACCGATCGCTCGCCGGCCAGCACATGCGGCGGTGGATCACGCAGATCCGACACCAGTCCAAGCGCTTTCAGTCCGAGCAGGCCGTACCAGGTGATGTCGACTTCCCACCAGCGGAAGCCCTGGCGCGCCGAGGCCATGTAGTAGTGATGGTTGTTGTGCCAACCCTCGCCGAGCGACAGCAGCGCGAACAGCCAGTTGTTGCGCGAGTCGTCGCCGGTCAGATAGCGCTGCCTGCCGAACACGTGCACGAGCGAGTTGATGCAGAAGGTGCCGTGCCACAGCAGAACGGTCGACCAGATGAAGCCGACGACGAGTGCCTGCCAGCCGCCGATCAGTCCCACACTGATGCCGAGCAGCGCACCCGGCACCCAATGATGCCTGTCGAGCCAGCGCAGTTCCGGGTACTGGGTGAATTCGGGAATGCGGCTGTAGTCCGCGCGCTGCGCATCGGCGTTGAAAATCCAGCCCATGTGCGAAAACCAGAAGCCGTACTGGCGCGGCGAGTGGGCATCGAGCGGCGTGTCCGAATACTTGTGATGGTCGCGGTGCTTGGCCGACCACCACAGTGCGCCCGACTGCAGCGAGGATTGCGCGAGCGCGGCGAGCAGGAACTGCATCACGCGGCCAGTCCTGAACGCGCGGTGCGCGAAGTAGCGGTGATAGCCGGCGGTCACGCCGAACATGCGGATCGCGTACAGCGCGATGCACAGGCCGAAGCTGGCCCAGCTCACGCCGGTGTAGAACGCCGCAAAACACGCGAGATGGAAGGCAACGAACAGCGCCATCATCGGCCAGCTTGCAGGGTCAAGCCGGCGGGAATTCAGCGGTGCTTGCATCGAGGAATGGATCCTGGGATTTCGAGAAGAAACGACCGCTAGTTTTGCCCGTGCTCACGCGTTTCCAGGAAGCGGACGTCGGGGAAACGCTCCTTGGTCATGCTCAGGTTGACCGGGCTCGATGCAAGGTACACGAGATCGCCGTAGTGATCCAAGGCGAGGCGTGCGTCGTTTTTATCACGGAATTCCTTCATTTTCTTTGCATCGTCACACTCGACCCAGCGCGCCATGCTGACCTGCACCGGCTCGAACACGGAGTCCACGCTGTACTCGTCTCTGAGGCGGTACTGGACGACATCGAACTGCAGCACACCCACGGCGCCGAGCACGATGTCGTTGTTGACGATCGGCCGGTAGACCTGGGTCGCGCCTTCTTCGGAGAGCTGATCCAGCCCCTTGTTGAGCTGCTTGGCCTTGAGCGGATCCTTGAGGATCACGCGGCGGAACAGTTCCGGCGCAAAGTTCGGCACGCCGGTGAAGCGCAGTTCGTCGCCCTCGGTGAACGAATCGCCGATCGCGATCGTGCCGTGGTTGTGCAGGCCGATGATGTCGCCCGGATACGCCTCTTCAACCGTTTCGCGTTCGCTGGCCATGAAGGTCAGTGCATTGGCGATGCGCACCGGGCCCTTGAGACGCACGCTGTGCAGCAGCATGCCCTTGCGATAGACGCCGGAGCAGACGCGCAGGAACGCGACGCGGTCGCGGTGCTTGGGATCCATGTTCGCCTGGATCTTGAACACGAAGCCACTGAACTTCGGCTCGTCGGCTTCGACGCTGCGCTCCGTGTCCGCATAGCGCGCTGTGCGCGGCTGTGGCGGCGGCGCCCACTTCGTGAACCCGTTGAGCAGTTCGCGGATACCGAAATTGTTGATCGCCGAGCCGAAGAACACCGGCGTCAGCCTGGCGGCGCGATAGGCGTCGAGATCGAAATCGGTGCCGGCCATCTGCAGCAGTTCGACCTCGTCGAGCAGCGTGCGGTAGACCGCGCCGAAGCGTTCTTCGAGGCCGGGCGCATGCAGGCCGTCGATGGTCTCGATCTCCGAGATGCGATGCTTGTCACCGGAGTACAGATAGAAGCGGTCTTCGAGCAGGTGGTACACGCCCTTGAAGTCGCGACCCATGCCGACCGGCCAGGTGATCGGCGTGCAGTGCAGGCCGAGCACTTTCTCGACCTCGTCGAGCAGCTCCAATGGCGGCCGACCCTCACGGTCGAGCTTGTTGATGAAAGTGACGATCGGCGTGTCGCGCAGGCGGCACACTTCCATCAGCTTGATCGTGCGGGTTTCGACGCCCTTGGCGCAGTCGATCACCATCAGCGCCGAGTCGACCGCGGTCAGCGTGCGGTAGGTGTCTTCGGAAAAGTCTTCGTGGCCCGGCGTGTCGAGCAGATTGACGATGCAGTCGTTGTACGGAAACTGCATGACCGAGGTGGTCACCGAGATGCCGCGCTGCTGTTCGAGCGCCATCCAGTCCGAGGTCGCGTGGCGGCTGGCCTTGCGCCCCTTGACCGTGCCGGCGAGCTGGATCGCACCGCCGAACAGCAGCAGCTTTTCGGTCAGC
>CAZDPA010000057.1:0-5174 GCA_964507195.1 uncultured Salinisphaerales bacterium | reverse complement strand
CGTCTTGCCCGCGTCGGGATGGGAAATGATGGCGAACGTGCGCCTTTTCCTTGATTGTTCGAGAATTTTCTCGGTCAGCATGTCGTCAGATTCTCGAAATATGTATGCAGATATGCACACCACTGCGAAGTCGCCCTACGTGTCACAGCCCAACTCCACGGTCAACGGCCAAGCCAAGCTTCAGCATGATAACCTAAAAACAATTAAGCGCAATAACCTAAAAATTGATTGACGCAATAACCTAGAAGACGTACAACTTAATAACCTAGATACAGCTACCGAGCGGAGGGCGACACCCCATGGCAGAACCTTCGGCGACCCTCGCCACCTCACTAGAAATCCTGAAAGAACTCCAGGATCGCGGGGTCGTCGCCATTCGTGCCCGGCACATGACACGCACGCACCGGGAGCGACTGCTGAAGAACGGCTTCATCCGGGAAGTGATGAAAGGCTGGTACATCTCAACCCGACCCGATGAACCAGCGGGTGAGAGCACGGCATGGTACGCCTCGTTCTGGGCGTTCTGCGCCAACTATCTGAACGAACGCTTCGGCGAAACCTGGTGTCTCGGCCCAGAGCAATCGCTGGCCATCCATGCCGGCGACTGGACCGTTCCAAGGCAGGTACTGGTGCGCTCACCCAAAGGCGGCAACAAACCCACCGCCTTACCGCACACGACCTCGATCTTCGATGTCCGGCTGGACTTACCGCCCGCGCAAGACATTGAAACGAAGGACGGGTTGAGGGTCTTTAGCCTCCCCTTCGCTCTGATCACCATTCCACCCAGCTATTTTACCGCGCATCCGATCCCGGTTCGCGCCGCCCTTTCCGCCGTCACCGATGCGTCCGATGTGCTGAGCCGCTTGCTCGCTGGCGGACACAGCACGATCGCGGGCCGCCTGGCCGGCGCTTTCCGCAACATCGGGCGCGCCCAAATCGCCGATGAACTCCTTGGAACCATGACGGCGGCGGGCTATGCGGTCAATGAGGCCGACCCCTTCGCGGAACCATCACCCATCACCTTCGGGCTTCGGGAAACCTCGCCTTACATCAACCGTGTTCGTATGAATTGGCAGCGCATGCGCGAGGATGTGCTGGCAAACTTCGTCGCGCCCTCCGCACAGAAGCCGGACAAGGCGGCGTACCTCAAGCACGTCGATGATGTTTACGTCCGGGACGCCTACAACTCGCTGTCGATTGAAGGCTACCGGGTCAGCACTGAACTGATCGAACGGGTTCGCTCAGGCAACTGGAATCCAGAAAGCAATGCAGCCGACCGCAATCACCGTGACGCGCTGGCAGCGCGGGGATACTGGCAAGCCTTCCAGCAGGTCAAGCAAAGCCTGGAAAAAGTCCTGAACGGCCAGAATGCCGGCACGGTGGCCAGTGGCGACCATCGAACGTGGTACCGGGAACTCTTCGGCCCCGGTGTCGTCGCGGGCATCATCAAAGCAACGGACCTCGCGGGCTACCGAAGCAACCCCGTATACATCCGGCACTCAATGCACGTACCGCCCCGTTATGAGGCTGTACGTGAACTGATGCCGGCGTACTTCGACCTCCTGCAGAATGAAACAGAATCAGCAGTGCGTGTGGTGCTCGGTCATTTTGTTTTCGTCTATATCCATCCCTATATGGACGGCAATGGACGGATAGGGCGCTTCCTGATGAACGTCATGCTGGCCTCCGGCGGGTATCCGTGGACCGTCGTTCCACTGGAGTGCCGCAACGAGTACATGGCGGCGCTGGAGCAAGCCAGCGTGGGAAAGAACATCATCCCGTTCACCCATCTGATTCGGTCGCTCATTGAATCAGAGAGAACACGGCAGGCTGAATAACGAACTACCGCGGGCATACTGAAACCTCACCAGCGCCAGCGGACCTTGCCCTGCAGAAGGCCGTCCTCGCTGACCTCGCCGGGCACGGTCGCCGAGCGCAGCCAGGCGTAGCTCAGGCCGGCATCGATGCCGGACCGCGGCAGCATGCGGTCCAGCCAGGGCGTCAGGCTCATGCCGAGCTCGAAGCGGTCATTCGGCGTCGCCTCGATCGGCAGGAACCAGTCATCGCCGGCACCGGCGCGATAACCGGCCGTCACATCGAGCTGGCTGATCCGCCGGCGCAGCCTGGCGTTGGCGCCCCAGTCGAGCGGCGCGGCATAGCCGGCCGTGCGGCTGCCGCGCCGCAGCGCCAGATCCAGCGTCGCCTGCCACATGCCGATCGTCTGCATGCGCAGCACGCCCAGTTCGTAGGCCGGATCAATCTGTGTCGTGGTGCCCAGCGAGCTCGCCTCCGGCTGCAGCGACATCAACCGCAGCACGGTTTCATCCTGAGCGAGCTGCCACTGCAGGGACGCGGTCCAGCTGCGCGCGCTGCTGATCATCGGCAGGCGCGGACTGAAGACGTCGCAGTCGCGACCGCGCAACTGCACAGCCGGCACTGCCCCGCCGCTGAAGCGCGAAAAGCGCACCGCGCCCTGCACATCGCAGCTGAGCAGGGCCGGCACGACCCCGCGCCGCTGCAGCCAGGTCAGCGACACGTCGGCGGCGGCCGGGGCCCAGCGCAACTCGGCGCTTTGCTGCGCCTGTTCCGCCGCTTCGCTGCTCGGCAGCAGGCGGGTTTCCTGGCGTTGCTGGAGCTTGAGGCTCAGCGGAATGTCGAGCGCCGCCGGGACTCGCGCCTCGAGCTGCTGCTGCATGACCTGTCGGCCCAGCGGACCCGGGGCGTTGGCATTGACGAAAGCCTGGCGGTCCGCCGCGAACAGTTCGCCACCGATCAGTTCGTAACGCGAACTCAGATCGAGCAGATCCTGTTCGCTTTCCACCGCGATGCGGCCGTCGACAAGGCGGCGAGGATCACGCTGCTGCAGAGCCGTCGAGCCGCTGAATTCAGCCTTGGCCATGCCGAAGCGGTTCAGCGCCATCGGCCACTCGTTCGCGGCGCCCCCCTGCGTCGCGCGTCCGGCGCACGCCGCAAGAACAACGAGCAACAGAGTCGGCAGAGCGAAGCGAAGGGGAAACACGGTCGTGGCGACGATGTCGGACGAAGACCTCATCGACTCTACGATCGATACTGCGACTCGGCGCTGAACGATCAGGTTCGCCGCGTGCCCAGAAGGATGTCGCGGCCGCGCAGGGTTTCGAAGATGCGTCCGCCCTCGGCAAGCACCGCTTCCGGCTGCGGGTGCGCCAGCTCAACCGCAATCTGCAGCAGCAGCTCACGACCGCTGGCAGCCGGCGAGGTTTCAATCAGGCTGGTCAGACGCGCCGTCACCGCGTTGATCTCCAGAAATCGTACCCGATCGCGACGATCGCGATTGACGATCAGATAGTTCGGTTGCGCATCGGGCTGCTGCGGCTGGAAATCCGGACCGATGCGCTGCACCGGGAAGTCGTAAGCCAGGGTCCAGGCCAACGGCGAGAGCATCGGCACGCCGGCAATCGGGTCGCCATTCGGATCGGCCAGATCCAGTCCGGGCTCCAGCGGCGAGATCGACAATTCCAGCTCCACCCATTCGTAGTGGGCCAGATCACGCAGAAACGGCGGATCGTCCGGATGCTCGCCGCGCTCGTTGTCGAGGAACAGCAGGAATTCCTCGGGCACGCGATGGAACTGCGGTGCAGCACTGCGGTGGCGCGCGTAGAAGTCCCGCACGCGCGCATGCCAGACCGCCTCGCCGGAAATCCTGCGCAGCACCGGAAACGCGCTGGCCAGACAATCTTCGACGTTGTTGTAGAACAGCTCGCGGTAGATGTTCAGACGCCGGTCTTCGGCGCCGGCGCAGGCATTGCGCTGCGGATCGCGCAGATGCGCGCTGAACTCGAACTGGCGGCGCTGGAATGCGGGTTCAGCCATGCGCACGCTGGCCGTCCGGAACGTGCTTCGCCTGGATCGTGCGGATCTGTTCGATCTCGCCAAGCAGTTTCGACAACGGCGGAATATTGAAGTCACGTTCGAGCAAAGTCGGCTGCACACCAACCCGCGCGTAGGCGTGATCGAGCAACGCCCATACCGGATCGATCACATCCGAGCCATGCGTATCGACGCGCAGGTCTTCGGCTTCAACAAAATGGCCGGCGATGTGGACATAGCGCACCCGCTCATGCGGCAACGCATCGATGAACGCACGCGCGTCGTAGCGGTGATTGATGCTGTTGACGTAGACATTGTTGACGTCGAGCAGCAGGTCGCAGTCGGCGCGCTCGACGACGGCCCTGATGAATTCGATCTCGCTCAGCTCGGTGGAGAGCGGCAGGTAGTAGCTGGCATTTTCCAGCGCGATACGGCGTTCGAGGATGTCCTGTACGCGGCGCACGCGCGCGGCGACATACTCGACTGCCTCTTCGGTAAACGGAATCGGCATCAGGTCGTACAGATGACCGTCATCCGAGCAGTACGTCAGGTGCTCGGTGTAGTCGGCAATGCCGTGCAGATCGAGAAACTGCCTGATCTCGCCGACGAAGCTTTCATCGAGTGGAGATGGCGAACCGATCGACAGTGACAGACCATGCGTGCTGAACGCATAGCGCTCGGTCAAGGCACGGAACTGCCTGCCCATGCGGCCACCGATGCGCATCCAGTTTTCCGGTGCGACTTCGAGAAAGCCGATGCCCTGAGCCTGTTGCTCCGCGAGCGGTTCGAGCAGCGCGCGCCGCAAGCCGAGGCCGGCACCGCTGACTGCTGATCTGGCGAGGGTCATGCCGGGAAAGGATGGCGCCAGGGATGTCCTGGCGCCATCGGCTCTTCAGGCTGGCTACTTCTTCTCTTCCTTCTTCTCGCCACACTTGCCTTCGCCGCACTTGTGCTCGCCGGCCTTGGCGTCTGCCGCTGCTTCGCCGGCCTTCTTTTCGCCGCACTTGCCTTCGCCACACTTGCCTTCGTGAGCGGTCTTCTTCTCGCCGCACTTGCCTTCGCCACACTTGGCTTCACCGGTCTTGGCGGTATCGCCGGCAGAAGCAACCATGTAGCCCGCGCCCAGATCAGCAGTCTGGAACACGGAAGCCTGAGCGGCGGCGCCCGTCAGTGCGAAAGCGGCACCGAGTGCGATAACCAGCGGTTTGCGATTCAGATTCATTGTGTCTCTCCTTCGGGGTGTATGGCCGCAGGGGCCGGGCAAAACCGGAAACAGATACTGCGCTTTACTGATGACCCGCGGATGAAGCACGGGTCGGTGAAGT
>CAZDPA010000056.1:15824-23104 GCA_964507195.1 uncultured Salinisphaerales bacterium | reverse complement strand
GGAACGGTCGGGTGATTTGTGCGTGTTTTTACCGAAGCAGGGCGATGTCCGGCGCGATCGTGGGGCGAACTCACCCGGATCGCGGGCATGACCCGGCCAAATCTCTTAATTAACTTTAAGAAAGTCTTCTAATTTGTTGTTTTCAATCATTATCGATGCTGCAATGAAGCAATCGATATAAGCCCATGTTTTACAGGGTTTTTTGCCCGAAACAGTGCTTGCTAGGGCTGAGGTGCCAGCGTATAGTGCGTTGACGTGGTGGAAAGTGGGAGACAGTGGGGGAAACCTCCACAATCAGCAATGTTCGCGGGCTCACATCAGTTGTCAGTGGACGACAAGGGTCGCATTGCGATCCCGGCGCGTTTTCGCGTGTCGCTTGCCGAGCTCTGTGATTCCCAGTTGGTGATCACCCGTGGGCCCAATCCCTGCCTTGAGATTTATCCACTGCCGGAATTCGAGCGCATCGTGCGCGACATCCAGCAGATGGAAGATCGTGCGATCGCCGAATCGCTCAAGCAGGTCTTCGTCGGCTTCGCGGTCGAAACCGAGATCGACAAGGCGGGGCGCGTGCTGCTGTCGCCGATGCTGCGCAAGTACGTGCCATTGGAAGGCGCTGCGGTACTGATGGGCCAGGACACACGGTTTGACCTGTGGTCGCAGGCGCAGTGGGATGCGCGCTTTGGGGAAGGTTCGAATCTGCAGGCATCGCTCGCCGATGCCTTCCGGACATTGCGACGGTGAGGCCCGAAGATGCCCTTCGACTGCGCCTCTGCCGACCGCCGCAGCCGAAGGCTGCCGATCAATTCCCGCGGGTCTGACGCCGCCATGACAGCCCACCGACCGGTGATGCTTGACGAAGCGCTCACCGGTCTTGCCCTCGATTCCGCGCTGACGCGCCAGGCTGCAGGTGCGCCGATCATTGTCGACTGCACCTTCGGCCGTGGCGGCCACAGCCGCGCGATCCTCGATGCACTCGCCGGCAAGGGCACGCTGCACGCGCTGGACCAGGATCCGGAAGCGATCGCGCATGGCCAGCGCGATTTCGCCGGCGTCTCCAATTTCCATCTGCACCACTGCAATTTTGCCGGCCTCGCGGCGCTCGCTGCCGAGCAGGGCATTGCCGGGCGGGTCGACGGCATCCTGATGGACCTGGGCGTGTCGTCGCCGCAGTTCGACAACGCCGAGCGTGGTTTCAGCTTCAGCAAGGACGGCCCGCTCGACATGCGCATGAACAATGCGACGGGCGAATCCGCGGCGCAGTGGCTCGCGCATGCCGAAGAGTTCGATATCGCGGATGTGCTGTGGCGTTACGGTGACGAGCGCAACAGCCGCCGCATCGCCAAGCGCATCGTCATGACGCGCGACGAATCGCCGATCACGACGACGGCGCAGCTCGCCGCGCTGATCGCCGCCGTGCCGGGCCCGCGCAGCCGCACGATCCATCCGGCCACGCGCAGCTTCCAGGCGATCCGCATCTTCATCAATCGCGAACTCGAAGTGCTGGAGACCGTGCTCAGTGCCGCGGTCGATGTCCTTGCGCCGGGCGGGCGGCTGGTCGCGATCAGCTTCCACTCGCTGGAAGACCGCATCGTCAAGCGCTATCTGCGCGATGTTGCGCGCAGCGACGTGCCGCGGCTCAAGCTGCACGGCAAACAGTTTCCGACGACGGCTGAATGCGCGGAGAATCCGCGCGCACGCAGCGCGGTGCTGCGCATTGCGGAGCGCCTGCCATGAAGCGCGGCGCGCTGATGATGCCACTGGCGCTGTCCATCGCCGTGATGGTGTCGGCTCTGGCGGTCGTGCGCACCAAGCACGAGAACCGCGCTCTGGTTGCGGAGCGCGATGCACTGCGCAGCGAGCGTGAGCGCCTTGAGATGGAGTGGGCGCAGCTGCAGCTTGAAGAAGCGACGCTGGCGCACAACAACCGCGTCGACAAGCTTGCGCGTGAACAGCTCGGCATGGTCGAGCCGCGTGACTACGTGATCATCGGAGCGCGGCCATGAGCGCGCGACACGGTGCTTTGCGCGCAGCGCAAATGGGTGCGGGAGCGGGCTCACTGATGCACCGCGCAGGCTCTGACGCGCGTATGAAGGTGACAGCATGACCGCGATCCGCAATCGCGGTGCCAGACCGGTCGGTGTCTGGCGCCGACGTTTCGTCGTCGGCGTGATGTCGCTTGGCGCAATGATCGTGCTCGGACGCGCTTTCCAGCTGCAGGTGATCGAGCGCGAGTTCCTGCAGAAGGAAGGCAACAAGCGGCATGTGCGGACAATGATCATTCCGGCGCATCGCGGCGCGATTCTCGATCGCCGCGGCGAGCCGCTGGCCCTGTCTGCGCCGGTCGAGACGATCTGGGCCGTGCCGTCGGCGCTGCTGGAATCTGCCGAGCATGTCACCGCGATTGCCAAGCTGCTCAACCGCCGTCCGGCCGAACTGCAGGGCTTTCTCAAAGCACGCCGGGATCGCAAGTTCGTCTACATCAGCGAGCCGATGTCGCCGACCGAGGCCAAGCGGGTGCTGTCGCTGAAAGCACCGGGCGTGTTCTCCGAACCCTCTTATGCACGCTACTACCCGGCAGGCGAAGTGGCCGGGCAGCTGGTTGGCTTTACCGGCCGCGAAGGCAACGGTCTCGAAGGCATCGAGAAAGCCCAGGAAGCAGTGCTCGCCGGCGCCAGCGGCGAACGTCGCGTCGTGCGCGATCGCGCCGGTCGCGTCGTCGACGATGATCTGGAGTTTCGAGAGGCCGAATCCGGCGATGATGTTTCCCTGACGATCGACCTGCGCATTCAGTATCTGGCCTATCGCGAGCTGAAGGAAGCGGTAGCAAAGAACAAGGCGCGCGGCGGCATCATCGTGATTGCCGACAGCGCCAACGGCGACATCATCGCGATTGCCGCGCAGCCGGGCTTCAACCCGAACAATCCGGGTGAGCGCGGCTCCAAGGGGTCGCGCAACAGCGCGATCGTCGATTCTTTCGAGCCGGGCTCGACGGTCAAGCCGATCCTCGTCGCGCAGGCGCTGGAGCTGGGCCTGTTCCAGACCACGAGCCTGATCGACACCACACCAGGTACGTACAAGGTCGGTGCGCTGACCGTGCGCGACGTGCATCCGGAAGGGGTGGTCGATCTGGCGAAGCTGCTCAGCAAGTCGAGCAACGTCGGTGCGGCGAAGATCGGCATGACGCTGGGCGCGGAAGCGGTGTGGTCTGGCTATCAGCGCTTCGGATTCGGAGAACCGGTGTACACGGGCTTCCCGGGCGAGGCGACGTCGGTGCTGCGCCATTTCAGCGACTGGGGCCAGATTGCGACAGCCACAGCCTCGTATGGCTACGGCTTTTCGCTCAACGCCCTGCATCTGCTGCGCGGTTACGCGGCATTGGCGAATGACGGCCTGATGCCGCAGATTCGCCTCGTGCGCGGCGGCCGGCCGCAGCCGCCGCAGCGTGCCGTATCCGCCAAGACGGCGCGCGACGTGCGCCACATGCTGGAGCAGGTGGTGACGCCGCAGGGCACGGCGCGGCGCGCTGCGATTGCCGGCTACGACGTCGCCGGCAAGACCGGTACGGTACGCAAGGTGTCGGTCAACGGTGGCTACGACGGCAATCGGCATCAGTCGCTGTTCGTCGGCATGGTGCCGGCGCAACACCCCCGCCTGGTGGGTCTCGTGATGATCGACGAGCCTAAGGCCGAAGGCTATTACGGCGGTCTGGTTGCCGCGCCGGTGTTCTCGCGCGTGATGCAGGACGCCGCGCGCCTGCTGCAGATCTCGCCGGAGGGCACGGATGGACCGGAACTGACGCCGGCCGTATCGCGCACGGTCGCATTCCCGTCGGTCACTGCATCGACAACCGGGCCGAACACATGAGCGCCGCCCACGCGCTGCCTTCACTGCTCGCCGGTTATGACGTGCCGGCGCCGGATGTCGAAGTGGCAGGCATCGAACTCGATTCGCGTCGCGTGTCGCCGGGCGATCTGTTCCTCGCCTGCAGCGGTCGCGGTGTCCATGGCCTGGCCCATCTCGATCAGGCCGTCTCGCGCGGTGCCGCAGCGATTGCCTGGGAACCGGTGCCCGGCTGCGCCGAGCCGGACGCAGTGGTTCCGCACGTCGCGGTACCGAATCTGTCGCAGCGTGCCGGTGAAATCGCCGCTCGCTTCTACGGCCAGCCTTCGGCACGCATGTTCTGTGTCGGTGTCACCGGCACCGACGGCAAGACCTCGACAAGCTATCTGATCGCCCAGGCGCTGGATCGCCTGAGCGTGCCCTGCGCCTATATCGGCACGATCGGCCTTGGTCGCGTCGGTGCGCTGCGCAGCGCAACGCACACGACGCCGGATGCTGTCAGCCTGCAGCGCAATGTGGCCGGCCTGCGCGCCGAGGGCGCGCAGGCGCTGGCGATGGAAGTGTCGTCGCATGCCCTCGACCAGGCGCGGATCGCCGGGATGCATTTTGACGTCGCCGTGCTGACCAACATCACGCGTGATCATCTGGACTATCACGGCACGGTCGAGCACTACGCCGCTGCCAAGCGCCGTCTGTTCGAGCGTGCCGAGCTGTCGAGCGTCGTGCTCAATCGCGACGATGAGCATGGCGCGCAGTGGGCAGCGACCCAGCGCGGCAAGGCCCTGGTCATCGTCTACGGCCTTGATGGCGAAACGCCGCCGGCATCGGACTATGTGATCGGTCGCGATCTGCAGCTGACCTCGGACGGCATTGCGCTGACGCTCGATACCTCGTGGGGCGGAGCGCAGTTGCGCAGTCGTTTGCTCGGACGCTTCAACGCCTACAACCTGATGGCCGCCGCCGCGGTGCTGCTCGCGCGCGGCCAAGCCGTGGATGCCGTCGTTGCTGCTCTGGCGCAGTCACAGACTGTGCCGGGTCGCATCGAAGGCTATCGCGGCGCGAAAGCAGCGTCGCTGGTCGTCGTCGACTACGCGCATACACCGGATGCGCTCCGTCAGATTCTCAGCGCGGTTCGCGCGCATGCGCCGGGGCGCGTGATCTGCGTGTTCGGTTGCGGCGGCGATCGTGACCGCGGCAAGCGTCCGCTGATGGGGATTGCGGCGGTTGAACTGGCCGATGTCGCGATTGCGACCGATGACAACCCGCGCAGCGAGAGCCCGGCGGCGATTGTCGAGGACATCGTTGCCGGTGTACGCCTCACGCCTCACGCCTCACGCCTCACGATCATCCACGACCGCGCCAGTGCAATCCGTGCTGCCGTTGCGCTGGCCCGCCGCGACGACGTCGTCGTTGTCGCCGGCAAGGGTCACGAAGAAACCCAGACCTACGGACACGATGTACGTGCGTTCAGCGATCGCGAGTTCGTCGCGGCGCTGGTCGGCGCCGCCTCCGCAGGAGGCCGTCCATGATGGCCCTGTCGGAAGCTCGCGACGTGCTCAACGCAGAACTGCGTCATGGTGATACGCGTTTCGAACGCGTCGTCATCGACAGCCGCAGCATCGCGGCAGGTGACCTGTTCGTTGCCCTGCGTGGCGAGCGTCACGATGCGCACCAGTTCGTGGCTCAGGCACACGCCGACGGTGCTGCCGCTGCATTGGTCTCCGAATGGGCGGACGGCACCATTCCGCAACTGCGCGTGGGTGACACCCTGATCGCGCTGCAGCGCTTGAGCCAGGATTGGCGCAGGCGCTTCGCGCTGCCGGTAATTGGTGTGACCGGCAGCAACGGCAAGACCACGAGCAAGCAGATGCTCGCCGCGATCTTCGCTGCACGCGGTCCGGTGCTGGCGACCGTCGGCAATCTGAACAATCACATCGGCGTGCCGCTGACGTTGCTGTCGCTGCGTGCCGAGCACACGACGGCCGTCGTCGAGATGGGCGCGAATCATCCTGGCGAGATCGCGATGCTCGCAGCACTGGCGAGGCCGGACATCGGGCTGGTCACTCAGGCCGGCGATGCGCACCTCGAAGGATTCGGTTCGCGCGAAGGCGTGGCGCGCGCCAAGGGCGAGCTGTTCGCGGCTCTCGATGGCGGCGTTGCGGTCATCAATGCGGACGATACCTACGCGCCGCTGTGGCGGCGGTTGGCGACACGTGCATCGGTGATCAGCTTTGGTCTGGGTGCAGGTGCGGATGTACAGGCCCAGCAGATCCAGGCTGACGCCACCGGCAGCCGCTTTGCGCTGCGCACGCCGTCGGGCAGTGCGAGCGTGAGCTTGCCGATGCCGGGCCGTCACAACGTGCTCAATGCGCTTGGCGCCGCGGCCTGCGCGATCGCGCTCGGCATGGAACCAGACGTGATCGCCGAAGGGCTGGCGCAGGCGCAGGCGGCGCAAGGCCGGCTGAACTGGCAGCAGACGCCGCAGGGCGCGCGCCTGCTCGATGACAGCTACAACGCCAATCCGTCGTCGCTGCGCGCAGGCATGGAACTGCTCGCGCAGCTGCCAGGCCGGCGTCTGCTGGTGCTCGGTGGCATGGCGGAACTGGGTGCTGACGCACCAAATCTGCATTACACCGCCGGCCAGCTCGCGCGCGAGCTGGGCCTGGATGGTCTGTATGGACTGGGGCCGCTGGCCGCAGAAGCGGTGCGCGGCTTCGGTGCCGGTGCACATGGATTCAACACTGTCGACGAGTTGGCCGACGCGCTGCGTGAACAGCTCGACGCCAATGCCGTTGTGCTGGTCAAGGGCTCTCGGTCGGCACGCATGGAGCGCGTCGTCACGGCCCTGACCGGCGAAATTGCCGGGGGCACACACTAGTGTCCCATCCCGCAAATATCGCTGCGAACTCGCCGGCTCTTTTCGCGCCCAGCCGCGTTGCTTCTCCTCGCCATAGCCCTGCTATGACTCGTCGTCGCGCCTTGCCGGACACGAAAAGCGCTCGGCGACTTCATCAACATATCTGCAGGATGGGACACTGATGCTGTATCACCTCGCCGAGTACCTGAAGGAGTACATCAGCGGCTTCAACATGTTCTCGTACCTGACCTTGCGCAGCGTACTGGGCGTGCTGACCGCGCTGGTGTTCTCGTTCGCGTTCGGGCCGCCGATGATCGAGCGCCTGTATCGCTTCAAGTTCGGTCAGCCGGTGCGTGATGACGGTCCCGCTTCGCATCTGAAGAAAACCGGTACGCCGACGATGGGGGGTGTGCTGATCATCTGTGCCATCGTCTTCTCGACGCTGCTCTGGGCTGACCTGACGAGCCGTTTCGTCTGGTTCGCGCTGCTGGTGACGCTGGGCTTCGGTGCGGTCGGCTTCGCCGATGACTACATCAAGATCAAGCACAAGAATCCGAAAGGCCTGCCGGCACGCAAGAAGTAC
>CAZDPA010000056.1:12434-15814 GCA_964507195.1 uncultured Salinisphaerales bacterium | reverse complement strand
GGCTTCGGGGTCGCGACGCTGATGTTCTCGACGGCGCACACACCGGTGGAGACCACGCTGATCTTTCCGTTCGTCAAGGACGTGTCGATCTCGCTCGGCATCTTCTTCATCCCCTGGGCCTATCTGGTCATTGTCGGTTCGAGCAATGCGGTCAACCTGACCGATGGTCTCGATGGCCTGGCGATCCTGCCGACCGTGCTCGTTGCGTCCGCATTGGCCGTGTTTGCCTATGCGAGCGGCAACGTCGTGATCTCGAAGTATCTCGGCATTCCGTATATCGCCGGTGTCGGTGAGCTCGCGATCTTCTGCACCGCGATTGCCGGTGCCGGTCTCGGCTTCCTGTGGTTCAACGCCTATCCGGCGCAGGTTTTCATGGGTGACGTCGGGGCGCTCGCGCTCGGCGCCGCACTCGGTGTGGTCGCCGTGCTGGTGCGCCAGGAAATCGTGCTCGCGATCATGGGCGGCATCTTCGTCGCCGAGACTTTCTCGGTCGCGCTGCAGGTGCTCTATTTCAAGTACAGCGGCGGCAAGCGCATCTTCCGCATGGCGCCGCTGCACCATCACTACGAACTCAAGGGCTGGCCCGAGCCGAAGATCATCGTGCGCTTCTGGATCGTCACGCTGATTCTCGTGCTGATCGGCCTGGCTTCGTTGAAGGTGCGCTGATGACACGGTGCTGCGAGCGAATGCGAGCATGGGTGCGGGAATCAGCGCAGCGCGCCGACTCATGCTACGTGATCGGTTGTCGCGATCTTTCGGAGGCGCGCTGATGACAGACGTGAGGCGCGAGGCGGGAGGCGGGAGGCGATACAACGGGCAGCGCATGCTCGTTGTTGGCCTTGGCGTGTCCGGCGTCTCCGTGCTGCGTTATCTGGTTCGCGAGGGTGCCGATATTGTCGTAACGGATTCGCGTGCAGCGCCGGCCGGCATCGACGCACTGCGCGCCGAGTTTTCCGACATCGAGTTCCATCTCGGCGCCTTCACCGCGCCGCAACCGCTTAGCCAGTTCGCCGAGGCGGTGGTGTCTCCGGGCGTGGCGCTCGACGAACCCTTCGTGCGCGAACTGCTCGCCACCGGCGTGCCGGTCGTCGGCGACATCGAACTCTTCGCCCGCGCGATCAATACGCCTCACGCCTCACGCCTAACGTCTAACGTCGTGGGCATCACCGGTTCGAACGGCAAGTCGACGGTGACGACGCTGGTCGGTGAGATGGCGCGCGCCGCCGGCATCAAGGTCGCTGTCGGCGGCAATCTCGGCACACCGGCGCTCGATCTGCTTGCCGATGGCGTCGAGCTCTACGTACTCGAGCTGTCGAGCTTCCAGCTTGAAACCACGCACAGCCTGCGCTGCAAGGCTGCGACGATCCTCAATCTGTCGCAGGACCATCTCGATCGTCACGGCACGATGGCGCACTACGCTGCGGTCAAGGGCCGGATCTTCAACGCCTGCGAGATCGCGATCGTCAATCGCGACGACGAAGCCGTCAGGCGTGAGGCGGGAGGGCTGAGAGCTGGAACGCGGGTTGTGAGTTTCGGCCTCGACACGCCGCAGGACGAGCAGTACGGGATGCTGCGCGAGGACGGCGAAGACTGGCTGAGCTGCGGCGCCTCGCGCCTCATGCCTGCCGCTGCGCTGAAGATCTTCGGCCTGCATAACGCAGCGAATGCACTGGCGGCGGTCGCGTTGGCCGATGCCGTCGGCATCGACCGCGGTTCGAGCCTGAAGGCGCTGAAGGCGTTCGGTGGGCTCTCCCATCGCTGCGAATTCGTCGGTGAACTCAAGGGTGTGCGCTACTTCAACGATTCCAAGGGAACCAACGTCGGCTCGACACTGGCGGCGCTCAATGGCTTGCCGCCACCGATCATCTGGCTTGGCGGCGGGCAGGGCAAGGGTCAGTCGTTCACCGAGCTGCGCGAGCCGCTTGCACGCCAGGGTCGCGCCGCCGTGCTGTTCGGTCAGGATGCCGGTCTGATCGAGAACGACATCGTCGGTGCGTTGCCGATCTACCGCGAAACGGACATGTCGTCGGCGCTGCAGCGCGCGCGCGCGCTGGCACAGACGGGTGACCAGGTCCTGCTGTCGCCGGCCTGCGCGAGCTTCGACCAGTTCCGCAGCTACGTCGATCGCGGTGATCAGTTCCGCGCTGCAGTAAGAGCACTGGCATGATCGCGACCACGCTTGCGGGCCGGTTCGAGAATCATCTGCCGCTGCCGCGTGCGCGCTATGGTCTGGACAGCTGGCTGTGCGTCGCCATCTGCGTACTGCTGGCCTGGGGCCTGATCATGGTCGCCTCGGCCTCGGTGGCACAGTCGGAGAAACTGACCGGCCAGCCGTTCTACTTCTTCTATCGTCAGCTCGCCTTTGCCGGCGGTGGTGCGCTGCTGGGTCTGGCGATGTACTGCGTGCCGATGCGCGCCTGGGAGCGCCTGAGCCTGCCGCTGTACCTGTTCGCGCTGCTGCTGCTGATCGTGGTGCTCATTCCGGGCGTCGGCGTGCTGGTCAACTCGGCGCGACGCTGGATCGATCTCGGGTTCTTCCGCCTGCAGGCATCGGAGCCGGCACGTCTGGCGCTGATCATGTTCATCGCCAGCTATATTGCGCGACGGCAGATTCAGCTGCAGCACAGCCTCAAGGGTCTGTTCCTGCCGCTCGCGGCGATCATGGTGCCGTGCGCGCTGCTGCTGCTTGAACCGGACTTCGGTGCGACTGCGATCCTGATGGGCGTCGTGTTCCTGATGCTGTTTCTCGGCGGCGCCCGCGTCGGTTACTACATCGCGATGACGGGCGTTGCGGCCGCAACGCTTGCATTCATAGCGGTCGCCGCGCCGTACCGTGTCAAGCGCCTGATGAACTTCACCAATCCCTGGGCCGATGTCGAGAACGGCGGCTGGCAGCTTGCACAGTCGCTGATCGCAGTCGGTCGCGGTGAGTGGAGCGGCGTCGGTCTCGGCAACAGCGTGCAGAAGCTGCTGTACCTGCCGGAGATGCACACCGACTTCATCTTCGCGATTCTGGCCGAGGAACTCGGCCTGGTCGGCATCGCAACGCTGTTGCTGCTGTTCGGCATTGTCGTCTGGCGCGGTTTTGCGATCGGTCGCATCGCTGAGATCGGCGGGCGTCACTTCCAGGCGTTCCTCGCCTACGGACTGACCAGCTGGATCGGCCTGCAGGCGCTGATCAACATGGCGGTCAATCTCGGCCTGCTGCCCACCAAGGGCCTGACCCTGCCGCTGCTGAGCTATGGCGGCTCGTCGTTGCTGACGGTCTGCGCGATGGTCGGTCTGCTGCTGCGGGTCGACTACGAAAATCGCGTCGCCGCATTTGGCGTGACGCCGGCGGAGGACCGCCGATGAAGCTGCTGATCATGGCGGGCGGCACC
>CAZDPA010000056.1:0-12424 GCA_964507195.1 uncultured Salinisphaerales bacterium | reverse complement strand
TGGTTCGGCTGTGATGCGCGTGCTGATTGCCGCGGGCGGCACCGGTGGGCACGTTTACCCTGCGCTGGCGGTCGCGCAGTATCTGCGCGAACGCGGGCACCAGATTGTCTGGATGGGTGCGCCGAACAGTTTCGAATCGCGCGTCGTGCCATCGCATCAGATTCCTTTGCGCGAGATCAGCATTTCCGGCCTGCGTGGCAAGGGCGTGCTGAAACTGCTGCAGGCGCCGATGCTGCTGCTGCGTGCGCTGCTGCAGGCGATGATGATCATGCGCAGTGAACGACCCGATGCGGTGCTCGGCATGGGCGGTTTCGCCGCGGGCCCTGGTGGCATTGCGGCCTGGTTGTTGCGCCTGCCGCTCATCGTGCATGAGCAGAACGCGGCGCCTGGCCTGACCAATCGCTGGCTCGCGCGCATCGCGACGACAGTGCTCGAAGCCTTTCCGAAAACATTCGTCGGCGCGCAGACCGTCGGCAACCCGGTGCGCAGCGGCTTCGTCGCGCTGCCGCCACCGGCGCAGCGCCTGAACCACGAAGGCGCGGCGCGCCTGCTCGTTGTTGGCGGCAGCCAAGGTGCAAAGGCACTGAATGAGCGCGTGCCTCAGGCCTTGGCGCTGCTTGATCCCTCGGCGCGTCCTGACGTCCGTCATCAGGCGGGTCGCACGATCGACACTGCGCGCCGCAGCTACGGTGCGGTCGCGGTCACCGCGCAAATCGACGAGTTCATCGACGACATGCCGGCCGCGATGGCCTGGGCTGATCTCGTCGTCTGTCGTTCGGGCGCTTCGACGATTGCTGAACTCAGTGCTGCTGGTTGTGCCAGCGTGCTGGTGCCGTTTCCGCATGCGGTCGACGATCATCAGACGCGAAACGCGGAGTACCTGGTGTCGGCGCGCGCTGCAGTGCTGATGCCGGAAGATTCCCTGACACCGGCGCAGCTGGCGGCAATGCTGCGCGAGCTGCTCGGCGACTGCATGCGTCTACGTCGCATGGCGGAAGCCGCGCGCAATGCGGCGTGGCCGGATGCGACAGCCGTCATCGCCGGCGCCTGCCTGGACTGCGGCGGAGACTTGGTATGAGCGCGCGACACGGCCTCGTAAACAGTGTCCGGCGCGTAGCGCAAACGGGTGCGGGAGCGCGCGCTCTCATGCATGTGCCTGCTCTTGGGGCTGACGCGAAGGTGAGCGCATGAGCCAGGACATGCAGGCCCTGATGATCCGGCCGATGCGCCGCGTGCGTCGCATCCACATGCTTGGCATCGGCGGCTCCGGCATGGCCGGTATTGCCGAAGTGCTGATCAATCTTGGCTACCAGGTCAGCGGCAGCGATCTGAAGGAAAGCGCAGCAACGCGTCGCCTGACTGCGCTCGGCGCCACGATCTGCTTCGGACACGATGCCGGGCATGCGCACGGCGCGGATGCGATCGTCGTTTCAACTGCGGTCAAGGCCGGCAACCCGGAACTGGAGTACGCGCACGAGCACCGTATTCCGGTCGTGCGCCGCGCCGAGATGCTCGCTGAGCTGATGCGCTTCCGCTATGGCGTCGCGATCGCGGGCACGCATGGCAAGACCACGACGACGAGTCTCGTCGCCAGCGTGCTGGCCGAAGGCGGTCTCGATCCGACCTACGTGATCGGCGGCAAGCTCAAGGCGGCGGATGCGAATGCGCGACTTGGTGCCGGCAGCTATCTGGTTGCGGAGGCGGACGAAAGCGATGCGTCGTTCCTGCATCTGTCACCGATGATTTCGGCAGTCACGAACATCGACGCCGATCATCTCGAAACCTACGCCAACGACTTCCGCAAGCTGCGTGCGACCTTCGTCGAGTTTCTGCACCGCCTGCCGTTCTACGGCCTCGCCGTGCTGTGCATCGACGACCCGGTCGTACGCGAGACGCTGAACGACGTCGGCCGTCCGGTGCTGACCTATGGCTTCGCCGAAGACGCCGATCTGCGCGCGATCGACATGCGTGCCGAAGGCAGCGGCGTGCATTTCACCGCGGTGGCTGACGGCTTCCGCGAAACGTTCCACCTGAACCTGCCGGGCCAGCACAACGTGCAGAACGCGCTGGTTGCAGTGGCGATCGGTCGCGAGCTCGGCGTCAGTGCCGCGGCGATCCGCAGTGCGTTCTCGAACTTTGCAGGCATCGGTCGCCGCTGCGAACAGCATGGCGAGCTGGCGTTCGGTGCGCGGCGTGCGCAGTTGGTCGACGACTATGGCCATCATCCGCGCGAACTCGCAGCGACCTTCCAGGCGATGCGCGCTGCGCATCCGCAGCGCCGCCTCGTCGTGGTGTTCCAGCCACATCGCTACACCCGCACGCGTGATCTGTTCGATGACTTCTGCGCGATCCTTGCCCAGGTCGACGTGCTGCTGCTCGCCGAGGTCTATGCCGCCGGTGAAGCGCCAATCGAAGGTGCCGATGCGCGTGCGCTCGCGCGGGCGATCCGCGCCCGTGGTGCGGTGGAGCCGGTGCTGCTCAAGGGCGTTGCCGATGCACCGGCCCTGCTCGAGCGCATTGCCGCCGATGGCGATCTCATCCTGACCCTGGGGGCCGGCGACGTCGGCAACTTGCCGGGCATGCTGGTACAGCGCTACGGAGCCGGCAAATGAATGCCGCTGCTTCAGTGCGTGATCCATCGAGTGCAGTGCGCGGGCGCCTGCTGCATAACGAGCCGATGTCGCGCCACACTTCGTGGCGTGTCGGTGGTCCCGCGGACTGTTTCTTCGAGCCAGCCGATCGCGAAGACCTGATCGCGTTCGTGCGTGCACTGCCGCCGGCAGAGCCGGTGCTGTGGCTCGGACTCGGCAGCAACCTGCTCGTGCGCGACGGCGGCTGGCGCGGCACGGTGATTTCGCTGCACGGCGCGCTCGACGCGCTGCGGCTCGAAGACGCGACGCCCCACGCGATCGCAGTCGAAGCCGGCGTGCATTGCGCACGCCTTTCGAAATTTGCCGAGCGTGGAAATTGGGCGGGTCTGGGTTTCATGGCCGGCATTCCCGGCACCGTGGGCGGTGCACTCGCGATGAACGCCGGTGCCTGGGGCGGCGAGACCTGGGATCAGGTCATCGATGCCGAACTGATTTTCCGCGATGGCCACGTCGAGCGTGTCAGCAAGGCGCAGATCCAATACGGCTACCGCCATGTCGAATTGCCGGCGGACGCATTGGGTTTCCTCGGCGCGCGCTTCACGGTGACGCCGGACACCGACGGTGAGTACGCCAGGTTCACGCGTGAATCGCTGGCCAGGCGCAAGGCCACGCAGCCGGTCGGCAAGCCGAGCGCCGGCAGCACGTTCCGCAATCCACCCGGCGATCACGCGGCGCGCCTGATCGAGGCCTGCGGTCTCAAGGGCTATCGCATCGGCGGCGCCGAAGTGTCGACGATGCATGCCAATTTCCTGATCGCCGAAACCGGCGCACGTGCTGTGGATGTCGAGTCGCTCGTCGAGCATGTCCGCACCACGGTTCGCAGCAGGACCGGCGTCGATCTGCAACCTGAAGTCCGCATTGTTGGAGTTGCACAGTGACTGGTACATCCCACACCCCGAAGATCACCGATCCGCACGCCTTTGGCCGCGTTGCCGTGCTGATGGGCGGCTGGTCTTCCGAGCGCCAGGTGTCGCTGTGGTCGGGCGAGGGCGTGACCGAGGCGCTGCGTTCGCGCGGTGTCGACGCGGTCGGTGTCGATGCGTCGCCCGAGTCTATCCTGACGCTGGGCAAGCAGGGCTTCGCACGTGCGTTCAATGTGCTGCACGGCACTGGGGGTGAAGACGGCACGGTGCAGGCCGTGCTCGATCTGCAGAAGATCCCCTACACCGGCAGCGGCGTGCTTGCCTCTGCGCTGGCGATGGACAAGTTGCGCACCAAGCGCCTGTGGGTTGCCGAAGGCCTGCCGACGCCGGAGTACGTCTGGCTGCGCAGTCGCGCCGGACTCGATGTCGCGGCAGCGCGTTTCGGATATCCGTTCGTCGTCAAGCCTTCAGAGGAAGGCTCGAGTGTGGGGGTCAGCATCGTCAAGTCGGCCGCGCAGCTGGACGAGGCGTGGATGCTGGCCTGTGGCGAAACCGGTCGCGCAGTGATGGCCGAGCGCTTCATCAGCGGCAAGCTCAAGGGCCAGGAGTTCACTTGCTCGGTGCTCGGCAGCGAGGCCTTGCCGGTGATCCGCATCGAGCCGGATGGCGAGTACTACGACTACAACGCCAAATATCTTTCAGACAACACGCGTTATCACTGCCCGTCGGGCCTGAGTGCGGCGCTTGAAGCCGAGGTGCAGGCAATCTGCCTGCGCGCCTTTGAGCTGGTTGGCGCACGTGGCTGGGGACGCGTCGATTTCATGCTCGATGCGCAGGACAAGCCGTGGCTGATCGAGCTGAACCTGGTGCCGGGCATGACCTCGCACAGTCTGGTGCCGATGGCGGCGAAGGCGCGCGGCATGGATTACGCCGACCTGTGCTGGGCCATTCTTGAATCGACCATGACGGCCACGGTGGCGTCAGCTGCCGGGGCGGGGCAATGACGGCCTGGGCCATGACTGCCGACTCCTTTGACGCAGACGACGACGTTGACGGCACCGACATGCCGTCGCACTGGCCGCGGTTGCTGCTCGGCTTGCTTGCGCTCATTGGTGTCGGCATCGCGCTCTGGGCCTTCTTCCAGTTCACCGGGACGCAGCAGGTTTCGCGCATCCGCATCGAAGGCGCGCTGAATCATGTCAGCGCCGACGAAGTCGAAGCTGCGGTGCGGCCTTTGCTTGATGCCCGGTTCATCGAAGTCGATCTCGAACAGATTCATCAGGTCGCCGCGGCGCTGCCCTGGGTTGCCAGCGTGCGCGTGGAGCGGCAGTGGCCAGCGATGGTCCGCGTGCGGGTCTGGGAGCGCGAACCGATTGCGCGCTGGGGCGGCGAGGAGATCCTGCTCGATGAGCAATCAGCGGAATTCGCGACTGCAGGCCGCAGCGTGCCGCCAGGTCTGCCGCTGTTGTCCGGTCCCGCCGGCAACGCCGCAATCGTCATGGACATGTATCGCCAGCTGGCGGTGCCGCTCAAGGGTTCCCAGTTCGAACTGCAGAGCCTGAGCCAGGACGCGCGCGGCGAGTGGACCGCATTGGCAAAGAACGGCATCGAGCTGCGCTTTGGCCGTGGCGATCCGGCACCGGCGCTGGCGAATCTGCTTGGGCCGGCTACGGTCGCGCTGCGCGAACGCATCGCCCAGGTGCACCACGTCGATCTTCGATACACCAATGGTTTTTCGGTGGGCTGGCTTGAGCCAGCTACTGACAAGAAAGGGAACTGAGCTCATGGCACGTCGAGAAGAACGCAATCTGATGGTCGGCCTGGACGTGGGAACGTCCAAGTGCGTCGCGGTGGTCGGCCAGGTCAACGACGAGGGCCAGATCGAGATCGTCGGTCGCGGCGAACATGTTTCGCGCGGCATGAATCGAGGCGACGTCGTCAACATCGAGCAGACCGCGCAGGCAATCAAACGCGCGGTCGAGAACGCCGAGCACATGGCGAACTGCCGGGCGCAGTCGGTTTACGTTGGCCTGTCGGGTACACACATCCGCAGTTTCAACTCCACCGGCGTAGCTCCGGTGCGCGCCGGCTCGGTCAGCGAGCGTGATGTCGACAGCGTGATGGACGCCGCACGAGCCATCGCGATTCCGGCCGATCAGAAGATCCTGCACGTGATTCCGCAGGAGTTCGTCGTCGATGGCCGCGAAGGCATTCACGATCCGGTCGGCATGCATGGCGTGCGCCTCGAGGCCAAGGTGCACATGGTTACCGGCTCGATCTCTGCAGCACAGAACATCTACAAGTGCGTCGAATCCTGCGGGCTCAAGATCGACAAGTTGATTCTGCAGCACCTGGCTTCAAGCTACGCGACGCTGCTGCCGGATGAGCGCGACCTCGGCGTCTGCATGGTCGACATCGGCGGTGGCACCTCGGACATCGCGGTGTTCAAGGGCGGCACGATCCGCCACACCGCGGTGCTGCCGATCGCGGGCAACCAGGTCACCAATGACATCAGCATGGCGTTTCGCACGCCGGCACCGTATGCCGAGGAGCTGAAGATTCTCCACGGCGTTGCGCTGCAGCAGTTCGCCGGCCACGAGGAGATCGAGGTCAAGGGTGTCGGTGACCAGATGCCGCGACGCCTGTCGCGACTGACATTGGCCGAAGTCATCAAGCCGCGCTACGAGGAGCTGTTCCGTTTCATCCGCAAGGAACTGCATCGCTCCGACTGGTACGAAATGATCGCCGGCGGAATCGTGCTCACCGGTGGTTCGTCGCAGATGCCGGGCGTCGTCGAGCTGGCGGAGGAAGTATTCGAGCTGCCGGTGCGAGTCGGCCTGCCGCAGAACGTCGATGGGCTCAAGGACGTGACGCGCAATCCGGCTTACGCAACGGCGGTGGGTTTGTTGCTGTACGGCAAGCAGAGTCGACCGCTGCAGGCGCGTACGCCGAGTCAGGGCTTCGGCTATTGGACGCACCGTGCCGGCGAGTGGTTGAAAGGCAGTTTTTGAGGTGGCAGGAAATGTGTGCTTTTAGCTTAAAGTTTTTATGTTTATCGTTGACATTTTCACTGTGAAAACATATTGTACATTTGCGGCGTACTAGACAGATAAAAACTGCAGGCCACGTCATCGAAGCCAAGGCATTGATGACCTGACGGGTGATTGGCAGGACGAACGCGCAGTAGCGCAGGAGCAGGACATGGGCGGACAAGTACGAGAAATTTTTGAACTGGAAGATGGGCAGCGCAAGCGCGCCGTTATCCGGGTCATCGGCGTCGGCGGTGGTGGTTGCAACACCGTGAATCAGATGGCGCATGGCGGCATTGATGGCGTCGACTTCATCTGCGCCAACACGGATCGCGATCATCTCGAACGCTGCGTGCCGACCAACCAGGTCCAGCTCGGCGTCGAGATCACGCGTGGCCTGGGTGCGGGCTCGAATCCGGAAGTCGGTCGCGCTGCGGCCGAAGAGGATCGCGACCGCATTCGCGAAATGATCGAAGGCACCGATCTGCTGTTCATCACCGCCGGCATGGGTGGTGGCACCGGCACCGGCGCTGCGCCGGTGATTGCCGAGATCGCCAAGGAGCTGGGCATCCTCACGGTGGCAGTGGTCACCAAGCCGTTCGTCCACGAGGGCAAGAAGCGCATGGCCGTCGCACTCAAGGGCATCGACGACCTGCGCCAGTACACCGACTCGCTGATCATGATTCCGAACGAGAAGCTCGGCATCGTGCTCGGCACCAAGATCACGGTCATGAACTGCTTCAAGGCGGCCAATGACGTGCTGCAGAACGCGGTGCAGGGCATCTCCGACCTGATCACCCGTCCCGGCGTGGTCAACGTCGATTTCGCCGACGTGCGCACGGTGATGACCAACCGCGGCATGTCGATGATGGGTATCGGCGAGGCCAGCGGCGAAGGCCGCGCCGAGAAGGCGGTCGAAATGGCGCTGTCGAGCCCGCTGCTCGACGACATCGAACTGCATGGCGCGCGCGGCCTGCTCGTCAACGTCACCTGCGACGAGTCGCTGACGATGGAAGAGCTGGAGTACATCAACGCCCGCGTCGCCGAGATCGCCTCGGACGAGGCCGACACCAAGTGCGGCATGGCGCTGAATCCGAGCCTCGATGGCGTGCTGCGCGTGACGGTGGTGGCGACCGGTCTGCCGGGCGTCAAGCACATCGCCCAGCCGGTCCAGGCTCCAGCGATGGCGCAGGGCAACCCGAAGATCGCCGCTTTCGTGCGTCCGGACATGACCATGCCGCACGGCGCAGGCATGGGTTCGATGACCTCGCCGAATCTCGACATCCCGGCGGTGCATCGCCAGCAGCGCATGATGGCGGGCGGCGGCGGTGCGTTTCCGCTGGGTCTGGACGACGACATCATCAACATCCCGGCGTTCCTGCGGCACCAGAACGACTAGCTGTTGAGTGCCCGACCCCGCGCCAAGGGGGTCGGGCAGGTTCCGCCGTCGGAACTCCATGTTAAGATTCCGTGTCAATGGGGCGCAGCGTGCATCCACGCTGCGCTTTTTCGTTTCATGCCCGACACGTGATGGTCAGACAACGAACACTCAAACAGGCGGTTCGCGCCAGTGGTATCGGCCTGCATTCGGGGCGCAAGGTCTATATGTCCTTGCTCCCGGCAGGACCGGACACCGGCATCGTTTTCCGTCGTACTGATCTGGCCCACCCGGTCGAGGTTCCCGCGCACGCGAATCTGCTGCGTGAAGCGGTGATGTGCAGCACCCTGGTTGCCGACGACGGCACCAAGATCATGACCATCGAGCACCTGATGTCGGCGTTTGCCGGTCTTGGCATCGACAACTGCGTGGTCGAGCTGTCCTCGCCCGAAGTGCCGATCATGGATGGCAGTTCCGGCCCGTTCGTGTTCCTGATCCAGTCCGCCGGTATCCACGAGCAGGACGCCCCCAAGCGTTTCATCCGCATCCGCCAGCCGGTGCAGGTCCAGGACGGCGACAAGTGGGCGCGCTTCGAGCCGTTTGACGGCTTTCGCCTGTCGTTCTCGATTGATTTCCGTCACCCGGCATTCCGTGCGTCGGCGCAGAGTGCGGTGATCGATTTTTCGACGACCAGCTACGTCCGCGAAGTCAGCCGCGCCCGTACCTTCGGCTTCATGCGCGAACTCGACACCCTGCGCGCGGCCAATCTGGGCCTCGGGGCCAGCCTCGACAACGTCGTGGCCCTCGACGACTACCGTGTGGTCAACCACGACGGTCTGCGCTACGAGGATGAATTCGTCCGTCACAAGATCCTCGACGCCATCGGCGATCTGTACCTGCTGGGCCATCCGGTGGTCGGTGCTTTCACCGCCTACAAGTCCGGTCACGCCCTCAACAACAAGCTGGTCCGGGCTGTTCTGGATGATCCAGGCAGTTATGAATCAGTGACTTACGAAGACGAGACGCGGCAGGCCCCCATCGCCTTCGTGCGCGGGAGCCTGGCCGCCGCCTAGGCGCCGCCGACGCCCGTTAGTCTGGTCGGAACACGGGAAAACCCCCGATCGTGGCAGCCTTCGGAACATCCGGATGTCAGAAACTTGCACTCGGATCATCTGCTTGCGATCCACAGCTCAGGGCCGATACACTCCGGCGTGGCTGTCCGTAGCTGGGGGGCGCACTTTGGTTTCCACCGACGTGCAGTTGAGTCCATAACGGGAATTCAGCCACACCAACAGTGATTTGCTGTACTGGCGAAACGGCACGAGTGCTGCAGCACTTGCGCAGTAGAGGATGACGGTCTGGTCACGGATGTTGGCCACCCGGATCTGTTGTACCCATGGCGCATCGCACCAGTCACGCAATGCGTGATTGATGTCGGACAGCTGTCGGGCGCGCTCCATGAGTCCGCCTGCAGGCAGCGACTGTTGGCTTAGTAGTTGCCTCAGGTTTTGAGGCTCGGGTTGATCGGAGTGCATAGGTCACGCATGGATATCATCGTAGTCAGCCACAAGCGTGGGCGCACCTGGCGTTTCCCGTTCAACCCGAAGAACATTTTCGTCTGGCTGCCCGTGGCTTTCGTATTTACGCTGCTGGTCTCGGGTTCGTTTGCGGCAGGCATGATGTTCAGCGGTGGTGCACCTTCAGCAAGTTCCCACCTTCCGGCCAATCTTCTCACAGCATGGACAGACGACGTACGTCAGCAACGCGAAGCCCTCACCGAGGCACGCGCACAGGCTGAACAGAACACCGCCGCGCTGGCACGCCGCATCGCCCAGCTGCAGGCCCACGTACTCCGCCTCGACGCCGCCGGTCAGCGCCTGACCGAAATGGCCGGCCTCGACAGTGGTGAATTCAATTTTGGCCAGGCTCCGGCCCTGGGTGGTCCGGAGACCGCCGCGGAGGCTGATCTCGGCCTCGACTCCGTGATGGATTCGCTGGTTGCGTTCGAGCGCCAGTTGTCCGACCGCGAGCGTCAGTTCCGTGTACTTGAGGATCTGCTGCTGGCGAGCCGCCTGCAGAAGGAAGTCCGGCCTTCAGGCTGGCCGATCGATGGTGGCTGGATCAGCTCCCTGTTCGGTTCGCGCCCGGATCCGTTCACCGGCCGCCGCACCAGCCATCAGGGCATCGATTTCGCCGGCCGCACCGGTTCGGCCGTCGTGTCGGTCGCCGCCGGTATCGTCACCGAAGCTGGCGTGCGCGACGGCTACGGTAATCTCGTTGAAATCAATCACGGCAACGGTTACACGACTCGCTACGGCCATAACAGCGAGATCGTCGTGAAGCCGGGCGACAAGGTTTCCAAGGGCCAGCGCATCGCCAAGATGGGCTCGACCGGCCGCTCAACCGGACCGCATGTGCATTTTGAAGTGCTGTTCAACGGCATGGTGGTCAACCCCGAGCAGTACATCCGCGCTGCCCGGTAAACGGGCTGGACAGGGCCAGCGGCCCCGATCACCGCGCCAGACTTGGTATCAGCCTTGAATAGGCGGCGCGGCGGCCCAACAAGGAGACTCTGAAGAAGCGTAGCGAGCGAAGGCAGGTGGGCCGGCGCCGGAGCGCAGGAAGCGCAGTGTATGTAGAAATACATGAGCATTCCGAGCACCGCCGACGGTCCAGATGCCGAGCGCAGTAGCTTATTCAGAGTCTCCAACGGGCATAATACGCGGCTTCCGACGACCCACTCCGCGCGTCACGCGGCTCACGACACAGACCTATGTTCAACAATATGCTGGCTCGCATTTTCGGGAGCCGCAATCAGCGCACCGTCAGCCGTCTTCAGCGTCTGGTTCAGCAGAGCTCTGTCCTGGAGCTGCGTTACTCCGCGATGAGCGATGCGGACCTGGCGGCACAGACCCAGGTTCTGCGTGAGCGTCTGGCCAAGGGCGAGACGCTGGATCAGATCAAGGCCGATGCCTTTGCGGTAGTCCGCGAAGCCGGCAAGCGCGTGCTCAACATGCGCCATTTCGATGTGCAGCTGATCGGCGGTCAGGTGCTGCATGAAGGCAAGATTGCCGAAATGCGCACCGGTGAAGGCAAGACGCTGGTCGCGACCCTCGCGGCGTATCTCAATGCGCTGCCGGGCAAGGGCGTGCACATCGTCACCGTCAACGACTACCTCGCACGCCGCGACTCGGAGTGGATGGGGCGGATCTTCCGCTTCCTGGGTCTGTCGGTCGGCGTGGTCGTTTCCGGCCAGTCGAATCAGGAGAAGCGCGAGGCCTACGCCAGCGACATCACCTACGCGACCAACAACGAACTCGGCTTCGATTACCTGCGCGACAACATGGCCTTTTCGATGGCCGACAAGGTTCAGCGCGGGCAGAACTACGCGATCATCGACGAAGTCGACTCGATCCTCATCGACGAAGCGCGCACGCCGTTGATCATCAGCGGTCCGACCGACGATGATCCGGAGCTGTACCGCAAGATCAATGCGCTGATTCCGCGTCTGGTTCGCCAGGAAGAGGAAGAAGGTCCGGGCGATTTCTCTATCGACGAGAAGTCCAAGCAGATTCACTTGAGCGAAGCCGGGCACGAGACCGTCGAAGAGCTGATGCGCACGTCGCAACTGCTCGGCGAGGACGACAGCCTCTACGACGCCGCCAACATCATCCTGCTGCATCACCTCAATGCGCTGCTGCGTGCGCATCATCTGTACAGGCGCGATGTCGAGTACATCGTGCGCGATGGCCAGATCGTCATCATCGACGAATTCACCGGCCGCATGATGTCGGGCCGCCGCTGGAGCGACGGTCTGCACCAGGCCGTCGAAGCCAAGGAAGGCGTCAAGATCCAGCAGGAAAACCAGACGCTCGCGAGCATCACCTTCCAGAACTACTTCCGCCTCTACAGCAAGCTGTCCGGCATGACCGGTACGGCGGATACCGAAGCCTTCGAGTTCCAGAGCATCTACAAGCTCGAAGTGGTCGTCATCCCGACCAACAAGCCGATGATCCGCAAGGACGAAGGCGATCTCGTCTACATGACGGCGAAGGAGAAGTTCGAGGCTGTCGTCGGCGAGATCAAGGCAGCGCACGAAAAGCACCAGCCGGTGCTGGTCGGTACTGCGAGCATCGAAACCTCGGAGCTGCTGTCGGTGCTGCTGACCAAGGCCGGCATCAAGCATGAGGTGCTGAACGCCAAGCAACACGAGCGCGAAGCCGACATCGTTGCCCAGGCCGGCCGTCCTGATGCTGTGACCATCGCCACCAACATGGCCGGTCGCGGTACCGACATCGTGCTCGGCGGCAATCTCGAAGCCCAGCTCGCCAAGCTGCCGGAAGAAGACAACGCCGGCCGCGACGAAATCCGCAGTGCCTGGCAGGCGCAGCACGAACTGGTGAAGCAGTCGGGCGGTCTGGTGGTCATCGGCTCCGAACGTCATGAATCACGCCGTATCGACAATCAGCTGCGCGGCCGTTCCGGCCGTCAGGGCGATCCGGG
>CAZDPA010000055.1:0-23281 GCA_964507195.1 uncultured Salinisphaerales bacterium | reverse complement strand
CGACTCCTTGACGCCATCGCCGGTGCGCACGAGCGGCTCACGCTCACCACGGCCTTCCTGGCGCACCCGGCTACCCGGCAGGCCCTGCCCACCCATGTAGCTGGCCACCGAAGCGGCGCGACGCTCCGACAAGCCCTGGTTGTGCTCTGTCGAGCCGGAGGTATCGGTATGGCCGACGATATGCACAACCGTCTTGTCGTAGGTCTTGAGGATGTTGGCGATCTTGGCGTAGGTGTTGAGCGCGTCCGGACGAATCTGCGCGCTGTCGATGTCAAAGCTGACATCGCTGGCAATGCCGATCTTCAGAGAGCCGTCTGGCAACTCGGAGATCGCCAGCTCGTCGCGCGCAGCCTCGGCGGCGAGTTGGCGATTGAGTTCCGCCTTCTGCTTGTCCATGTAGTTGCCGACAGCGCCGCCGGCAATCGCACCGACGACTGCGCCGACGATCGGCGCTCCGCGCGCGCCGCTGACCTGGTTGCCGAGCACCGCACCGGCCAGCGCGCCGATGGCCGCACCGGTCTTGGCGCGCTTGTTCGGATCATCCGTGGCACAGGCAGCAAGACTGAACGTAAGCACTGCAACGAGTGCGACCTTGTAAGTTTTCATCGTTTCTTCCCTCTCCGATTACGGGACTGCTTCTTTGCCGTGGATTCTGGGTTGGCGCCCTTAATCCGTGATGAATGCGTGAGCACCTGGATAGGCTCCAGATCGATTTTGCGCTCATCCAGATTGACGCGCACGACCTTGACTTTCAGTCGATCACCCAAGCCGTACGACGTTCCACTGCGCGTACCGACGAGGCGATGCGCTGCGGCATCATGCTCATAGTAATCGTTGCGCAGGGTGCTGACGTGGATCAATCCCTCGACGTACAGATTGTCCAGCTCAACGAACAGGCCAAAAGGCGCGACGCTGCCGATCGTGCCCTCGAACTCGTCGCCGACATGGTCCTGCATGTACTCGCACTTGAGCCAGGTCGTGACGTCCCGGGTCGCTTCGTCAGCGCGGCGCTCGGTCATTGAGCAGTGCGTACCGAGCGCACTCATGCGCTCGTGGTCGTAGATGAAATCCTTGGGCTTGCCCTTGGCCAGCGCATGCTTGATCGCGCGATGCAGCAACAGATCGGGATAGCGGCGGATCGGCGACGTGAAATGCGCGTAGTGGGTCAGCGACAGTCCGAAATGGCCGACGTTGTCCGGGTGGTAGCGCGCCTGCATCATCGAGCGCAGCATCACCGTCTGCACCATCGCCGCATCCGGCCGTTCGCGCACCTTGTCGAGGGTGCGGCTGTAGTCCTTCGCGGTCGGCTTCTCGCCACCGCCCAGGGACAGGCCGCGCAGGGCGAGGAATTCGCGCAGCGGCCGCAGCTTGATGGCGTCCGGCGACTCGTGAACGCGGTAGAGGTTGGGCAACTTGTGCTTGTCGACGAACTTCGCCGACTGCACGTTCGCGGCAACCATGCACTCCTCGATCAGCCGATGCGCGCGATTGCGCTTGATCGGCACGATGCGCTCGATCTTGCGCTGGTCGTCGAACACGATGCGGGTTTCGGTCGATTCGAACTCGATCGCACCGCGCTTGGAGCGCGCGGCAAACAAGGCGTCGAACAGCTTGTCGAGATCCTGCAGGTTCTGCACGAGCTTGCCGCGCTTCTGCGCCGCCTCTCCTTCAGGTTTCTCGATGATCTCGGCCACTTCGTCATAGGTGAAGCGCGCATGCGAGCGCATCACCGCCGTATAGAACTTCGACTTGGCGACTTCGCCGTCCGGCAGCACGCGCATCTCGCAGACCATGCACAGACGGTCGACGTCGGGGTTGAGCGAGCACAGGCCGTTCGACAGCTTCTCCGGCAGCATCGGGATCACCCGCTGCGGGAAGTACACCGAGTTGCCGCGCTCCAGGCCTTCCTTGTCCAGCGGCGCACCCGGCTGCACGTAGGCGGAGACGTCGGCAATCGCGACCCATAGCGTCCAGCCGCCCTTCGACAGCAGCGTCGCCTTGTGCGGCCTGGCGTAGACCGCATCGTCGAAATCACGCGCATCGGCGCCGTCGATCGTCACCAGCGGTAGCTGGCGCAGGTCCTCGCGGCCGGCAATATGCGCAGCGCTGACTTCGCTGGGAATCCGCGCCGCTTCGGCCTCGACCGCAGCCGGCCAGGCATTCGGCAGGTTATGGGCGCGGATTGCCGCTTCGATCTCCATGCCCGGCGCCAGGTGGTCGCCAAGAATCTCGTCGACGCGACCGACCGGCAGCGTGCGATTGCCCGGCGGCGTGACGATTTCAGCAACGACCATCTGGCCATGCCGCGCGCCCTTGAGATGCTCGGGCGGAATCAGCAGGTCATGGTGGACCTTGGGGTTTTCCGGAATGACGTAGCTCACGCCCTGGTCGACGTGCAGGCGGCCCACCACGCTGCGACTGACACGCTCGATGATCTCAGCGACCACGCCTTCCGGGCGGCCCTTGAAGTCCTTGCCGACCACACGCACGAGCACGCGGTCGCCATTCATCAGTGCGCGCATCTGCCGCGGCGGCAGGAACACGTCATCGCCACCGGCGTCCGGAATCAGAAAACCAAAGCCATCGCGGTGCGCCTGCACGCTGCCGGCGACGAGATTCATCTGCGTCACCGGGCCATAGGCGCCGCGGCGGTTATGGGCGAGCTGGCCGTCACGCACCATCGCACCGAGGCGCTTGGACAGAGCCTCCTGCTGCGGCAGACGCCGCAAGTCGAAACGACCGACCAGATCGTCCAGCGTCATCGGGCCGGATTCGGCGGCCAGCGTTTCGAGAATCAAGGTCCGGCTCGGGACGGGCTCGGCGTACTGGGTGGACTGATTGCTGAAATCGGGATCAGCATCCTGCCAGCTCTTACCGCCGGCCTTCTTGTTGTGCTTTTCGTGGTGTTTTGGGGGTGTTTTATTTTTCATTGACAAAGATCCAGTGCGTGAGCACAATTCGCGCCCTCAAGCCGAGATGGCGGAATTGGTAGACGCACTAGTTTCAGGTACTAGCGGGTAACACCGTGGAGGTTCGAGTCCTCTTCTCGGCACCAAGCAAAACAAAACAGCCGGCCCTGCCGGCTTTTTTGTTGCCTGCGTCAAAGACTAGGCTCCCACAGTGGCATAAAAGCGGCAAATCAGCGCTTTTTTGTGGGTGCATCTTGGGAGACACCGCCTGCGACGGCGCCGCCCTCCCCGGGAACTGGATGTTCCGGGGGGTCAAAACGCTACGCAAAGCCTGATCAATCAATCGATCAGTCAAACGGATTGCGCAGCACGATCGTGTGATCGCGGTCGGGACCGGTCGAGATCATCGCCACTTCCGTGGCCGTCACTTCTTCCAGTCGCTTCAGATAAAACTTGGCCTGCGGAGGCAGGGCATCGTAGCTGGTGATGCCGTAAGTGCTGGTTTTCCAGCCCGGCACTTCTTCGTAGATCACTTCGATCTTGGCGAAGCCTTCGGCGCCGATCGGCGGGGTTTCCACCGCCACGCCATCGACCTTGTAGCCAACGCACAGACGGATCACGTCGAGTTCGTCGAGCACGTCGAGCTTGGTCACGCACAGGCCGGACACGCTGTTGTTGAAGATCGAGCGGCGGGCGGCAACGGCATCAAACCAGCCACAGCGGCGCGGACGCTTGGTCACCGTGCCGTACTCGGCACCCTTGTCGCGGATGTGCTGGCCGATGTCGTTTTCCTGCTCGGTCGGGAACGGCCCAGAGCCGACGCGCGTCGCATAAGCCTTGACGATGCCGAGCACATAGTTGAGCTCACGCGGCCCGACGCCGGTACCGGTGGCCGCACCCCCCGCCGTCGTGTTGCTCGAAGTCACATATGGATACGTGCCGTGGTCAACGTCGAGCAGCGCGCCCTGCGCCCCTTCGAACAGCACGTTGTTGCCCTTGAGCAACTGCTGGCGCAGCAGCTCGGTGACATCGGCCACCATCGGCCGGATGATCTCGGCATAACCCAACAGATCATCAAGCGTGCGCTGGAAATCGACCGGCGCTTCCTTGTAGTAATTCTGCAGCACGAAGTTGTGATAGCCGAGCAACTCACCGAGCTTGGCGGCGAGCTGTTCGCGATGGAACAGGTCCCCGATACGTACGGCGCGGCGCGCAACCTTGTCTTCATACGCTGGGCCAATGCCCTTGCCGGTCGTGCCGATCTTGGCGTCGCCACGCGCACGCTCGCGCGCCTGGTCGAGTTGCGCATGCACCGGCAGCACCAGCGGGCAGGCCTCGGAAATACGCAGGCGATCGCGCACGGACGCACCGGTCGCCTCGACTTTCTCGATTTCGGCAATCAGGTGCGGCAGCGAGATGACGACGCCATTGCCGATCAGGCAGGCAACGCCGGGACGCATGATGCCGGACGGAATCAGGTTGAGCGCGGTCTTCACGCCGTTGATGACCAGGGTGTGACCCGCGTTGTGGCCGCCCTGGAAGCGTGCAACCGCCTGGACGCGCGGCGTCAGCAAGTCGACAACCTTGCCCTTGCCTTCATCACCCCATTGCGCGCCGATGATGACGACTGACTTACCCATGAACTGCCCCTTTGAATTTCGCACCGAACGTTTCATTTCCAACCATGCGCGCAGTGGGGCAAAGCCCCGCTTGTCTTGCGGCCGCGTCGAGACGCGGCCTGAGCGCGCCGATGATGACGTCCGACTTACCCATGACCTGCCCCTTTTGTCACTGCTTCAATTCCTAAAGAATTCAAAAATTACTTCGCCTTGCCCAAGCGCAGCAGCTCATTCATGTCCGCCGAGAATCCGGTGGCCGGACGGGCCGCACCGAACTCTGCGCCGACACCGTCATAGCGTCCACCACGGGCAATTTCACGGCCATGGCCCGGCGCAAACGCCGCGAACACGATGCCGGTGTGATAGCGGTAGCCACGCAGTTCGGCCAGATCGACATGAATCGCCGTCTTTGGCGCGCTCTGCTTCAGGGCTTTGACGATTTTCTCCAGCGTATCCAGCGCTTCACCGATCGCCGCCCCCGCCGGCTTCAGGGTTTCGCGAGCGCGCTTGATCACGCTGGCGTCGCCATTGAGATCCATCAGCTGCGAAATCGGCTCGACTGCGCGCGGCTTGAGCTTGCGACTCTGCGAAAAATCGACGAGGTCCGGGTGCGACTTGCGCTGCAGGATGCCGAACAACGCCGCCTCGTCCATCGCATCCAGATCCATCTTCGCGGTCAGCGCGCGATAGATGCCGACATGACCGAGATCGAGATGCGCGTTGCGCACGCCCGCCAGGCTCAGGGTCTTGAGCATCAGCTGCAGCACTTCGAGATCGGCCGACGTTGCCGCCGAACCGAACAGTTCGCAACCGACCTGGCGCGGTGAACGCGAGCCGCCAAGTTCATCGGGCTGCGTGCGCAGCACCGTGCCCAGATAACACAGGCGGACGACGGCCTGATCGGCATAGCGCCGCGCCGCGATACGCGCCGCCTGCGGCGTCATGTCGGAGCGCAGGCCGAGCAGACGCCCGCTGGCTGGATCGGTCAGCTTGAAGGTCTGTTGTTCCAGGCCCTGCGCGGTACCGGTTAGCAGCGTATCGAGATGCTCGATCAGCGGCGGCAGGACCAGCTCATAGCCCTGTTTGCGGAAGTAGTCGAGCAATTTGCGACGCAAGGATTCCATCTGCCACGACAACGGTGGCAGGGATTCTTCTACGCCTTCCGGCAGCATCCATTTCTTGTTGAGCATTGCCCGATTCAACCGATCATCTGCAACAGCAGCACACCACACACCAGACTCACCAAACCGATCACCCGCACATTGCGGCTCGAAAGCTGCGACATCGACACCAGCATGCGCCGCCATTGTGTCGGCACCGCGAACGGCAGCAGACCCTCGATCACCATGACCAAGCCGAGCGCCCTGAGGAGCTCGGTCCAGCTTATTGATGCGGCAACATTATGTTCGAACAAGGCACGCCGCTCTCGACTCAACGGCAGTTGGGTGGCACCACGGTAATGTTGCCGCGTCAATAACACAGAGCATGGTTTGTTCTATTGATCCGGCAATATCCGGGCCCACGACGAAACTACAGTGCATGCGGCCACGCGAGCGTACTTATTCAAACTTCGCTTGCCGGATCAATAGTCTCATTGCGCGCCGTCGCGGAAGTATTTGAAGAACGGGCTGTTCGGCTCAAGTACCAGCATGTTGCTGCCGCCGCTGAAACTGTCGCGATAGACGTTCAGTGAACGGTAGAAGCTGTAGAACTCCGGATCCTGGCCATACGACTTGGCGTAGATTTCCGAGGCCTTGCCGTCGCCCTCACCGCGCAACTGCTCGGCTTCCTTGTAGGCATTGGCAAGCGTGACCTGGGCCTGACGATCGGCGTCGGCACGGATGCGTTCGGCCTCTTCAGCGCCACGCGCGCGCAGATCGGATGCCACCCGCGCGCGCTCGGCACGCATGCGGTCATAGACCGATTCACTGACTGTCTGCGGCAGGTTGATCGACTGCAAGCGCACGTCGACGATCTCGACGCCCAGATCAGCAACATTCGACACAACCTTGCGCTCGACCTCCTGCATCATCGAGTCGCGGTCATCGGACACGACCTGCTGGATCGTGCGCGAACCGAACTCGTCGCGCATGCCGCGATTGATGATCGCCGACAGACGATCCATCGCCACCAGTTCCTGGCCACCGGTCGCGCGGTAGTACGTTGCCGGATCGGCAATGCGCCACTTCACGTAGAAATCGACTTCGACGTTCTTCTTTTCGCCGGTCAGGAAGTTTTCCGTCTGGTTGTCCAGCGTCAGCAGGCGCGCATCGAACTTGCGCACGGACTGATAGAACGGAATCTTCGGATGAATGCCCGGCGGATAAGTCGCCTCCTTGAGGAGCTCGCCGACCTGGAACTTCACTGCGTACTCGCGCTGGTCAACGATGAAGAACGAATTGACGATGATCATCAGCGTCGCCAGGACGCCGATCGCGATCGTGGTGGGATTGACGTTGCTCATTAGCGGTCCCTCGCGCGCGAGCGCGCAGCGTCTGGTGTCGTTGCGCCACTGTTCGCAGCCGACGGCGCGGTCACGTAGTTCGACGCGCCATCAGCCTTGGCACCGCCGCGCATCAACTGGTCCAGCGGCAGATAAAGCATCGGCGAAGCCTTGTCGACATCCACCAGCACCTTGCTGTTGCTGCCGTAGACCGTGCTCATCGCATCGAGATACATGCGTTCGCGCGTGACCTTCGGCGCCTTGCGGTACTCGCGCAGCATCTGGTCAAAGCGCGCCGCGTCACCCTCGGCCTTGGCGACAACCTGGTCGCGATAACCGGTGGCCTCCTCGATCTGGCGCGCCGCCGCACCGCGCGCACGCGGCAGACGGTCGTTGGCATAGGCCTCGGCTTCGTTCTTGAGACGCTGCTGGTCCTCGCGCGACTTGATCGCGTCGGCGAATGCGGCCTGCACCGGTTCCGGCGGTTGCGCCTGCTGCAGGTTGACCTCGGTCACGAACAGGCCGGTCTTGTACTCGTTCATGCGCTCCTGCAGCAGCACCTTGGTGCTGTCTGCAATTTCCTGACGGCCGTCGGTGAGGATGTAATCCATCTTCGACTGGCCGACGATCTCGCGCACCGAGGACTTGGTCGCCTGGCGCATCGTCAGTTCGGGATCGGCGACGTTGAACACATAGTCCTTGATCTCCGACACGCGGTATTGAACGGTCAGCTCCAGATCGACGATGTTCTCGTCCTGGGTCAGCATCGTCGCGCGGTCGCGCGTCGCGCGAATCCCGGTGACATTGACGATCTCGTGGGTATCCACCGGCCAGGGCACACGCCAGCGCAGACCCGGATCCGTCGTGCCGACGTACTGGCCGAAGCGCAACACCACGGCGCGCTCCTGTTCGTCGACGACATAAAAGCCGGAACCGACCCACAGCAGGCCAAGCGCCAGGGCGACGAGACCGATCAGGCCGCCGGGCAACGAACCGCCCGTCTTGCTGCCATCCCCCGGATTCTTGCGTCCACCGCCAAAGCGCGACTTCAGGCGCTTGAGCACCTCGTCCACATCCGGCGGACCGTCGCCACGCTTCGGCCCCTGGTTCCAAGGGTCGCGACCCGGTCCGGGCTCATTCCAAGCCATTGAACACTCCGAAAAACCTTGATGAATTGATTGACGCGGATCGCGCTGCCTGCAGCCGGCGGAAGGTGCCTGGACTGCCAACACACGGAAAAACTGCCCGAAGGCCGGTGAACCTACGATCAATGGGGACGAATTCTAGCAGCCCAAGGGGCACGGCCGCGTACGACGACTCTTCACGCTGACGCTGCACCGGCAATGGACTCGGGAATCGGCAATCCGGCTGCGCGATACAGGCGCTGCAGCTGACCGGTCGGCATCGAAACCCGCAGACGATAGTTGCCATCCTCGTCCAGCGATTCGGACAGCACTGCGCGCCGCTCGAACAGCTGCGAGCGCAGGCGCCCGCCCTGCGGTGGCAGCACCAGATCGTGCTCCTGCGGGTTCAGATCAAGGCGCTCTGCGACGGCGTCGCGCAGCAGCTCAAGCCCTTCTCCGGTCTGCGCCGAGACGAACACACGCAGGCTGTGCGCCTCACCGTCGAAATCGACATGCGCGGCCAGTTCGGGCCGCAGGTCGATCTTGTTGAAGACTTCCAGCCGCGGCACTTCGGCTGCACCGATTTCCTCGAGCACCGCTTCGACCTGGGCGATGCGCGTGCTGCGTTCAGAATCAGCGCTGTCCACCACATGCAGCAGCAAGGCCGCGTCGCGGGCTTCCTCCAGGGTCGCCCGGAACGCTGCAACGAGGTCATGCGGCAGATCGCGGATGAAACCGACGGTATCTGCGACGACGACATGCTCACCGGAGCGCAGCGGCATGCGTCGCACCGTGGTGTCGAGCGTCGCGAACAGCTGGCTGGATGCAAACGTGCTGTTGCCGGTCAGGGCATTGAACAAGGTCGACTTGCCGGCATTGGTGTACCCGACGATGGACACCGTCGGCACTTCATTCTTGCCGCGCGCAGCGCGACTGCGCGCACGCCGGCTGCGGACATCTTCAAGCTGCTTCTTCAGTGCACCGATACGGCCGCGGATCAGGCGACGGTCGGTTTCGAGCTGGGTCTCACCCGGACCACGCAAACCGATACCGCCGCGCTGACGCTCAAGATGGGTCCAGCCGCGTACCAGGCGGGTCGCGATGTGATTGAGCTGGGCAAGCTCGACCTGCAATTTGCCCTCATGCGAGCGCGCCCGCGTCGCAAAGATGTCGAGGATCAGACCGGAGCGATCCAGCACGCGCGCCTTGAATTCACGCTCCAGATTGCGTTCCTGGCTCGGGCTCAGCGTGTGATTGAAGATGACCAGTTCGGCACATTGCGCGGCGACCAGTGCGGCAATTTCTTCGGCCTTGCCGGAACCGATAAACAGCCCCGAGTCCGGCAGACGCCGGCTGCCACCGACCACTTCAAGGATTTCTGCGCCAGCGGAGCGTGCCAGTTCAATGAATTCCGCACGATCGGATTCAAAGTCTGCGCCGGGAAACTCGAGATGGACCAGAACCGCTTTCTGGCCAGCCTTGGGCCGCTCAAACATGGACTGCGAAAGTCATCAAGCGGCCATCGACATCAACGATACAGGCCGGGGTCCTTGCGACCCCGACCGCACAAAAATACGGCAACAACCAACAGCTGCAAGCGACAACGCTGCCGACAATGCGATTACTCGGCCTCGGGGCTGACGGTCGGCAGTTCATCGCCGTCTTCAGCATTGGGCTCGTAAATCCGCACGGCGCGCGCCGGAACAACGGTCGAGATGGCGTGCTTGTAGACCATCTGGCTGACGCTGTTACGCAGCAGAACAACGAATGAGTCGAACGACTCGATCTGCCCCTGAAGCTTGATCCCGTTCACCAGATAGATGGACACAGGGATGCGCTCTTTGCGCAGGGCATTGAGAAACGGTTCTTGTAGTGTGTGACCTTTAGACATCGGACGGACCTTTCTAGTTGTTGCCGCCGCTTCGGACGGCTCTTAAGACCTTTTGCAGGCCGAGTTTATCATGCGCCCCGGCGCGCCCCGGCCCCTCTTATGACAGCAAAGACCTCACTTGATCAAGCAGATTCGGTGCCAACGGGTCCATCCGATGCAACTTTGGCTCCGACCGCATCCAGGTCAGCTGGCGCTTGGCGTATTGACGGGTTGCGGCCTTGCCTCGTGCGATCGCGTCATCGAGGCCGCATTCGCCGTCCAGATACGCCCAGATCTGCCGATATCCAACCGCACGCACTGAAGGCAATGCCGGATGCAGATCGCCGCGTTCGCGCAATCGCGCCACCTCGTCGACCAGACCACCATCAATCATTTCATCGAAGCGACGGTCGATCCGCGCGTGCAGCACCTCGCGGGGCAGTTCGATCAGACCGACACGAACCACCGGACCGAGCATCGAGGGCTCCCGCTCGCGCCGATAGAACTCGCTGGCCGGACGCCCGGTGATCGCGTGGATTTCCAGCGCGCGCTGGATGCGCTGCTGGTCATTCGGATGCAAGCGTGCGCCGGCTTCCGGATCGATGCGCTGCAATTCCGCGTGCAGGCTGGCGACACCCTGCTCGCGCGCACGCGCTTCGAGCGATTCACGAATCGCCGGATGGGCGCTGGGCAAGGCACTCAGACCATCGAGCAGGGCGCGGTAGTACAGCATCGTTCCGCCAACGAGCAGCGGTGTCCGCGCACGCGCACGAATCTGCGCAATCAGCATCTGCGCATCGGCGGCAAAACGTGCGGCGGAATATGGTTCGGCTGGATCGAGAATGTCGATCAGGTGATGCGGGACCAGCGCCTGCTGTTCGGCGGTCACCTTGGCCGTGCCGATGTCCATGCCGCGATAGATCTGCGCCGAATCGACGCTGATGATTTCGACCGGATAGTGCTCGGCCAGCGCCAGTGCCAGGCCGGTCTTGCCCGAAGCGGTCGGGCCCATCAGGGCGATCAGCGGCAGTTCAGCCATCGTCAGCGACCGCGCAGGAACAGGCGATCCAGATCCTGCATGCCGAACTGCACCCAGGTCGGTCGACCATGGTTGCATTGCCCGGCCAGTTCAGTGCGTTCCATGTCGCGCAGCAATGCGTCCATTTCCGGCAGCGTCAGCCGGCGGTTGGCCTTGATCGCCGCCTTGCAGGCAACATCGGCGAGCACACGGAACTGCGCATCAAGGGCTTCCCCGAAATGGCTCTGGCTCAATCGACGCTCGTCATCCCTGACCAGGCCGCGTATCAGCCCTTCGACTTCGGCGACGGACAGCAGTGGCGGCACGGCGCGCACGCGGACCGACGCCGGCCCGGCACGATCGATGTCGATGCCGAAGCGGTATAGCTCGTCACGGCGCTGTTCCAGCACGTCGGCCTCATCTTCATGCAATGTGATCGCAACCGGCATCAGCAACGCCTGTGCCGGAATGCCACCCTTTTCCATCTGCGCCTTCATGCGCTCGTAGAGGACGCGCTCATGTGCGGCATGCGCATCAACCAGTACCAGGCCTTCACGGTTCTGCGCGAGCACGAATACACCGTGCAACTGCGCCAGCGCGTGGCCGAGTGGTGCAGCGTCAATATCTTCCGCATCCGCCGGCGGCTGCCCCCCAGCAAGCGCTGGCTCAGGCAGCGTGTAGCCGACACGCGCTTCGGCAACACCCCAGGACGGTGTGCGCACGGACGGCGGCATCGCGCTACCGGACGCACGCCCGTAGCGCAGCGGCGTCTGCTCGGTCAGCGCAACGCCGCTCGCGAACTGCACCGGATCCATCCGATGCGTCTGAGCATCGGGCCGGATGCGGCGCAGGCACTGGTGAACAGCTGCAAACAGCAGATCGTGCACGCTGCTGCCATCACGGAAACGCACTTCGGTCTTCTGCGGATGAACGTTGACATCGACCGCAGCAGGATCGAGTTCGAGATACAGCAGATAGGCCGGGTAGTTCGTCGAATGCATGACGTCGGCAAACGCGCGACGCAGCGCGAAGCTCGGCAGGCGATCGCGCACGAGGCGACCGTTGACATAGAAGAACTGCAGGTCGCCCTGCGGGCGCGCAAAGCTCGGCAGGCCGATGCGGCCATGCAGGCGCATGCCGAGGCGCGATTCATCCAGCGTCACCGATTGCGCAACGAAATCATCGCCGCACAGCGTCGCAATCCGCGCCTCGCGCGCATGCTCGCTGCCTGCCGCCGGCAGATCCCAGATTCGACGCTGGTTGTGCTTGAGCGAGAACGCGACATCGAAGCGTGACAGCGCAATCCGCTCCATCGCCTGCTGCGCGTGCCGGAATTCGGTGCCCTCAGCCTTGAGGAACTTGCGCCGCGCCGGCGTGTTGAAGAACAGGTCAGCCACTTCGACGCAGGCCCCCGGCGGCAGCGCGCAGGGTGCCGGCGTGGACTGCTCCAGGCGACCCTCGCCACTGAGCATCCAGCCGTGATCGGACTCCGCCACCCGTGCACTCAGGCGCATGCGCGACACCGACAGGATGCTCGGCAAGGCCTCGCCACGAAAACCCAGCGTGCCGACCCGCTCGAGATCGTCGAAGCTCGAAATCTTGCTGGTCGCATGGCGCTGCAGCGCCGTCGCCAGTTCGTCACGCGCGATACCGCGACCGTCGTCGCGAATCCGGATCAGGCCGGTACCGCCGCGCTCCAGTTCGACTTCGATGCGCCTGGCACCGGCGTCGAGCGCGTTCTCGACCAGTTCCTTGACCACGGCGGCGGGCCGCTCGACGACTTCGCCGGCGGCAATCTGGTTGATGAGCTGGTCAGGGAGGACACGTATCGTCATCCGCACAGTTTAGTGCTTGCGCCCCATCCCATTCAGATCCAAAGACAAAAAAATGCCGGGCGAACCTGCGCTCGCCCGGCTCAATCAGCTTCCCCCCTACTACTGGGAAACGCCTTGGGTGATCGTTGCACCCGAGCGCGTGCGCTCGGCGGAGATGTTGCTGCTGACGTACTGCAGGCCCGGCTCGGTTTCGACCAGCTGCTGCTTGGGTCGATAGCTCTGGAAGTAGCCATTGACACCTTCGAAAATCTGCTTGGCCAGATTGTCCTGGAATTCAGTCGAGGCGAGCAGCTTCTCTTCCGCCGCATTGGTGATGAACGCGGTCTCGACCAGCACCGACGGAATGTCCGGCGCCTTGAGCACCGCGAAACCAGCCTGCTGGATATCGTCCTTCTGCAGGCGATTGATCTTGCCCATCGACGACAGGATGCGGCTGCCGACATCAAAGCTCGCTTCCATCGTCGCGCCCTGCGACAGATCGATCAGCACTGCGGCGAGTTCGTTGTCCTTGCCATGCAGTGCAACGCCGCCGACGAGGTCGGCCGAGTTTTCCTTGTGCGCAAGCCAGCGCGCATGCTCGCTGGTCGCACCGCGATCCGACAGCACATAAACCGCCGTGCCGCGCAGATGGCGCTTGGTGAACGCATTGCAGTGCACCGACACGAACAGATCCGCCTGATGCTTGCGCGCAACATTCACACGCTCGCGCAAGCCGAGATAGTAGTCGCCGTCGCGGGTCAGCACGGCCTTCATGTTCGGCGTGCCGTTGATCAGCTTGGCCAGCTTGCGCGCAACGCTGAGCGCCACGTCCTTTTCGCGCAGGCCGCTCTTGCCGCGCGCACCCGGATCTTCACCGCCGTGACCGGCATCGATCGTGATGACGATGGGCTTGTCGCGCAGCGACGAATTCGGTGCACTGGGCGTACTGGCCGGAGCCTGTGCACTCACTACCGGCGTGGCAACAGACTTGGGAGCCTGTGCGATCGCGGTGCTGTTCGGGACGCTGTTGTTCGAGGCAGCCGGCGCAGGCTGATTCAGCGGCGCGGCAGCAGCGATGGCGCCGATCGAATCGTGCATGAGGTCCGGCTCCGCGCGTGCGGATTCCGGATTCGAGATGTCGACCACCAGACGGTGGCCATACTCTTCGTTCGGCGTCAGCTCGAAGCTGCTGGCGAACACGGAGCCTTTGACGTCGAGCACGACGCGCAAGCCATCGCCGCGCGGACCGCTGCGCAGGCGCTCAACGACACCAAGGCCGGCAACAGAGTTGATCTTCTTCATCGACTTGCCGCTGATGCCGGCAATGTCGACAACAACACGATCAGGATTGGCCAGCGTGAAGATCTTGTGCGTGATATCGCCGTCGAGATCGAAGACGACGCGCGTCGATTCGGGGCTGTCCCACAAGCGCAGGTCGCGCAGCTCCGCTGCCGTAGCCACCGGCGTCATCAGCATCGCAAGAACCAGCACACCCCAACGCATAAGCCCACCCCGCAGGATTTGAGCAGAAATTACGCTCATTTTCTGAGCAATGCAAGAGGCAATATCCTTATCAAACATGATGATAAGAAACTTTGTTAATCCAACTTGTCCAGATCTGCGCAAAAATCTGCTACCCAAGAGGCTTGCCCGCCCACCAACAACTGGCGCTGAGCGCCCTCATGCCGCAGCGTCAGGCTGAGATCTGCCGCAGGTAAAACGCCCTCGCCACGCTCCGGCCATTCGATCAGCCAGACCGATGAGTCAGGTGCGTAGCTGTCCAGACCCAACTGCCACAACTCGTCCGCGCTGTGCAGGCGATACAGGTCCATGTGGAGGATCTGCAAGCCGGGCAGATGCGCGAGGCTGTATGGCTCCATCAGCGTGTAGGTCGGACTGCGGACCGTCCCCTTCACGCCCAGTGCCTGCAGCACGCCACGGGCAAACGTTGTCTTGCCGGCCCCGAGAGCGCCGTGCAGGTAGACCACCATACCCGCCGGTGAGTTCGCGCTGATCTGTCGCGCGAACAATGCGCCTGCTGCGGCAGTCGCTTCAGCGTCCTTGAGTACGTGCTCGCAGCGGATCATCGCGGATTGACCACGCCACGCAGGGTCCTGATGACGTCGCCCGGGAGCAGGCCGCGCTCGCCGTCTGCGGCGGCGATGTCTGCCGCCATGGCATGAGCGACGACGCCACATTGTGCAGCCTCGGCTGGTGACAGGCCCTGCGCCATGAACGCGGCAATCACACCGGTCAGCGTATCGCCCATACCGGCGACGGCCATGCCCGGATTGCCGTGCGCACAAATGGCGATCGGATCGGCACTGACCATCGTGCCCGCACCCTTGAGAACGACCGCACCGCCGTAGCGCGTCTGCAACGCGGCGTGACTTGCACTGCGGTCGGCCTGGACTTCGGCATTCGTGCAGCCAAGCAGACGCGCAGCCTCGCCCGGATGTGGCGTCAGCACCCAGTCCTCGCGCTGCTGTGGCACGCGGGCGAGCAGATTCAACCCGTCCGCATCGACGACCAGCGGCTTTCCACCGCTGATTGCAAGCGCAAACATCGCGCGGGCCCATTCGTCCTGACCCAGACCCGGTCCCAAGGCGACGACGCTGGCGCGGGCAACGAGACCCCGCAAATCGTCCGCAGACGCCACGCCATGCACCATCAGCTCCGGCTGCGCAGCCACCAGCGCCGCAGCATGCTCGGTACGCGTGGCGACGCTGACCAGACCAGCGCCGGCGCGCAGCGCGGCCCGCCCGGCCAGCAACGCAGCACCGGCCATACCGAGATTGCCGCCGATGACCAGCACATGCCCGAACAGTCCCTTGTGCGCGTTGCGCGGACGCCGCTGCAGCACCTGCAGGCGTGTGTGCGTCAGCAGCTGTGCGCGAGGCGCCTGCGTCGCAAACAAGGACGCCGGAATCGCGAGACGGTCGTGAACCCGGCGGCCGCAGTATTCGGCTGCATCACCGGTCCACAAGCCGATCTTGTTGCCGATGAAACTCAGCGTCAGGTCCGCACGCACGCAATCCGGGTAGGCGCGTCCGCTCGTCGCATCAAGGCCGGATGGCACGTCGACCGCGAGCACTTTCGCGCCGGCCGCCGCCGCCGCGTTGATTGCCGCAATCGCCTGCGCCGCTGCGCCTGCGGGTGCGCGGGACAGGCCGATGCCGAAGACCGCATCGACAAGCCATTCGCTGGCCGGCAACTCGCCGCTCAGGGTTTCGATCTCGCCGCCCAGCGCGAGCCAGGCCTGGCGCGCAATCGCCGCATCGCCAGTCGGCAACTCATTGCTGATGCCGAACAGACGCACCGGCACCTGGACCTGGCGTGACAGGCAGGCGATCTCGTAACCGTCGCCCCCGTTATTGCCACTGCCAACTACAACGACCAGCGAAGCTGGAATGCCCTCGGCACAGATCAGCGCCCAGCAGGCCGCGCCGGCGCGCTGCATCAGGCTGTAGCTTGGGATGCCCCCAGCGATCGCGGCGCGCTCGAGTTCGCGCACCTGTTCGGCGTCGTACAAAGCGCTGGCGGGATCGTTCATGCACCCATTATAGAAGCCGTCATGTCTCCGGCCCCGCATAATGTCGCCAGCCACACGCCAAACACCGTCATGACCGCCGTCGAACTGAACGCCATTCCGACCCTGATCCCGCAATGGGCGCGCGAGCTTGGGTTCAGCGATGCCGGTGTCTCGACCTGCGAAGTCGACGGCGACTACGCTCATCTGCAGCGTTGGCTGGAACTGGGACGCCACGGCGAAATGAAGTTCATGGCACGCGATCCGGACATACGTCGCGACCCGCAGCGGCTGCCCCCCGGCACGCTCAGTGTCATCAGCACCCGCCTGCACTATCGGCCCGAAGCGGCCGATGCGATGGAAGTGCTGCGCAACGATGATCTGGCCTATGTCTCGCGCTATGCACTCGGCCGCGACTATCACCGGCTGATGCGCGCGCGCCTGGTCAAGCTCGGCCAACGCCTGGAACAGGCGATCGCACCGCACGGCTTTCGCGTGCTCTGCGACAGCGCACCCTCACTTGAAAAAGCCCTCGCCCGGGACGCCCGCCTCGGCTGGATCGGCAAGCACACGCTGCTGCTCAGCAAGACCGCCGGGTCGTGGTTCTTCCTCGGCGAGATCTACACCGACATGCCCCTGCCCACGCCGGATTCTGCGCCGGTCGAAAGTGCCTGCGGACGCTGCAATGCCTGCATCAAGATCTGCCCGACCCAGGCCATCGTCGCGCCTTATCAACTCGACGCCCGCCGCTGCATTTCCTATCTGACGATAGAGCACCACGGCAGCATTCCCCTGGAGCTGCGTCCTCTGATGGGCAATCGCGTATTCGGCTGCGATGACTGCCAGCTGGTCTGTCCGTGGAATCGCTACGCCCAACTCACGGCCGAAGCCGACTTTGCGCCGCGGCATGGTCTCGATGCTGCACGCCTCGTCGATCTGTTCGCGTGGACCGAGAGCGAATGGCTGCAGCGCAGCGAAGGCATGGCACTGCGCCGCACCGGCTATGCGCGCTGGCTGCGCAATCTTGCGGTGGGACTTGGCAATGCGACGACGACGCCCGACGTCATCGCGGCCTTGAGTTCACGCGCCGACTACGACGACGAGATGGTGCGCGAGCACGTGCGCTGGGCACTGGACCAGCACGCCGCCCAAAGCAGAATGAAATAGGCCGTCATTCCCGCGAAAGCGGGAATGACGGATCTAGTAGCGCTTCGCCGCCATGGCCGCAACGCGCGCCATCAGCTCACGCGTCGTGCCATCGAGCTTGGCATCGTCACCCGGCTTGGGTTCGATGATGCGCTGCGCGGTCTGCTTGCCCAGCTCGACGCCCCATTGATCGAAGGCGTTGACCTCCCAGATCACACTCTGCACAAACGTCCGATGCTCGTACAGCGCCAGCAGCGCGCCCAGATGCCAGGCATCCAGCATTGGCATCAGCACTGTATTGCTCGGCCGGTTACCCGGAAACACGCGATGCGGTATCGCCGCTTCGAGTGCCGAGCCGCTCATGCCATTGGCAGTGAGCTCCTCACGCACCTGATCGGCGGTCTTGCCGTGCATCAGCGCCGCCGATTGTGCGAGGCAGTTAGCGACCAGCAGAGGGTGCATATCCGCATAGGGATGATCTACGGAGGCGGGCAGAATGAAATCGATCGCGTGGCGTTCCGGCCCCTGGTGCAGCATCTGGAAGTACGCGTGCTGGGCATTGCTGCCGACGCTGCCCCAGAGCGCCGGGGTGGTCCGGTAATCGACCGGCAGGCCAGCGCGATTGACGCCCTTGCCGTTGGATTCAAGTTCAAGTTGCTGGGCCCAGCCGCTGAGCATCCGTAAATGCTCGGCGTAAGGCACCAGCACCTGGCTCGCGCAGCCGATGAAATTGGTGTTCCAGATACCGATCAGCCCCATCAGCACCGGCAGGTTCTGCGCCATCGGTGCGGTCGCGAAATGCCTGTCCATCGCATGCGCACCGGCAAGCAATGCGGCGAATCGATCGGGGCCCAGCGAGATGATGATGCTCAGGCCTACTGCGCTCCACAGTGAATATCGTCCGCCAACCCAGTTCCAGAACCCGAACTGGCGATCTTCTGCAATGCCGAACGCACGCACCGCCTTGGCGTTGGTCGATACCGCGGCGAAATGCGATGACACAGCATCAGCGCCCAGTGCAGCGACGATCCACTCACGTGCGCGCTTGGCATTGGCGATCGTTTCCAGCGTCGTGAAGGTCTTGCTGGCGACGACAAACAACGTCGATTCCGGCTTCAAGGGCTTCAGCACAGTGTGCAGATCGCTGCCGTCGACGTTGGCGACGAAGTGTGGGCGCGGTCCGTCGACCTGACCACAGAGCGCATCGCAGACCATGCGCGGGCCGAAGTCCGAACCGCCGATGCCGATGTTGACGATATCGGTAATGCGCGCGCCGCTCGCGCCGCGCAGCTTGCCGCTGCGCACGGCATTGGCGTAGCCATACATGCGATCGAGCACAGCATGGATGTCAGCAGCAACCGTGGCATAGGCCAGATCCGCCTTCGGCGCACGCAGAGCAACGTGCAGCACTTCACGTTGCTCGGTGTGATTGATCGCCTCGCCGGCAAACATGCGATCGCGCCACTGCGTCAGCTGTTGCTGTTCCGCGAGAGCCAGCAGCGCAGTGAGCGCATCGGCATCAAGGATCTGCCGCGAGTAGTCGAGGAACAGGTTGCAGGCTTCCGCGCTGAACTTCTGCACACGTAGCGGATCGCGCGCCGCGAGTTCGCGCAGATGCACAGCGCTGAGGCGCACGGCATGCGCGTCAAGCGCCCGCCATGCAGGGCTTAGGGTGAGTTTGGACATTCAGGCCGGACCAGAGAACAGGCCGACAGGCTACTGGTTCTGCGGCTCAGCGTGAAGATGGCGCAATGTGCGCTCGCTGAACGGCAGCTAACTAATTCCAGTGGTAGTTGAAGCTGATGCTGATGCGGTCTTCGTCAATCTGACTCGGTGGCACTTCGTGACGCAGCCAGCTCTCGAACAGAATCACGTTGCCGGCACGCGCCGGATAGCTGATGTGCGCACGCTGGTCCGCGCGACCGCGGCTCTTGCGCGAAGGTGCTGCCATGAAATTGGTCATGCGCGGATCCTCGAACTTGAGGCCCGCGCAGCCTTCCGGCGTGGCCCCGTAGTAGGTGCCGCTGACGACGGACTGCGGATGGACGTGAAAGCTGTGCGCGCAGCCGCGCGGCATGATGCTGAGCCAGCAGTCGCTCATTGAAAGACGGCCGCCGCGCAGATCCCAGTCGAGCTCGCGCGCATACGCTGCCACGTGCGCATCGATACGCGTACGCAGGGTGTCGAAGGTCGACGAGAATCGATGGAGTTGGTCGAGCGAGCCGTAGCTCGTGTAGCCCGGTGGATAATTGCTTGCGGACCACTCGCGGCCGGGCTCGTCGTAATCGCGGATGCGATAACACTCGTCGAGCAGCTCCAGATTGAACGCCTGCAGACCTCGGGTCTGCAGGCGTTCGCAATAGATCAGCGTGGGGAACCACGCCTTGACCGCGGACACGCCCCGATCAGCCGTTTGACGCGGCCTGCTGCGGAATCGTGTTGGCCGTGCGCACGACGCGGTTCTTCTCGTCGAGGTAGACCAGACGCGGCTTGTGGGTGTGCGCCACAGCCGAATCCATCGCGCCGTAGGCGCAGATGATCACCCGATCACCGACGCGGGCCTTGTGAGCGGCAGCGCCATTGATCGAAATGATGCCCGAGCCGGGTTCGGCGCGGATGGCGTAGGTCGTGAAACGCTCGCCGTTGGTGATGTCGTAGATGTCGATCTGCTCGAATTCAAGAATACCGGCCAGTTCGAGCAGCTTGGAATCGATGGCGCACGAGCCGTCGTAATCGAGTTCTGCGTGTGTCACGCAGGCGCGGTGCAGCTTGCATTTCAGCATTTGCAATTGCATGGCGTATGCCTCTCTAGGAACTTTGGCGCGCCGGTGGCCCAATAAGACATGCACACGGCGACCCAGGGGTCTTGGATATGGCGGGCGGCCCACTAAGACATACGCCCGGTGCTGAGATCGGTGTCACAGCTTTGCAGAGGCCGGGAGTCTAACGGCAATCGTGCAGTGCATCAAATTTCTGTCACACAACCTGCAGGTTGTCGATCAGGCGGGTCATGCCGAGCTTTGCTGCAACCAGAATGACGGCATCTTCAGCCATGCTCTGGCGGGGTTGCAGGAGGGGGTTGCGCACTTCAAGGTACTGAACCACAAAGCCCAGATCCTTCAGTCGATTGCGCTGCTCTTCTAAGGTCAATTCCAGATTCTGGGCCGAGCCATGAACCTGTGCGGAGACGTGCTGCAGGCTGCGGTACAGCTCGGCCGCGATGGCACGCTCTGCCGACGACAGATACTGGTTCCGCGACGACAGCGCGAGGCCGTCGACATCCCGCTCAGTGGGCACTCCGACCAGACGAACGCGCATGCGCAGGTCGGCGACCATTCGGCGGATCACGGCAAGCTGCTGGAAGTCCTTCTCGCCGAACAGGGCCACATCCGGCTGCACCAGGTTGAACAGGATGTTGACGACGGTGGTCACCCCGTCGAAATGGCCGGGGCGGAACGCGCCTTCCAGCTCGGCACTGACCTGCGGTACGCAGACTGCGCTCAGGTGTTCGCGCCCGCGCGGGTACATTTCCTCGGTGCTCGGTGCGAACAGCAGATCGACGCCGACACCCTCCAGAGCGGCCTGGTCCTGCGCCAGTGTGCGCGGATAGCGCGAAAAATCGTCCTTGGGTCCGAACTGCAACGGATTGACGAACACGCTGGCAACGACGCGCTCGGCCTGGCGCCGCCCCTCTTCCATCAGGCGCAGATGGCCGCGATGCAGATTGCCCATCGTCGGCGCGAAGGCAATCCGCTGGCCCTGATCGCGCCAACGATCAAGCTGCGCATGCAGTTCGGCGATCGTGTGAACCGTGATCATGCGGTGCGGTCAGCTCGCGAAGCAGTGCTCGGGTGCCGGATACACGCCCGACTTCACTTCACGAACATAGTTGCCGATGGCGGTTTCGATATCGGCGCCGCCGGTCATGTAGTTCTTCACGAAGCGCGGCGTGTGGCCCAGCGTCACCGTCGGCGAAATGTTGAGGATGTCGTGCAGCACGAGGATCTGGCCGTCGACACCGGCGCCGGCGCCGATACCGATCACCGGCACTGGAGAAGCCGCGGCGATCTGCTGACCCAGCGCCGCCGGAATGCACTCGAGCAGCAGCAGATCAGCACCTGCTTCGGCCAGGATGCGCGCATCCTCGATCATCGCAGCGGCGGCGGCGGCTTCGCGGCCCTGCACCTTGAACGTGCCCATCTTGTGAATGAACTGCGGCTGCAGACCCAGGTGCGCACACACGGGCACACCGCGGATCGCCAGATACTCGACGATGCTGGCCTGCTCCTTGCCGCCTTCGAGCTTGACCATCTTTGCGCCGCCGACCTGCATCATCTTCTGCGATGCATCGAGCGCCCGATCCAGCGTGGCGTAGGACAGGAACGGCAGGTCGGCAATCAGAAAAGCACGCGACAGATGCGGCGCGACGCAGCGCGAGTGATAGACGATGTCGTCGACCGTGACCGGCGTCGTGGTCTTGCCGCCGTGCAGCACCATCCCCATCGAATCGCCGATCAGGATGACGTCGACACCGGCGCGATCCTCGATCAGCGCAAAGCTGGCGTCATAGCAGGTCAGGCAGGCGATCTTCTCGCCGGCGCTGCGCATGCGGCGCAGTTCGGCAATGTTCACGGGTTTTGCAGTGGTCATGGCCTCAGGTCCCAAAAGGTAGGGTGCCCGTCCGGGCTACGGGGGCGCGAATATAACAATCTGCGCGATTACCCGCCCCACAACTCCAGTCCGTCACGACCAATGGCCTCCAAGGCCTGATCGAGCGGAGCGATACCGGGGATTCGCAGCCCATGGGCGGCAACGTCCAGCAGAGGGGCAAGCACGAAGTTGCGCTGGGCAATGCCCGGATGCGGCAGCGTGAGCCCGGCTGTCGCGCATTGCACGCCATCGACGTGCAGCAGGTCGAGATCGATCGTGCGCGGCCCCCACTTGATCGTGCGCTGGCGGCCCATCTGCAACTCGATACCGAGCAGCGCCTGCATCAGCTCAATGGGCGCAAGCGCTGTTTCGAGACGGCACGCGGCGTTGCAGAACGCCGGCTGGTCCGCGGGTCCCATCGGCGCGCTGCGATAGAACGGCGACGTTGCCGTGATCTGCCCCAGCTTGGCGATCTGCGCGAGCGCCGAGCGCAACTGCTGCGACGGATCACCCAGGTTGGCCCCCAGCCCGATATACGCCACGTGCACCCGACGGCGGCCTGTCGTCAATCCGCTGCGGGCGGTGCGCTCTGGCCACCACCGCCAGACTTGCGCCCGCGGCCACCGCGCCGCCGACGACGCTTCTTTGGCCCTCCCGGAGCGGAGGCCGGCCCGTCCGCCGGTTCAATGTCTTCGAGGTCAGCTCCGGATTCTTCATGCTGAGCCGGCGCGTGACGGCGCTCCGAATGGCGCGACGACGGTGGCACCTTGCCATCCTGCGCCTTGGTCCACCAGTCCGCATCGGCCTGCGGCACTTCACCGACGCCGGCACGCAACAGCAGGAAGTCATACGCCGCACGGAAACGTGGATGCGTCAGCAGTCGCTGCGCACGGCCCGGCGAGCGCGCCTCGAAGCGCGGCTGCAGCACCCAGATCTCGCGCATCGGCAGCGAGAAGCGCTTGGGGATCATGATGTGCTTGATCGCCTGCGCCAGCGCCTTGTCCGAAGCCTGGACGATGGCGACATTGGCGTGCACGCCCTCGCGCTCGGTCAGACGCTTGTACTCGCGCAGCACCGCCGGCCACAGCAGCGCGGCGTAGAGGAAAGCCGGGCTCACGCTCTGATCTGCCTCGATGCGCTGCGCCGTATTGGTCAGCGC
>CAZDPA010000054.1:10080-23304 GCA_964507195.1 uncultured Salinisphaerales bacterium | reverse complement strand
AGACCGGCTTGTCGCTCTTCGCACCCTCGCGGTTGCTGTAGCGCAGATAGGTCTGCTCGTCAGTATCGAAGTACGCGTAGATCGGATCGTCGGAGACCAGCGTCGTCAGCAGGTTCGCGCTGCTGACCAGGTTGCCGGCGGTGATGTTGGCGCGCGAGACGCGGCCGTCGATCGGCGCGGTGATGCGGGTGAACTCCAGATTGAGGCGCGCGGCCTCGAGGCTGGCGTCCACCGCGCCGACATCGGCGGCTGCCGACGCGGCGGCAGTCAGGATGCGGTCGTACTCTTCACGCGAGATCGCGTTCTGGTCGAGCAGGCGTTGGGCACGATCGCCGTTGGCCTTGGCCAGCTTGACCTGCGCATGGGCGCGCTGCTGTTCGGCCACGAGCCGGCTGACCTCGGCGCGATACGGCCGCGGGTCGATCTGGAACAGCACCTGGCCCTTCCTGACCCGCGAGCCTTCCTCGAACTGCACCGACTCTATATAGCCGCCGACGCGCGGATGGATGTCGACCGAGTTGACCGCTTCGAGGCGACCGGTGAATTCATCCCAGTCGCGTAGCGGCTTCACAAGAACTTCCGAAACCGTGACTTCCGGCGGCGCCGCGACGGCGGCGGCTTCCTGGGCGTCCGAATCGCTGCAGGCATTGAGCAGGCCCGCGCCGAGCAGGGACAGCGTGGTGGCGAGGATTGCAATCTTGGCGTTGCGCATCGTGTGACTCCGAATTTGTAGCCTTGAGGCGGCCAATGGCCCGCCCCCAACCCGTCGAATTTCTGTAACAGCGATCCGTGAAGCCCCGAGATTTCATGGAATTTCAGGGACTTGACATCAAGGTGAAACATCGCGATCATTCTCGACGTTACTAGACCGTTCGGTATCACCTGATGCAGACGATACTGACCGGTCACTATCGTGTCAAGAGGAGATTGTCGATGAATGCCAAAGCGCAGTTCGCGCCGGAGCCCAACGCGCTGACTTCAGAAGAGAAGTTGGCCTGCCTCTGCGTGCGCGACCGGATTTTCGAGACCGCCCGCGAGCTGTTTTATCGCCAGGGCATCCATCAGGTCGGCGTCGAAGCGATCGCCACCAAGGCCGGTACGACGAAGATGAGCCTGTATCGCCACTTCGCATCAAAGGACGATCTGGTCGCGGCCTGCCTGACCGAAGACGTGCGCCTGTTCTGGGAATGGTGGGACAGCGTCGTCCTGCCGCATCAGGGCAATCCGCGCCTGCAGCTTGAGTCCCTGTTCGACGCCTTCCAGAACGACACCTGCGAAGTCGAGAACGCGCGCGGCTGCCCGCTCGCCAATGCTGCCGTCGAACTACCGGAACCGGAACATCCCGGCCGCAAGGTCATCGTCGAGTACAAGGCCGAGCAGCGTCGCCGCCTGCGCGAGATGTGTCAGCAGATGGGCGCGCGCAATCCCGATCGCCTCGGCGATGCGCTGGTGCTGCTGATCGAAGGCTCGTATGTCAGCGGCCTGGTGTTCAACCAGAACGGGCCGGACAGCGCGGTCGCCGATACCGCGCGGATGCTGATTGCGGCGCATCTGCCGGTCAGCTGACAGCTACGTGTGACTCCCTCTCCCCGCCCGCGGGGAGAGGGTTGGGGTGAGGGGCGCGCCCGTTAAAGAGCATTGCGCTCTCCGCCTGCCCCTCACCCTGCCCTCTCCCCGCGCGCGGGGAGAGCGAGAAAGAGTTCAGATCACGCCCTTCTTGCCCAGAGTCTCACGCTCAGAGGCGCCAATCCCCAACAGCTCGCCATAAACCTCGGCGTTGTGCTGCCCCAGCGCCGGACTCGGATCGCGAATGGCCCCAGGTGTTGCCGACAGCTTCGGCGCGACGTTCTGCATGCGGATCTCGCCAAAGTCCGGATGCGGCACGCTGACGATCGCTTCGCGCGCCTTGAAGTGCTCGTCGGCGAGCATCTCGGGAACCCGGTAGATCAGACCGGCCGGTACGCCGTGCTCGCGCATCAGCGCAAGAACTTCCGCCGTCTTCAGCGTACGCGTCCAGCGCTCGATGCGTGCATCGAGCTCGTGCTGACGCGCACCGCGCGCCGCGTGGGTCGCGTACTCGGGGCTCTTCGCCAGCGCCTCGTCGTCCATCGCCTTGCACAGGCGCGCGAAGATCGCATCCTGGTTGCCGCCGATCAGCACCATGCCGTCGGCCGTCGTGTAGACATTCGACGGTGCGATGCCGGGCAGGTACGAGCCGACGCGCTCGCGGATGAAGCCGGCCTTGTCGTACTCGGGAATCAGCGACTCCATGATGTTGAGCACAGCTTCGTACAGCGCCGAGTCGACCATCTGCCCGCGACCGGTCGCATGGCGCACGTTCAGCGCAGCAAGCGCGCCGATGCAGCCAAAGGTAGCGGCGAGCGAATCGCCGATCGAGATGCCGACGCGCGACGGCGGTGCCGAAGGATCGCCGACGATGTAGCGCAGCCCGCCCATCGCCTCGCCGATCATGCCGAACGAAGCTTGATCGGCATACGGACCGTTCTGGCCGAAGCCGGAGACGCGGACCATGATCAGGCGCGGATTGAGCGCGCTCAGCGCATCCCAGCCGAGATTCCATTTCTCCAGCGTACCGGGGCGGAAATTCTCGATCAGGATGTCGGCGTGCTCGACCAGCTGGCGCAGCAGCGCCTGACCCTCGGCCTGACGCAGATCCAGCGTCACCGATTTCTTGTTGCGCGCGATCACCGGCCACCACAGCGACTTGCCGTCTTCGCTGCGCTTGCCCCACTGGCGCATCGGATCGCCGACACCCGGCGGCTCGACCTTGATCACCTCGGCGCCGAAGTCGGCCATCAGCTGACCGCAGAACGGGCCGGCGATCAGCGTGCCGAGTTCCAGCACACGCAGGCCGGTCAGCGGGCCGCGCGAAAAATCCTTGTTTGATTCGTTAGCGTTCTGCATCACTCAGGAACTCACATAAACCCCGTTCGCATCGAGTGCCGCGCGCGAAGCGTGCGGTGTATCGAGATGCCGCCACTGGCGCGTGGGTGTCTCGATACACCGGCTTCGCCGGCACTCGACACGAACGGAGATTTGTTAATACGTCAGTCAGAGGCACAGCTAGCGCTGCGCACCACTAACACTCTGCAAGATCATCGCCGCACCCTTCTCGCCGATCATCGTCGCGGCGGCGTTGGTATTGCCGCTGACCAGCAGCGGCATGATCGACGCATCGACGACTCGCAATCCCTCGATGCCGTGCACACGGAGCTGCGGATCAACAACAGCCCTGTCATCGACGCCCATCCTGCACGTGCCGACCGGATGATAAGCGGTCTCCGCATGCCCCCGCACCCAGTCGAGCAGTTCCTCGTCGGACTGCAGCTGCGCACCGGGTTCGACCTCTTCCAGCCGATGCGGCTCGAAGACCGTCTGCGCGAGCACCGCGCGGGTCTTGCGGATGCCGGCGACCAGGGTCTGCAGGTCGCGGACATCGGCGCCGTAGTTGAAATCGATCTTCGGCGCGGCGAGCGGATCGGCACTGGCGAGACTGACGCGGCCCCGCGAGTACGGCCGCAGAAAGTAGTTCATCACCGAGTAGCCGTAGTGCCAGGCGCGGCGCAGCTCGAAGGCATGCACGGTGTTGACGCTGGGCAGGAAGTGCCACTGGATATCCGGCCGCTCGACATCAGCACGTGATCTGATGAACCCGCCGACCTCGGCAATGTTGCTGGTCATCTCGCCACGGCGGTGCCGCAGATATTGAATCAGACCACGCGCCATGCGGCCCCAGTAGCTCGGGCTGAACGCGAAACCCACCCTGGTCTTCGCGCGCCAGGACACGAACACGTCGAGATGATCCTGCAGGTTCTCGCCGACACCCGGCAGTTCGTGCTGCAGCGGGATGCCGTGCCGCTGCAGCACTTCACGCGGACCGATGCCGGACAGCATCAGCAGCTGCGGCGACTGGATCGCCCCGGCCGCAAGAATCACTTCGCGTCGCGCACGCAGTTCGGTCGCCTTGCCCTTCTGAAGCAGGCTGACGCCGACCGCGCGCCGTTGCTCGATCAGCACGCGCGTGACCTGCACGCCGGTCAGCACCTGCAGATTGCTCCGCGCTTCGGCAGGACGCAGATAGGCTTCGGCGTTGCTGTGGCGCTGGCCATCCTTCTGGAAGACGCGGTACTCGCCGACGCCTTCGCTGATGCTCAGATGATTGTCGACCTTGCGCGTGTAGCCCGCCTGCTGCGCCGCTTCGAGAAAGATGTCCGACAGCGGATTGTTCGGATGCACGCGGCGGCTGACATTCAGCGGGCCAGCGTGGCCGTGCGTGGCGTCGGCCGGATCGGCCTCGAAGTTCTCGGACTGCATGAAGTACGGCAACACCTCGGCATAGCTCCAGCCGTCGCAGCCACCCGCCGCCCAGTCGTCGTAATCGCGCGGATTGCCGCGTACGTAGCACATCGCGTTGATCGCGCTGCTGCCGCCGAGCACCTTGCCGCGCGGGCAGTACAGGCGCCGGCCGTTCAGATGGGCTTGCGGCTCCGACCAGAATTTCCAGTTGTGCCTGGCATCCTGCGCGAGTGTCGCGATACCGCCGGGAAACTTGATGTTGAAATGCGTATCGGCCGGACCGGCTTCGAGCAGTGCAACTCGGTGTTGGCCATTCGCGCTGAGCCGATTGGCGAGCACGCAGCCTGCCGAGCCGCCGCCGACGATGATGTAGTCGTAGCTTGAGTTGTTACTCATCGCGCTTCTTCGGCACTCCCTCTCCCCGCGAGCGGGGAGAGGGAACATTTACTTTCACAGGAACTTGCGGAAGAACGTCGCTCATGCCGGCTTGCCCGCACTCAAGTCTGACTCCCAGCTCACCACGACCTCGCGCCGCGCGCTCGCCTGCGCCAGCAGCGCCGCATAGTGCGCCTCGATCACCGGCCGCCGGATCTTGCCGGTGGGCGTGACCATGCCGTTGTCCGGCGTCCACGCACCTTCGACGATCAGGCACTGCGCGATACGTTCGTGGTCGTCGAGCGTTGCATTGACTGCAGCAATGTCCGCCCGCAATGCAGTGTCCAGATCGGTGCGATTGCGCGCCTGGCCATTCGGATTGAGCGTTGCCAGCAGGATCGGCTGGTTCAGGCCCGTGCCGCAGAGGCACAGCTGTTCGAGATCGGTGTTGCGCGCCATCGCGCCTTCGATCGTCGTCGGCACGACATACTTGCCTTTCGCGGTCTTGAACTCGTCCTTGATGCGGCCGGTGACGTACAGGAATCCATCGGCATCGACGCGACCGCGATCACCGGTGCGCAGCCAGCCATCCGCGGTGAACGCGGCGGCGGTCTGCTCAGGATTCCTGAAATAACCGGTCATCACCGCGCCGTGCCTGAACTGGATCTCGCCGTCGTCGGACAGGCGGAAGCCGGAGCCCGGCAGCGGCTTGCCGACCGAACCACTGCGCCGCACACCCGGCAGTTCGACGGCTGCGTAAGCGCAGGTCTCGGTCATGCCGTAACCCTGATGCAGAGGCAGGCCGAGGCGCTCATACCATTCGATCATCGGCAGCGGTGCAGCCGCCGCACCGCAGCCGAGCGACTCGACATTCTGCAGACCCATCTTGCGACGCAGGGTCTTGCGGAACCAGCGATTCACCAGCGGAATCTTCAGCAGGCGATCGAGCTTGTGCTGCGGCAGCTTGCCGAGAATGCCGGCCTGTACGCGGGCATAGACCAGCGGCACGCCGGAGAAGCGCGTCGGCGCAACCTTCGCCAGCGTCGCGGCCAGCTCCTCGGGCTTTTCGAGAAAGTGCAGTTCGGCGCCGACCGCCAGACCCATCGCCTCGCCGAACACGCGCTCCATCAGATGCGCGAGCGGCAGATACGAAAACAGCACCTCGCGTGGCAAGGGCTCCATCGTGTTCCTGAGGATGTTGTCGATCGCGAACGTGATGTTCGCATTCGACAGCATCACGCCCTTCGGCTGACCGGACGTGCCGGAGGTGTAGATCAGCATTGCCAGCGCATCGGCCGACGGCGGCGTGTAGTGCTGCAGCGGCGCGTGACCGCGCGTGAACTCGTCCCAGGTCGTTTGCGTGCGCGGCATGCCCGGATACGGCAGGCCGATGGTCTGGATGCCGGCCGGCAGGTCGGCGAGCAGCGCCTCGACATCGCCGGCCATCAGCGACGGCCCGACGAACACATGCTTCACTTCGGCGTGCTCGAGCACGTAGCCCAGCGTCGCGCGGCCCTGGCGCGGATACAGGCCAACTGCGACATGTCCGGCCATCGCGATCGCGAGGTCGGCGATGATCCAGTGCGCGGTGTTGCGACCGCTGATCGCGAGCCGGCTGCCCGGCGCCAGGCCCAGCGCCTGGATCGCCGCCGCGCCGCGGCGTACTTCGGCGGCGACTTCGGCGAAGGTATAGACGCGATCAACGCCGTCGATCGGTTGGAACAGCCAGGGGCGTTGCGGCTCACGCTTCTCCCAGTCCAGCAGGCGTTCGACAAGGTTCATGCTGTTCTCCTGGTTACAGGCTGGTAGACCGCGCACTGATTTCGCAACTTCCCCTGCACAGCAACTCCCTCTCCCCGCGGGCGGGGAGAGGGTCGGGGTGAGGGGCCGGAGGCGCATGCGCTTCGGTAAAGCCGCCCCTCATCCGCCCTGCGGGCACCTTCTCCCCGCAAGCGGAGAGAAGGAACAATGACTCGTGCATGACGATCAATGAGTCAGATCGTCCGCGAGATCAGTTCCTTCATGATCTCGTTCGTCCCGCCGTAGATGCGCTGCGCGCGCGAATCGACCCAGGCGCGTGCAACCGGATACTCGAGCATGTAACCGTAACCGCCGTGCAGCTGCACGCACTCGTCATTGATCTTGCCCTGCAGATCCGAGCACCAGTATTTCGCAGCCGCGGCAGCGGCCACACTGAGCTTGCGCTGCATCTCCAGCTCGATGCACTTGTCGACGAACACACGTGCAATCTGCGTCTCCGACTTCATCTCGGCGAGCTTGAAGCGCGTGTTCTGGTAGCTCGCGACGGTGCGGCCGAAGACCTTGCGACCCTTGACGTACTCGATGGTCTTCTCGAGCACATACTCGCAGCCGCAGACGGCGGCAATCGCAATCTGCAGGCGTTCCCAGGCCAGCTCCGTCATCAGCAGGCCAAATCCCGCGCCATAGCCGCCGAGCACATTGGTCTTTGGCACGCGCACCTTGTCGAAGTACAGCTCGCAGGTGTCCTGCGCGCGCATGCCGACCTTCTTCAGCGGCTTGCCCTTGGTGAAGCCGGGGCGATCCGCCTCCACGATCACCAGGGTCACGTTCTTCGCACCGCCCGCGCGATCGCCGGTCTTGCAGACGACAATCGCCATGTCGCAGTTGTAGCCATTGGTGATGAAGATCTTCGAACCGGAGATCACCAGCTCGTCGCCATCTTCCTCGGCATACGTCTGCACCGCCTGCAGGTCGGAGCCCGTGCCGGGTTCGGTCATCGCGATCGCGGTGATCACTTCACCGCGCGCCATCGGCGGCAGCCACTTCGTCTTCTGCTCGGCGGTACCGAACTTGTTGATGTAGTTGGCAACGATGTCCGAATGCAGGCCCCAGCCCGGACCGGACAAACCGGCACGCGCCTGCTCTTCCATCAGCACGATGCTGTACAGGCGATCGACGCCGGCGCCGCCGTACTGCTCAGGCATCGTCACGCACAGGAAGCCGAGCTCACCCGCACGCCGCCAGGCCGAGCGGTCGACGAACTGCTGGTCTTCCCAGCGTTCGTGATGCGGCACGCATTCCTCTTCGAAGAAGCGCCGCACGCTGGCCCTGAAATCTTCGTGCTCGGACGCGAACAGCGAGCGCGCGATCAATGGTTCGTAACTCATGAGACCGGCTCCGCAAGATGGTGCAGCAGGATTCGCCGGACTATCGCCGTCTGTCCGGTTTTATGTCAAGAATCTTCACTATTACTGCCGACGCCCTCCGCCATGCTGCACTGCGGAACACGGTTTTTTGTTAAGTTCGTTGACAATATCCATCGCCGCAGGGATAGTCGGCCCACGGCGATGCGCGATGGTCGGGAACCACATAGCGCGCACGGATCCGGAGGAGACGGGGCAATGCGCAACAGCTTCACGCTGTGGACATTCGTGCTGGCGATGAGTCTTTCCGGCGCAGCCGTGCACGCGGCTGACAGTCCGGCGAGCAACGATCCAGCCGATGACAGTCTGGATTTCCTGCTTGATGCCGAAGCCGCGGCTGACGCCGAACCGACACCCGCGCCGACATCGGCACCACCGCCCGCCGAAGGCGCGGCAACGCCCGAACTCCTGCCGACGATTCCGCTGGCAACAGCGCCACCTGCCGCACCGCCGGCAGACAAGCACGCTCCGCGGCAGATCGAGGAGATCATCGTCACCGCGCAGAAGACCGCGCAGTCGATCCAGGACGTGCCGTTGTCGATCACTGCGGTCAATGGCGACTTCATGAATGAAGTCGGCGCAGTGACGATTGCCGATATCGCCGCGTACATCCCGAATCTCAAATTCTCGTCCGACAACGATCCGGCGCTGACCCAGATCAGCATCCGCGGCTTCGGCACCAGCCCGCTGAACTCCGGCTTCGAGAGTTCGGTCGGCTATGTGCAGGACGAGATCTTCTTCGGCCGCGCGCCGTACATCACTGACGGCATGTTCGACATCGACCGCGTCGAAGTGCTGCGCGGCCCGCAGGGCACACTGTTCGGCAAGAACACGACAGCCGGCGTGTTCAATGTCTTCACCCGGCAGCCGACCAGCGAGTTCTCCACCGATCTGCAGGTGAGCCGTTCCGATCCCGCCGAAACCCGCATCGAAGTCGGCGTCGGCGGCATGTTCGCCGACTGGGGCGGCATCCGCGTCGCCGCGCTCGATCTCGACCACGACGGCGGCGAGCTGCGCAACACCGCACTCGACCGCACCGAGGACCGCGCGCAGCAACAGGCGCAGCGCGTCAAGCTGCTGCTGATCCCGGCCTTCGGCGTCGAGATGGAATTCACTGCGCAGCGCTCGAAGACCAGCGCCAGCTACTGGCCGGTGCAGCTCGACAACGTCCAGGACAGCACGCTGGCCTTCCTGCGCAACTACGATCCCGAAGTCGAAGGCGACGGCTACAACCACCAGCTCTCGCACAGCTACCCCGGCTACCTCGACAAGGAATCCGACACGCTCGGCCTCGTCACGCGCTGGGAGACCGGCACGACCGGACCCTTTGACGATCTGAACATCACGCTCGTGCTCGGCGACAGCGACATGAGCGTCGACGCCTCGCCGGACCTCGACATGTCGCCGGCCGACATCGGCCGCCTGCGCACCGCGTGGCAGTATGATCAGCAGAGCGCCGAGCTGCGCTTCGACGGCCTGTTCGACGACGGCCTGTTCGGCCTCGGCGACCGCGTCGAGTTCATCCTCGGCGGCTTCTACATGGAATCCGGCATGCAGCAGGCGGCGCGCGTCACCGCCGGTCCGCACTTGGTCGCCTATGCCACCACCGGCGATGTGATCCGCCAGATCGCCGGCGGTTCATCGACACTGCCGTTGCCGGGCCTCGGCGCACTCGGCGAACTGCTGAGCGGCATCGTCGCCCCGGTCGTCGGCGACGACTCGTTCCAGGTCAATTACCTGACCGGCACGCAGACCATCGCGCTGTTCGCGCAAGCGAGCTGGTATCTGAACGAGCGCTGGGCGATCACGCCGGGCATCCGTGTCAACCGCGAGAAGAAGCAGGCCGACATGAGCGGTGTCGCCAGCTGCAATACCGAACCCCTGTGCCTGATGCGCATCGCCCTCAACGCCCGTCCGTACGACGCACCGGGCCTGGAGCGCAAGGAAAGCGATGTCTCGCCGAAGCTGTCGCTGCAGTATTTCCCGAATGACGAACTGTCGACGTTCGTCAGCTACACGCGCGGCTACAAGAGCGGCGGCTTCAATGCCGCGTCGTTTGACGGCCGCAACCTGCAGTTCGAACCGGAGAACGTCGAATCCTGGGAAGCCGGCTTCAAGACCAAGCTGCTCGATCGCACGCTGAGCCTCAACGCCACCGTGTTCTACAGTTACTTCGACAACTTGCAGACCCTGTCCATCGACGGCGCCTTCATCAATGTCGCCAACGCCGCGACCGCGATCTCGCAGGGCATCGAAGTCGACATGATGTGGTTCACCCCGCTGGAGTTCCTCGCGGTGATGGGATCGCTCGGCATTCTCGACGCCCACTACGACTCGTACCCGAACGGCCAGCCGACCGTGAACATGCCGTCCGGCAGCACGCAGGATCTGAGCGGCAAGGAACTCGCGTTCGCGCCGGATCTTTCCGCATCGCTGACACCGACCGTCACGCTGCCGTTCTTCGGCCAGCTGCTGCAGTTCGCCGTCGACTGGCTGTACATGGGCGACCAGTACACCGACATCGATCTTGATCCAAACACCTTCGTCGCCGCGCACTCGACGTACTCGGCACGCATTGCGCTGTCCGATCCGGAAGGCAGCTGGCGGCTTGCGATCGGCGGCACCAACCTGGGCGACGACGACTACGCGACACAGGTCGTCGATACGGCGTTCTTCCCCGGCGCGTATGGCGTGACGCAGCAGGCGGGGCGCAGGGTGTTCGCGAGCTTCCAGTTCAATTTCTGATTCGGCGCGGAAACCAACAGAACCCGTTCGCACCGAGTGCCGCGCGGAACGCGCGGTGTATCGAGATTGCCGGGGCTGCTCCCTCCGCCACGCGTTGTTGCGGTGTCGCCTTCGCGACACCCTCGATACACCGCACCTGCGGCACGGCACTCGACACGAACGGAGTGTGTGTAAAGCATCGGGTTCGCAGAATCCGACGGACCAACCAACGTCCGTTCGTATCGAGTGCCTGCGAAGCAGGTGTATCGAGATACCACCACCCGAACCCCGAAGAGCAATCCCTCTCCCTGCCTGCGGGGAGAGGGTCAGGGTGAGGGGCGGCTCGTCAAATCGCGCACACTTTCCAACCAGGCCCCTCACTCGTTGACCTTGAGCGGTCAACCTCATCCCCTCGCTGAGGGGCGAGGGAGAGAAGAACCAAGGTCGCGAAGTACGCAGTGCGACTAGCGCACCTTCGGCTTCGGCAGCTTGTAGAGCACCTGCGATCTCATATCGTCCATCACCAGGTCCCCGATCTTCTTGTATTCGGCGACCAGCTCCGGAGAACACACCGTACCGATCGTCTTATCCATGAGCTCACGCTTGATCGTCAGCACATTGCCCTTGAGTCTATAAGTCGCCTCGTATGCCACGCGTGCATTGCTCACCTTCACGTCGTCCGGTACCGCCAGTACGGTCAGGCCCTTGGGAAACCGGATCTCAAGCTCGTCACGGCCAACGCCGCCGCGACACGCGACGTCTGCTGCCTTTTCAGCCTGGTCGGTAAACTGCAAGAACTTACCGACCGATACGCCACCCACCGGCGGCGCCACATAGAACGCTCCGGCACCCGGCAGGCGGATGTACTTCTCGACCGAGTAGTTGAATCCATACCGGTATGTTTCGCTGCGCGCCGTCGGATCGTCCTTTGTGAACGTACCGTTGCCGATCAGGTTCTGCTGCCGGAACATGTTGCGCACCAGATCGTCCTCGACATTGCGCGTCAGGTTGCGCGCCCAGTCGCGGGTCGCCGCCGCGCCGTCGCCCGCCTGCACGACCTCGGTCGTGCCAGTCACCGAGCCGTCGGCACCGACCGTCATCACGCTCCTGATGACCTCGCTGTTGGCTTCCGATTCCGCAACCGGCGTCCGTGAATCCGCGCGGAAGCCGTCGACCAGCAGCACCGGCTTGCCCTGGTCTCCATGCGGCAGACGACCGAACGGGGTCGTGTCCGACGTGGCGTCGAGGTAAAGATCCAGCGAAGGGATGTAGTTGATGACGTGGTTCACCGTGGACACCACGGGTACCGTCGGCAGGCTGTAGCCCGAGCCGGCGTTGATCAGCGCCTGCGTGCTGACGATGCCGCGCGCGGCAAGCAGCGCCTGCAGCAGCGTCGCGTGGTCCTTGCAGTCGCCGATCTTGTTGTCGAGCACAAACGGCAGATCGCGCGGCACGACCGCACCGATGCCGATGCAATTGCCGGCATAGCTGATGTTGCCGACCACCCATTCGTACAGCAGCCGCGCCTGTTCGCGCGGCGTACCGGCCTTGCCGGCAATCTCGTCGGACAGCTTCTGCACCCGCTCCGTCACCGCAGCCTTCGGCGTCGCGCGCTCGCCATAGGCCGCGGCGATATCGGCGTACGACGCGAACGTCGAGAACGAGTAGTGAATCTGCTGGTCAACATCGACAATCGACCAGTCCTCGCGCTCTTCCTGTACAGGGTTCGGGTTGGCCCAGCGCCAGCTGACGGTCTTGCGACCGTCGGCACCGTCGGCAATCGTCTGCTCCATGCCGTGGCTGCCGTACTGCGCCGTCAGGCTGGCCGGGTAGTCGATGCTGACGCGAACGTCGTCGTAGGCGGCCTGCGTTCCGTACAGCTCGGTAATCGAGAACTTGCCCGGAAACAGCGGCTCGGTCTGCGTGATGCGGAACGAGAACACCTCCGTATCGCCAACGGCAACTTCCGGAAACACCACCGACAGCGAGGTCCGATCCGAATAGACCGGCGAGTTGCCACCCTGCCCGCGATTGACGACCAGCTGGTAGTTGTCCTTCGGCGCGTCTATGCGGCGGCCGTCCGGCTTCAGCGTGTAGGCCTCAAGGATCTCGCCCTTCTGCGTACTGGTGCTGAAGCTGATCGCCGCGGTCTTCGCGGATTCCAGCGCGGATTCCTTCAGGATGATGCGCGACCACTGCCGAGACTCGACCGCACGCCCCTGCTCGTCCAGGGAAGTGCTCGCGTGATAGTGCGGGAAGCGTACTTGCAGATCGATGGGATCGCCAGGCGCCGCGAACGCGAGCGACGGCAGAAGAGAGAGGAAAGCCAGAACTCCGGGGCGACGATTCACGGTTTCTCCATCAGCGCTGATGCGCTCTCAAGGTTATGGATGCAACCGCAATGTACCGCAAAAGTCCGGAGATCAACCCGGCAACAAGTGCCATCCGCGTGGCAAAGTCGCGCCGTTTTCCCTAGTGAACGTCAGGTAACTTTACCTTCCGCTCCACCAGCCGCCACCGAGACCCCGTCCCCCACCGCGCATCCAGATTCATGATCGCGATGTACGCATAGACCGTCAGCACCCCCGCCGACACCACCGTCCCGCAGACCGCCGGCGCCCGC
>CAZDPA010000054.1:1951-10070 GCA_964507195.1 uncultured Salinisphaerales bacterium | reverse complement strand
AATCCACTCTCGACCCAGCCAGAGGTGCTCCACCACATACAGCCCGGCATACAGCCAGGCATGGCTGAGCACACCGATCGCCAGCGCGACCTTCATGTAGCGCCGCGGCGTGCCGCTGAACGCCGGCAGCTCCGTCTCGCTGCTCATGTCCCGAACACCGGCCGCGCCACAGCAAGATAGACCACGATCGTCGCGAACCAGATGATCATCGGCGTCGTCACCAGAAAGAACCACCAGTGCTGCTGCACCTTGCGCTCGTGCGCGAGCGCGCCGCTGCGTTCAAGCACATGGCGCTTGTTGCCACCCAGATGCGACAGGTGATAGTCGAAGATCTCGATCGGCAGGAACAGACCGAACACGATCAGCAGCTTGAGCGTCAGCCAGCCCGAGTCGGTATTCCAGCCGCCGGCGAGATACAGCATCGGGCCGCTGATCATCACGATCGGAAACGCGATGTGCTCGATCTGCGCGCCGTGATCGAAGCGATCCATGACCCAGTCGCGCAACGCACGGGCCTCGACATCGTCGGGATTGCGCCGCCAGGCCTGGAACGCCGGCACGAGGTAGTGCATGTAGGCGACAGCCGTGCTGAAGACCCAGGCCATCACCGCCGACAGATGAACGAACTTGATCTGCAGATACCAGGGCGCGAGCGCTGCCTGCAGGGCGTCCATCGCGGACTCAGCGGTTCTTCTGGCGGCTGCGGCGGTCGACGGCTTCGGCGCCGAACTTCGCCTCCTTCTCGGTACGGGTCTTCGCACTCCACTCGCGCAGCACCTCGTGCGCGGTCTGCTTCTCGTGCGCCATGATCTCGTCGTGCCTGTCGGTGCGTACCGTCAGCTCCACCTGCAGACCGTTCGGGTCGTACATGTAGACCGACTTCACGAAGTCATGGCCGATCGGCCCGAGGCAGGACACGCCGGACGCGTTGATCTTCTTCTGCCAGGCCTTCAGCGACGCCTCGTCGGCGACCTCGAAGGCCAGATGGCGGTCGAAGCTGTCGACCTTCTCGAACTGCTCCGGCCGCGCCGTCTCCGGCTGGTCGAAGAACGCGACGAACTCGCCATTGCCGAGCTCGAAGAACAGATGCATGTACGGCACGCGCCTGTTCAGTCCCGGCACGATGTCCGCGACCAGTGTCATCGACAGCGGCAGGCCCAGCACATCCTCGTAGAACCAGCGCGTCTGTTCGGCATCGCGGCAGCGGTAGGCCGCGTGATGGATGCCGACCGCGCGCTTCAACGGCGGTGCTTCAACGGCCGGATCTGCGGGCGACAGGGTGCTGGACATGGCTCGTCTCCACAGCGCGTCTGGGCGCGGATATTGTCAAGTAACTGGACTAATACCGTAGTCGCGCCGCGGGTCGCTGTCAATCGATGTGCTGCGTTCCGGCGCCTCCCGGCAAGCCGGAATGCTCACCGGCGATGTCGATCCGGTCCCGCCTCGAACATCTGCACATCGAAGATGCCCGCTCGCATTCCCCTCGCCCGCTTGCGGGAGAGGGTGGCGCGGAGCGCCGGGAGAGGGCCATCGGCGGAGCCGATGGTGATCGGGAATCGTGCAGGCCCACCGCGCTGCGCGCGGCCCTCTCCCCTGGCCCCTCTCCCACAAGCGGGCGAGGAGTAAAAATCTGCAGCCGCATCATGTTGCGCGTTCATTGTTTTGCTGCAGGCGGTCGATTCACGCCCGTTCCGAACGTCTAGTCTGTGACCGGAACAAGCTGCATCTGATGCCGCAAGACATCCCGAACAGGAGATATCACCATGCCCCACTCACTGATCCCGACCATCACCGCCTTCGAACGCTCGCCCGACCGCGGCCGTGGGCTGGCGCGCGACATGCGCGTGCGCTGGGCGCTGGAGGAAGTCGGCCAGCCCTACGACGTGCGCCTCGTGTCGTTCACAACGATGAAGCAACCCGCGCACGTCGCGCTGCATCCATTCGGGCAGATTCCCACCTACGAGGAAGGCAATCTCGCGCTGTTCGAGTCGGGCGCGATCGTGTTGCATATCGCCGAGCGCCACGCAGGGTTGCTGCCGACTGATGCCGGTGCGCGGTCGCGCGCGATCGCCTGGATGTTCGCCGCGCTCAACACGGTGGAGCCGCCGATCTTCGAACACTCGATGGCCACGGTCCTGGAACGCGACAAGCCCTGGTTTGCGGAGCGCCAGCCGATGTTGGATGAGCGTGTCCGGGTCCGGCTGAACGACCTGTCCCGCCACCTGGGCGATGCCGACTGGCTGGCTGGCGCGTTCAGTGCCGCCGACCTGCTGATGGTGACGGTGCTGCGCCGGCTCGACGGCTCGGGCCTGGTCGGGAAGCATCCGAACCTGGTCGCCTACATCGCCCGCGGCGTAGCGCGGCCTGCCTACCAGCGCGCGTTCGCGGCGCAGCTGGCGTTGTTCACTAGAAAGTCACCGGCCGACTGATCAGTCTGTTCCACCAGCTTGCCGACCACTGCCCGGCCTACTCGATAACAAAAAGGGGCGGCCATCCTTTCGACCGCCGCCTCTTTCTCCAAAGCGGGTTGCCCCGCAAGCGTTCATCAGAAATCGACGCGCGCTCCGAGTCTTAAGTCGCTAAGGGTCAGCGTCAGATCATCCGGATTGTCGTCCGGTTCATAAGCCGTCACACGGTAATCGGCGAAGATGCTGAAAGTCTGATTGACCTGGAATCCGAGGCCCACGGCCAGATCGGCTGCCGTCGCGTCATCCAGGATCGTCACGCCCAGTTCGCCATTGAAGTACAGCACCTCGCCGAGCGGCAGGCGCGTGCCGATCCGTGCACCGAACCCGTCCGTGGAATCCGAATCGCCGGAGACACCGACTTCAAGCTCTTCGAAGTTCACACCAATGTAGATCGGCGCCTCGAATGCATAGCCGACACCCAGTCGCAGGGTGTCCCAGTCCAGCGTATCGCCGAAATCATCCTCGAACTCGCGCGTGAAATAATCGCCGTACAGGAACAGGCTCTCCGCAACGTCGAAGCTGCCTTGCAGGGAGAATCCGTCGCCATCTTCGATGTCGCCATCACCAAAGTCGGATTCCACTTCGATCGAACTGTCGACAAGGTAGCCCACCGACACTGACGCGCCGGCAGCAGCCGGCCCTGCGACCAAGAATGCGAGCAACCCCGCCAGGAGTGCTGCGATGTTTTTCTTCATTGTTGTCTCCGGTTGTTGTACAGCGTCTTTCTACCGACGACGAACCCGGGCGGGCTCCTGCGTCGGTAACGGTTGGGTGATTTCGACCTGCTGATCCGCGAGGGCCGCCGGCCTGGGAAACGGTGGCGCCACCGCGGCTTGCACCCGCTCCTGAGTCGAGTAGAACTGGGTCGCCACGAGCTTTGCGTAGTCGTCCGCGTCCAGCGCGATCGATTCCAGGGCGCGCAGACGTGCGCGGGCCTTCGGAATCTGGCTGTCAGTCACGCCGAGCAGCGCATAAAGAGAATTGAGCGTTTCTCCGTCGCCGGCCCTGAGTTCCTGCATCAGGCGATCATAGGACGTGCGCACGTAAGCGGCGATCGCACGTGTATTCCCCACAGCGGCACTCGTCGCCTTCGGCTCAGTGCTGGACGCGGATGCCGGCTCCGTCTGCGGATCTACCGGCGGCAACGCTACGACATACGTGTCCTGCTTGAACTTCATCGTATTGCCAGTCGCACCATCGATGATGATGCCGATGATGCCGCCCAGGACGATGTTGCCGAATATCCACCCATTGACGCCTTTGTCGGGAGTCAACGTCGTATCACGGTGGCCGTCCTTACGCAGCACATAGGACGGTGTGTCGCTGTGCTTGAGCGTCACGGTCACCGGTGTCGTGTATTTCTCGATGCCGTTCTCAATCACGGCAGCCCCCGGCGGGGTCGACACGAGCGTCACCTGCTGGGTCGGACCACTCACAATGGTGGCGCAGCCCGTGATGAACACAGGAGCAGCCAGGCCGGCGAGCAGCCTTTTCCGATAGCGCATTGATATCCCCTACATTCGCCGCAACCAGGCGGTCGTTGTTTTGGTCTCCCACCGCATACAGTCGTGCCCCCACGACCCAGACGGCCTCCCGTCCGGCAGGTCAAAGACCCGAGCGCTGCAATCATCCTATGGAATCCATCACATCTCAATTTCCCCCATTTGGGGGTGGCTCGAAATCTTGGTCAAGCCCCCCATCTACCCAACCCGCAGTAGGCGCCCCCACCCGCTTTCCTGCATCGTGGGCACCATCCCATCCACGCAGCAGAAGACTCACGCAATGATCGCAGCCATCACCGGCGCCAGCGGCTACATCGGCCAGAACCTCGCCAGCATCCTGCTCGACGCAGGCCATCAGGTTCTGGCGATCGACCGCTTCCGCTCGCCGCATCTCGACCCGCGCACCACCTGGGTCGAAGCCGACATCATGAACCCGGCCTCGATCGGCAAGGTGCTCGCCGGCGTCGACGTGGTCTATCACCTTGTCGCCAAGATCACGCTCGCGCAGGAAGACCCCATCGCCTGGTCGATCAATGTCGACGGCGTGCGCATCGTCGCCGAGGCGGCGCTGGCCGCGAAGGTCAAGCGCATGGTGCATGTCAGCTCCATCGCCTCGTTCGACCAGAACAAGTGCAACCGCCGCCTCTCCGAAATCTGCGAACGCTCGACCGACGCCAAGCTGCCGGTCTACAGCCGCTCCAAGTACGCCGGCGAGATGGAATTCCTCAAGGTCGTCAAGCAGGGCTTGGACGGCGTGATCTGCTACCCCACCGGCGTCTACGGGCCGATCGACCACGGCGCGATCATCTCGCGCATCAACCAGGTGCTGCTCGACTCCGCGCGCGGCAAGATTCCGGTCATGGTCGCCGGCGGCTTTGACCTCGTCGACGTCCGCGATGTCGCGATGGGCCTCACGCTCGCGGCGGAGCGCGGTCGCACCGGCGAGAACTACCTGCTCGGCGGCCACTTCATCGAGATGCTCGACGCCTGCCGCATCGCCGCCCAGTTCCTCGGCCGGCCGGGGCCCAAGTTCGCGCTGCCGATGGGCTTCGTGCAGGCGATCTCCTCGGTCGTCACCAAACTGCCGCGCAAGGACACGCAGCAGGATCACCCGCTGTCCAAGGCCGCGCTCGACACCATCGCCACCTCGCCGATCGTCGACCGCAGCAAGGCCGAGCGTGATCTCGGCTACCAGCCGCGGCCGCTGGAGCAGAGCGTGTCCGACCTCATCGCGTTCTTCGTCGGCACCGGGCAGTTCAAGCCGGCCCGCAAGGCAGCACCGGTCAGCGCATGAACGCCACGGCGGACATCGCGGCGGAACTGGCCAGCCTGCGCGACCGCCAGGCCCTCGAACAGCTCGCCATCGAATACGCCAACGCCATCGACAGCCGCGAATGGGATCGCCTCGACCGCGTGTTCACGCCGGACGCGCTGATCGACTACACCGCAACCGGTGGCATCCAAGGTTCGTACAGCGAGATCAAGACCTGGCTGCCGCGCACGCTCAAGTTCTTCAAGAGCTACATGCACCTGATGGGCAACTGCCGCTTCGTCATCGACAGCGACACGGCAACCGGCCAGGTCGCCTGCTTCAACCCCATGCTCGCTCCGGCACTGCTCGGAGGCAGCAACACCGTGATCTTCGGCATCTGGTATCACGACGAGTATCGGCGCACGCCGGACGGCTGGCGCATCGTGAAGCGCCGGCAGCAGCACTGCTATTCGTTCAATGTGCCGCTGTGGATGAGATTGGCGACGAAGTTGGTGGGGCCGTGGGAGCGGTGGAGGAAGCGCCGCGCATCGAGCGGAGCTCAGCACCCAGGAGGCAAATGAAGCACGCCGCCGCCACAGTTGGCACCATCTAGCCGGCGAGCGACGCCACTCCCGAGCACCCGCCAGCCAACTTGCCTTTAGTGTTGACGCTTAGGCGAATAGGCGCATTTTATCCGGCGTGCCTTTTAGGGATACTGCGGACAAATGGAAAGCTCGCAAATCGCGCTTCATCAACTCGGCTGGAAAGCTTTCCAGGATCTGTGCGTAGCGCTAGTAGAAGAACGCTTGGGAAAGCAGGTGCAAACCTTCCTGCCTTCGAGCGACGCTGGCCGAGATGGGGCATTTTTGGGCATCTGGGACGGGCCTTCGGACGGCGAATCGACTATTCAGTGCAAATTTACTTCGAAGGCAGACAAGAATCTCACCCTGTCATCTCTTGCAGATGAACTGCCCAAAGCGAAGCGCCTCGCCCAACTTGGACTCGCAAAAAGCTACGTCATTCTCACCAACTATGGGGTCACCGGCGAGAGTGAACTGGCGATAAAAAAGGCCTTTGTTGACGCAGGGGTCGGCAGCTGTCGAGTCTTTCACCGCGACTGGATAGTTGCGCGAATTCAGGACTCGGCACGCCTACGCATGATGGTCCCGCGCCTGTACGGGTTCGCGGATCTAACCACGCTACTCGACACTCGCGCTTATCAACAAGCCAAGCTGATCCTCAGCGAGATGGGCGGCAATCTTCAGAAACTCGTCGTGACCGATGCATATCGGCAAAGCGTTCGCGCCATCGATGAGCACCGTCTAGTGTTGCTACTTGGGTCTCCGGCTGCAGGAAAATCCACAATCGGCGCGAGTCTCGCCGTTGGCGCAAATGATCGATGGCAGTGCCTGACAATCAAGTCGACATCCCCAGAGCATCTACAGAAACACCTCGACCATAAAGGAGGCCAGTTCTTTTGGATAGACGACGCCTGGGGAAGTACGCAGTATCAGCGCGACAGAACAGAGGGATGGAATCAAGTGTTCCCGCTCATGCAATCCGCGCTACAGCACGGCACGCGCTTCCTATTCACTTCGCGAGACTACATTTGGAAGGCGGCCAGAAGCGAGTTGAAACTCCAGGCCCTTCCGACGTTGAAGCTAAGCCAAGTAGTAATTAATGTTCAGAAACTATCGGTTCAAGAAAAGGCAAAGATTCTCTACAACCACCTGAAGTTAGGTGACCAGCCAACAGAACTGCGCACATCGATAAAGCCATTTCTCCCTATTGCAGCCAACCATTCAGGGTTCTTGCCAGAGACCGCGCGCAGGCTTGGCGCAAAGATTTTCACGAAGAACCTTGATGTATCCGTGCGTGGCATCGACGATTTCGTTTCTCGTCCTACAGAATTTCTGGAAGATACGATTGAAAATCTATCTGATGGGTCAAAGGCCGCTATCGCCCTTGTGTTCCTGAACGGTGGGAAAATTCGTTCGCCTGTTCCACAAGAATCGTTAGTCAAGCCGTCCCAGTCATTTGGAGTAACCCCGGCCGAATTGAGAGATCAGCTCTTGGCTCTCGATGGCAGCTTCCTAAACGGCGCCGAGGACGAAGAGGGACCGTACTGGACTTACAGCCATCCCACCGTGAGTGATGCGTTCGCGTCTTTCATTGGAAAAAGTCCAGAGCAGGTGGAAATCTATTTGAGTGGAGCGAAGGCCGAGAATCTCTTGAATGAAGTCGTTTGCTCTGGCGTCGTCCTCGCTGGCGCGAAAGTGAAGGTCCCAAACAGCCTTCATCCGATCTTGCTCGACAGAATCGCCAGTCTGCCGAACGATCGGCTGGCGTCGTTCATTTCATACCGCTCGAACAAGATTTTCAGTGAAAAGCTGCTGGCAATGCGCCCGGACATCCTCGACCGCCTCGATACTTTGTATGCTCCGCTTCGAGATGACTTTGACGTTCCCATGTTGACCACGCTCCACAAGCACGGCCTACTTGATGAACAAAGACGCCAAAAGTTCATCGAGTGCGTAAGACGATTAGCAGTGGAACACGCCGATGACAGCTTCATCACGAACAGTGACATCGCCAGTGTGCTTACCGAAGATGAGCGCGCACTGGCGCTTGCCGATGTAAAGGCCGGGGTTTTGGACGACATTCAGAGACTCATCGACAATAGAGTCGACGAATGGAACTCCGACTACGATCCGAGCTCTCACTTTGATGAATTGGAATCGTCTATAAAAATGTTTATCAACAGTCTGTCCAACGAAGTAAATGAAAAAGCTTGCAAAAGCACCCTAAGCAATGCGATTAGAAAGGCAATTTGGTCTCTAGAAGAAAGGTACACCCCTCCGGAGATCACTGAGAGCGCAAAACCCTCGTCCACCTCC
>CAZDPA010000054.1:0-1941 GCA_964507195.1 uncultured Salinisphaerales bacterium | reverse complement strand
CGAGAAGGGGCCATTGGACGCTCTATTTCGTGATGTCGATGAATAGGCGGGGAGGCATTCCCGAACGCATTCGACTGGTTACGTCAAGTCAACTCACCCCCCGCGGCCCCGTAAACCCTCGCCGCTTCGCCGTCCCACTCACCACCGCCACCGGCGACTTCAGCGTCCTTCTACTGCATCCTTTACGGCAGAAGGAGTTGAGCCTCTTTGTCCGAATCCAAGCTCCATAGCCTCTCGATCTCACTCAGCTCCACACTCGGAAGTTGGGCGATTCCGGATCGCATTTCTACAACTCGTAACTCCGACAGAATTTCCTGTCGTGCTTTGATCGTAAACGGCCCCATACCCTTGCCGCCATTTCGCCGCTCCGGCCAACGTCTATTTGGATCGTTTCGGATGCGCACAAGCCAATTCCTGAAATCCAGGAACGGCGCTAACTCTGTGTACCCGGCCTCAACCAGCTTTATTGATGATTTGTCTTTCCTCACTACGGTGCATGTCCAACATCCAAAGCGCCCTGACGCACAGGGCGGAGACTGTGGAGCTTTGATAACCGGGCACTCGCCCGATGCATCTTTATAAAGAGACTCAAGGGACAAAGAATCGATAGAGAGTGGCCTATCGAGCATGAAGATGGCATCCCACACTTCTGCAACACCGAGATTGATGATTGGAAGGAAAAGCTTGTACTCACTATTTCCTTCTCGTTGAACATCCCAGTGCCCTTGCGTCTTCGACAAGGATCGATCCCGCTGCACACTTTCATTCCTACGAATGCCGAGAGCTACCACTGCGTCTGTGCCTGCGTCCGCAGCCGCCGCGTTGGCAATGAAGCGGGAGACCGGAAGTATTCGTAGATTCTTTGTGCACCACCGAAAGGTATTCGTAGGTGGCGGATAGCCTCTTCCAATCAGCTTTACAAAAAATCGATCTCTGATGGGGGCCTGCAAGACATGGCATTTGATCGGCAGCTGCCGTTCTGTGAATTCGTCATGCAGCCTCGACAAAAGCTGCTTTACATACGCATCGAGTATTGGATTTTCCACACCTGTGTCGCAGTAAATTAGGTCAATTTGCTCGGGGGAGCGCCTCGCCTTTTTTAGCGCAGCACAGATGATTTTTAGAACAGCGGTGGAATCCTTGCCGCCAGAAAAGGCAACAACCCACTTAGCGGAACATTGCTCCTCTAAAGCGATTCTGGTTTGCTCAATAGCGTCAAGAACCTGATCGATTGGAGAGCTCCCGAATTGTGGTCTCTACCTGCGCCTTGTGACGATACGAAATTACTTCGAGTTGCTCCTCTCCAATACTCATGTGCTTTCGAGTAAGCCTTCTTGACAACCAGTAGCTCAGCAAGGACACAGCTACGAATAGTATTGCCGCAGCCAATCCACCTCTTACTTGGAAGCAATGAAGTACGAGTGATATCAAAGAAAAAACTGACGAGATAGCTCGAATATCAGCAACAGTCGTCCAAATTAGTCCATTGAAGTATGCGAGCTCGGCTTTGTTCTTCAGCGTTGCATCGGAGTCGACGATTGCATAGAAAGGGGCCCTCAAAGCCTTCCAGCTAAATGCGGCAGGGTTATCAAGAAACCCGCTAATTTTGACCAAGCCTGAGCGGAGGCCTTCCTGAACCTGATCTAAGTGCTTTCGATTCGCCCAGTCGCGCAATGGAAGCATGTAGTAGACCGCACCAAGCAGCACTGCTGGCACCGACTTCATGAGATCTTCAGTGGACATCTGAAAGCTTAGCGACCAAAGATTGGTGAAGCTCCCGAGAATTATCCAGCAAGCGAGAATAGCTAGCCCTGGGAAGAGCAGACGTAAAAATTTTAGCAATGTTCTCGGCACTGCGATCTCCACAAGACTCGGTGATCATTCATCGTAGTCGACCAAAACTAACTGCACTTGTTGATTAAAGGGTGAAGCCCAGCGATG
>CAZDPA010000053.1:0-23388 GCA_964507195.1 uncultured Salinisphaerales bacterium | reverse complement strand
CCAGAACACGCTTGCTGCGCTCAAGGCCAACGGCCGCAAGGCGCTGATTCCGTACATCACCGCCGGCGATCCGGTGCCGGGCATCACCGTGGAACTGATGCACGCGCTGGTGCGCGGCGGCGCCGATGTCATCGAACTCGGCGTGCCGTTCTCCGACCCGATGGCCGACGGACCGACGATCCAGCTTGCCTGCGAGCGCGCACTGCGCCACGGCACTGGCCTGTGGGACATCCTCGACATGGTCAAGGCATTCCGCGCCACCGATGCGAAAACCCCGGTCGTGCTGATGGGCTACCTGAATCCGATCGAGATGCGCGGCGTCGGTGCGTTTGCCCAGCGCGCGCAGGCCGTGGGTGTCGACGGCGTGCTGATTGTCGATCTTGCGGTCGAGGAGTCGGGCGGCTACCTGCCTGCGCTCAAGGCGGCCGGCCTGGACTGCATTTTCCTGCTGGCGCCAACCAGCCCGGACGCACGCATCAAGGCGATTGCGGAGGCGGGCAGCGGCTACCTGTACTACGTTTCGCTCAAGGGCGTGACCGGTGCGGCGAGCATGGACATGGCCAGTGTTACCGCCAAGCTCGCGGCGATTCGCAAGCGCACCGCGCTGCCGCTGGCCGTCGGCTTCGGTATCCGCGATGCAGCGACGGCGAAGGCCGTCGGCGCGATTGCCGATGGCGTCATCGTCGGCAGTGCGCTGGTTGCCGAGGTCGAACGCCTGCAGGAAACCCCGGAGGCTCTGCCGGCGGTGCTCGAAGGCAAGCTGCGGGAGCTTCGGATCGCGCTCGACAGCCTGCAGGCCTGATTTTTGCCCTGAGTTGGGGTAGCGGCAGCTAAATGCGCCACAAGCTACCATTGGGAATAACCGACGCCGGTAATCATGGAAGAATCGATGAGTTGGCTCGACAAAATTGCCGGTTCCAAGCTGTTGTCCGGGGGCGTGCGCAAGCGCAACGTTCCGGAGGGGCTTTGGACCAAGTGCGACAGCTGCCAGTCGGTGCTGTATCGCGCCGAGCTGGAACGCATGCTGGAGGTCTGCCCGAAATGCGGCGCCCATCGCGCAATCACGGCGCGTCATCGCCTGGAGCATTTCCTCGATCCCGAACCGCGTGTTGAGCTCGGCATGGAAGTCGGTCCCAAGGACCCGCTGAAGTTCAAGGACAGCCGCAAGTATGGCGACCGCATCAAGGAAGCCCAGGCCGATACTGGAGAGAAGGACGCGCTGCTGGTGATGCGCGGTCAGCTCAACGGCATGCCGCTGGTGGCTGCCGCCTTCGAGTTCGGTTTCATGGGTGGCTCGATGGGCAGCGTCGTCGGTGAGAAATTCGTGCGCGGCGTCAACGCGGCGTTGGAGTACGGTACGCCGTTCGTGTGCTTTCACGCCTCCGGCGGCGCGCGCATGCAGGAGTCGCTGTTCTCGCTGATGCAGATGGCGAAGACTTCCGCCGCATTGGCGCGCCTGGCCGAGCGCGGCTTGCCATACATCTCGGTGCTGACGCATCCGACGATGGGTGGCGTATCGGCAAGCTTCGCGATGCTCGGTGACATCCAGATTGCCGAGCCCAAGGCGCTGATCGGCTTTGCCGGTCCACGCGTGATTGAACAGACTGTGCGTCAGAAGCTGCCGGAAGGTTTCCAGCGCGCCGAGTTCCTGCTGGAAAAAGGCGCGATCGACCAGATCGTCGATCGGCGCGAGATGCGCGATCGCCTGTATCGCATTCTCGCGATGCTGACGCATTTCTCTCCAACGGTTGTGACTGCGGCAGATTCCGGCACGACGTGAAGGCTGCAGCGGAGCCGGCATTGGAATCGCGCAGCCTCGCAGACTGGCTGAGCTGGCAAGAAAAACTCCATCCGCGTGACATCGCGCTCGGTCTCGATCGCGTGGGGTCGGTCGCACGCCGGCTCGGGCTGACCGAGTCGGCGCCGCCGACGCTGACGATTGCCGGTACCAACGGCAAGGGCTCGAGTGCGCATCTGGCGGCCCTGATCTATCAGCAGGCCGGATATCGCACCGGCCTGTACACCTCGCCGCATCTGCTGCGCTACAACGAGCGCGTGCGGATCAATGCCGAGCTCGCCACCGACGTCGACCTGTGTCGCGCGTTTGCGGTGATCGATGCTGCCCGCGATGACGTTTCGCTGACGTATTTCGAGTTCGGCACGCTCGCGGCGCTGTGGCTGTTTCGCGAGGCGCAGGTCCAGGTGCAGATCCTTGAGGTTGGCCTCGGCGGTCGTCTCGATGCGGTCAATCTGCTCGATGCGGATGTCGCCCTGATCACCAGCATCGGCCTGGACCATCAGGACTGGCTCGGCAGTACCCGCGAATCCATTGCCCGCGAGAAGGCCGGCATCTTTCGCAGGGGCCGCGCGGCGATCATCGCCGAGCGGGAGCCCCCGGCGAGCGTGTTCGAGGTTGCTGCCGACAGCGGCGCGCGGCTGATGCTGCGCGGCCGTGACTTCGATTTCCAGGCTGGCGCTGCCTCATGGCGCTGGCGCGGCACCGGGCAGGCGCTGAACGCACTGCCTCTGCCCGGACTCAGTGGTGCGGCGCAGCTGAACAACGCGGCGGGGGTCCTCGCTGCGGTCGATGCCATGAGCGCGCACTGTCCGGTCACACCCGAGGCGATCCGCAGTGCGCTGCCCAGGCTGGCTGTGCCGGGGCGGTGTGAGCAGCGCGGACCGTATGTGTTCGATGTCGCCCATAACACCGAAGCCGCGCAGGTGCTGGCTCAGTGGCTGGCCGATCATCCGATTGCCGGGCCCACGGTGCTGGTGCTGGGCATGCTCGCCGACAAGCCGCATGCGGACGTGTTCGCAGCGCTGCAGTCACAGCTGAATCGGCTCGTTCTGGTCAGCACGGAGGGGCCGCGCGGATTGCGCGCCGCGGACCTGGGTCAGAAATTCCCAGCAGACGTCGAGAGCCGATGCTGCGACAATATGCCGCAGGCGCTCGACCTGGCCCGCCAGCTGGCGGGGTCGAACGGGCGAATCGTGATCACCGGATCATTCCTGACCGTGGCCGCGGCCATGAACGAGATCAATGGACAACATCCTTAAACGACGCTTGCTCGGGGCCGCAATTCTGCTGGCCACTGCATTCATCCTTGCGGCGCTGTTGCCCGAGCCGAAGCTGCAGTCGATGAGCGGCGAGGACATGAAGGTCGTGACTGTCGATCTCAACGCCACGCCAGCACCGGTCGAAGTGATCAGGGGCATTCCAGTGGAGGTCATCGACCCGACCGTTGCTGCGCCCGATGCCGACGATGGCTACAGCAACGAGGGCGCGGCGCCGGAAATCGCAAGCGATGCCCAGGAATCCGATGCCGATGACGGCAGCACCAGTTTCGCGCCTGTCGCCACGCCGGAACCGACGGCTGCCTCGACCGCAAAGCCCGCTGCGAAGCCGACGCGGGCGCCCACACCACTGCCAACCGCTGCGCCGACGCTCAAGCCGACGCCGCTGCCTGCGGCTGCACCAACGTCCAGGCCGGCCGCCACAGCGGCTCCTGCCGCCGGTGATCGCTGGTGGGTGCAGATCGGCTCGTATTCCGACATCAGCAATGCCCGTGAAGGTGAAACCCGCCTCAAGGCCCTGGGCGTCCCGGTGTTCATCGCGCCCATCGATTCACCCAACGGCATCCTCTACCGCGTGCGCGGTGGTCCCTACAGCGACAAGGCCAGCAGCGAGAAAGCCCTTGCTGCGGTGCTCAAGGACGGTTTTACCGACGCCCGCCTGGTTCATCCATGATCGGTCGTTGCATCTGCGTCAGGTGGGGAGTGAGGGGTCGACAAGGTGATACCATTTCGCACCTTCGATCGCCTGCGCACGCATGACCTGGGTCGACTACTGCATCCTCTTCGTTTTCGCCCTGTCGGTGGTGGTCGGAATCTGGCGCGGTCTCACCCGCGAGATCTTCAGCCTGCTCACCTGGGTGTTCGCGTTCGCCGCTGCTTTGCTGTTCAGCGACATGATGGCGGCGCGACTGGAATCGAACATTGCTGATCCCGCCTTGCGCAATGCCGCCGCCAGCGCACTCGTGTTCTTCGGTGCGCTGGTGCTTGGCGCGGTGATTTCGCATTTCGTCGTCGTTGCGGTCCGCGACAGCCGGTTTTCACCGGCGGATCGCACCCTCGGCGGCGGTCTGGGTCTGATTCGCGCCGTCATCGTCATCAGTCTGTTCGTCTTGATTTCCGGCCAAATGGGCGCATCTGATAAGCGCTGGTGGCGCGATTCGCAGCTGATTTCTGCCTTCGCACCGCTTGCGCGCGGCTTTGAGACCATCATTCCCGAGCGTTGGCTTGCGCTGCTCAAGCCTACGGCTGTCCCCGTCACACCCTCAGGTCCCCCCCAAGGTCAATAAACATGTGCGGAATTGCCGGCATCGTCTCCCAGGGCCCAGCGGTCAACGCTGAGCTGTTCGATGCGCTCACGATGCTGCAGCACCGGGGACAGGACGCTGCGGGCATCATCACCAATGATGGCCATCACCTGTACCTGCGCAAGGAAAACGGGCTGGTCCGCGACGTCTTCAGTGCCGACGAACACATGCTCAGCCTGCGCGGTCGCATGGGCGTGGCCCACGTGCGCTATCCGACGGCCGGCTGCTCGACCTCGGCCGAGGCACAGCCGTTCTACACCAACACGCCATTCGGGATTTCGCTGTCGCACAACGGCAATCTGACCAACGCCGAAGAGCTCAAGCAGGAGCTGTTCCTGCAGGATCGTCGTCATCTCAACACCGAGTCGGACTCCGAAGTCCTGCTGAACGTCTTTGCCCACGAGTTGCTGCAGCGCGGTGTGCTGCGCCTCGCGCCGGAAGACGTGTTCTCCGCGGTATCCGGTGTGCACCAGCGCTGCCGCGGCGCCTATGCCTGCGTCGCGCTGATTACGGGCTACGGCGTCGTCGGTTTCCGCGATCCGTTCGGCATCCGCCCGGTGGTCTACGGCGTGCGTGAAACCCCCAAGGGTCCCGATTACATGATCGCCTCGGAATCGGTGGCGCTCGACGCTCTGGGCTACGAGCTGCTCGGCGACATCGCGCCGGGTGAAGCGGTGCTGATCACGCTCGACGGCAAGCTGCACAAGCGCCAGTGCGCGGCGAATCCGGTCTACTCGCCGTGCATCTTCGAGCATGTCTATCTTGCGCGCCCTGACTCGGTCATGGACGACATCTACGTCTACAAGGCGCGCCTGCGCATGGGCGTGAAGCTGGCCGAGAAGATCCTGCGCACCTGGCCGGATCACGACATCGACGTCGTCATCCCGATTCCGGACACCAGCCGTGTCGCCGGCGCCGAACTCGCCGCGCGCCTGGGCGTGTCGTATCGCGAAGGCTTCATCAAGAACCGCTACATCGGCCGCACGTTCATCATGCCCGGGCAGGCCGCGCGCAAGAAGTCGGTGCGCCAGAAGCTCAACCCGGTCGATCTCGAATTCCGCGGCAAGAACGTGCTGCTGGTCGACGACTCCATCGTTCGCGGCACGACCTCGCAGGAAATCATCCAGATGGCCCGCGATGCCGGCGCCAAGAAGGTCTACTTCGCATCGGCGGCGCCGCCGGTGCGTTATCCGAACGTCTACGGCATCGACATGCCGACCAGTTCGGAACTGGTTGCGCACGGCCGCAGCGTCGAGCAGCTGGAAGTCCTGCTGCGCGCCGATCGCCTGATCTACCAGGATCTGGAAGATCTGATCGAGGCTGTACGGGTCGGCAACAAGAAGATCGAGCGCTTCGACTGCTCGGTGTTCACCGGCGAGTACATCACCCAGGACATCACCGCCGAGTACCTGAGCCAGCTCGAACTGTTCCGCTCCGATGGCGCCCGCGCCGCCCGCCAACGGGTGCAGACGGTGATCGAGCTCGCCAACAACATGAATTGATTTGAGAGCCGTTTAGGCTTACCGTGACGACCGCGCCGATTTGATGACAGCTTGCGGGCGCGTAACAAATACCGCTAAACGTATGGCAAAGCCTGTTCAGTCCGAGGTCCGGTGTGGCAAGACCGGCGCTCGACCCTGACAGGCTTTTGTCGTTTTGAAAGGAGCAGGGTTGTGAACGACGAATTCGATCCCGAATGGGGCGCATCCACACTGGGCATACGCGCTGCCGAGCCGCATTCCAGCCAGCGCGAGCATTCCGCGCCGCTGTCGATGAGCTCGAGCTACACCTATCGCAGCGCGGCGGAAGCCGCCGCCGTGTTCAAGGGCGAAGCGCCGGGCTACATCTATTCGCGCTTCACCAATCCGACGATCGAGGCCTTCGAGAAGCGCCTGGCCGCGATGGAAGGCGGTCAGTCCTGCGTGGCCACTGCCAGCGGCATGGCGGCGATCCTGAGCCTGTGCATTTCGCTGCTGAAGACCGGCGATCACATCGTCGCTTCGAATGGTCTGTTCGGCTCGACGATCAATCTGTTCAACAACGTGCTGACGCGCTGTGGTCTGACGACGACCTACGTGCCGATGACGAACCTCGATGCCTGGGCTGCGGCAATCCAGCCGAACACGCGCATGCTGTTCGTCGAAACGCCGTCGAACCCGCTGGTCGAGATTGCCGACATCGCCGCACTGGCGCAGCTTGCGCGCGATCGCGGCGTGCTGCTCGTCGTCGACAACTGTTTCCTGGCGCCGGTGCTGCAGAAGCCGCTCGCGCTCGGTGCTGACCTCGTGATCCATTCGGCGACGAAATACATCGACGGCCAGGGCCGCTGTGTCGGCGGCGCGATCGTCGGAGACGCCGAGCGCGTCGGCAAGGATGTGTTCGGTTTCATGCGCACGGCCGGGCCGTGCATCAGTCCGTTCAACGCCTGGGTGTTCCTCAAGGGTCTGGAGACGCTCGCAGTCCGCATGAAGGCGCATTGCCAGAATGCGCACGCGCTGGCCGAATGGCTGGAGCAGCAGCCGAGCGTGAGCCGCGTGTTCTATCCCGGCCTGGCGAGCCACACGCAGCATGTGCTCGCCGGTAAACAACAGAGCGGCTACGGTGGCATCGTCAGCTTCGAGGTCGAAGGCGGACGCGAGGCGGCGTGGAAGCTGATCGACAGCACGCGTCTGATTTCGATCACCGCCAATCTCGGTGACACGCGCAGCACAGTCACGCATCCGGCGAGCACGACGCACGGCCGCATCACGCCGGAAGCCCGCGCCGCTGCGGGGGTGAACGAAGGACTGATCCGCGTCTCGGTGGGCCTCGAAGACATCGAAGATCTGCAGGCGGACCTTTTGCGCGGTCTGGCGTGAGCAGCCACTGGCGTGCCGCAGCGTTTGCGGCACTGACCGAGACCGATCCGCAGCGCAAATGCGCAGGCATTGCTGCGCTGCGGGTCGGTGAACCGGTATCGGCACCCAGCGATTTCGACTGGTCGCGTGCGCCGGGTCGGCCGCAGCGACCCGAACTGATTCATCCGCGCGACGTGCCGCGCCGTTCGCTGGGCAGCATCGCCGGCCGCTGCGCGCTGATCCATGCCGTTGCCCATATCGAGTTCAACGCGATGAATCTCGCGCTCGATGCAGTCTGCCGTTTTGATGGTCTTCCACCGGCGTTCTACGCGGACTGGATCAGCGTCGCCCAGGACGAAGCCCGTCACTTTGCGATGCTGCGCGAGCGGTTGCTGACACTGGGCAGCGAATACGGCGAGTTCGCTGCGCACAACGGCTTGTGGGAGGCCGCCGAGAAGACCGCGCACGACGTGCTGGTGCGCATGGCCCTGGTGCCGCGCGTGCTCGAAGCGCGCGGACTCGACGTTTCGCCTGGCATCATCGAGCGCCTGCGCAGCATCGGCGACAGCGAGACCCAGGCGATCCTCGAAGTGATTCTTGCCGAAGAAGTCCGCCATGTTGCGCTCGGCACGCAATGGTTCCGGCACTTCTGCGCCGAACGCGGCGTCGAACCGACGGCGACCTTCCAGGCGCTGCTGCGCGACTACAACATGCGCCTGAATCCGCCGTTCAATCGCGAGGCGCGGCTGGAAGCCGGATTCGAACTGTCCGAGTTCCTGCCGCTTCTGTAGGAGCCGGGCTTGCCGGCGACCTGTTCGAGTCATACCAGTCGCCAGCAAGCTGGCTCCTACAGCGCGATGCGCTGCGTATCCGCCTCGTCAACGGCGAGATACTCCATGTAGTCCTCGCGCCAGTCGGCGAGCACGATGCGTTCAACCTTGCGGCCGTCGAATTGCTGAGTGTGCGTTGCCGGCCGATGCGTGTGTCCGTGGATGATGCGATCCACGCCGTGGCGCAGGAAGGCCTTGCCGACAGCCGCTGCATTGACGTCCATGATGGACTCGGCCTTGTTGCGCTTGGCGCTCGCGCTCTGACCGCGCACACCGCCGGCGATGGCCTGCCGCCGCGTGACCGGCAGCTTCGCGAAGGTCCACTGTGCCAAGCGATTGCGCGAGAACGATCGCCAGCGCTGGTAGCCGACATCGTCGGTGCACCACAGGTCGCCGTGCGACAGCAGTGTGCGTCGGCCGTACAGATCGACGATTAATGGGTCGCGCAGCAACTGCACGCCGGTGGCGGCGGCGAAACCCTTGCCAACGAGGAAGTCGCGATTGCCCCGCATGAAGTACACCGCAATGCCGCTGGCGGTCAGCGCCCTGAGCGCGGCGATCTCCCCGGCATAAGCCTGCACGCCGAGGTCATCGCCGATCCAGTACTCGAACAGATCCCCGAGGATGTAGACCGCCCGCGCTCCTCGCGCAGGGCCGGCCAGAAAACGACGAAAGCCCTCGCGCAGAGGCGAGGGCTCGTCAGGCAGATGCAGATCGGAGAGAAAAAGAGTCTGCATCAACATTCATCCACGACGCCGCGAACGGCGTCGTTGCTTACTCGATGACCGTTGCCGTTTCGATCACGATCTGCGTGACCGGCACGTCGGAACCGAACGGCGGCGTGCGCGCGGTCTGGCCGTCGGCGATCTTGTCGACGACATCCATGCCGGCGGTGACCTTGCCGAACACGGCGTAGCCCCAGCCGTCCTGGCCCGGGTAGTTCAGGAACGTGTTGTTGCCGTGGTTGATGAAGAACTGCGACGACGCCGAGTGCGGGTCGCTGGTGCGGGCCATCGCGATCGTGCCGCGATCATTCTTGAGGCCGTTCTTGGCTTCGTTCTTGATCGATGCGCGCGTCGTGCGCTGCGCGTAGGTCTTGTCGTAGCCACCGCCCTGGATCATGAAGCCCTTGATGACACGGTGGAACACGAGGCCGTCATAGTGCTTGTCCTTGACGTACTGGACGAAGTTGGCGGTCGACAGCGGCGCCTTTTCGGCGTCGAGTTCGAGGGTGATGTCGCCGGCGGTGGTCTTCAGCAGAACGCGAACGGGTGCAGCGGCATTGGCAGTGGTCATCATCAATCCCAGCAGGAGAGTAGGCAGGAGGGCGGAAAGAAATTTCTTCATCGGTAGGCTCAATAAGTTATGCCGCAAAACTCTGCGGCGTGTCGTAATCCACTTCAGACAGGGCGTCGTCGAGCAGTTCCAGATCACCGTGACCATGATGGACGCCTTCGGACAGCACGCGACGGAACGTGCGTCCACCGGGGAGTCCGCGATACAGGCCCAGGATGTGCCGGGTGATGTGGTGCAGCGGCGTACCGGCGTCCAGTTCGCGCGCAACGTAACCCTTCAGCGCTTCGACCACATCGTGGCGTTTTGGTGCCCGGCGGTGATCATTGAACAGGCGCGAATCGACCTCGGTCAGCAGGTAGGGGTTCTCGTAGATCTCGCGGCCGAGCATCACGCCGTCGAGGTGCTTGAGGTGCTCGACGCTGGCGTCCATGGTCTTGATGCCGCCATTGAGGACGATGGTGAGTTGCGGGAAGTCCTGCTTGAGTCGATACGCCAGCTCGTACTGCAGCGGCGGGATTTCGCGGTTTTCCTTTGGTGACAGGCCGCTGAGCCAGGCCTTGCGCGCGTGCACGATGAACACATCGCAGCCTGCGGCGGCGATGGTCTCGACGAAATGTCGCATGAACGGGTAGTCGTCCGAGTCGTCGACGCCGACGCGGTGCTTGACCGTGATCGGCAGCGAACTGGCCGAACGCATGGCTTTCACGGCTGCAGCCACATGATCCGGCTCGCGCATCAGGCAGGCGCCGAAGCGACCTTCCTGCACCTTGTCAGACGGGCAGCCGCAGTTGATGTTGACCTCGTCGTAGCCCCAGTGCTCGGCGAACTCTGTGCACTGCACCAGTTCGTCGATTTCCGAGCCGCCGAGCTGCAGGGCCAACGGATGCTCGGTCGGGTCGTAGCGCAGCAGGCGCCGACGCGGGCCGTGGATGATGGCCTGCGTGCAAACCATTTCGGTGTAGAGGCGCGTGTGGCGCGACATCAGCCGCAGGAAATAGCGGCAATGGCGGTCAGTCCAGTCCAGCATCGGCGCAACGGTAAAGCGCCAGGGATTGAAGCTGCCGTCCGCAGCCGGCGTTTCGCCAGGGATCAAGGCCTTGTCGGCGTTCACAAATACATCCTTGTTCAGGGTGCTCAAAAACCAACGCCAGGACCGGGCACCAGTTCCGTGAGGAAGAGTGGGCACGCGTGCCTTCGGATGATCGTTCAAATCAGGGAAAACCCGATTTGGGACGGCATCTTACAGGCTGAAGTCGGCTCCCGGAAGTGACGCCGCCGCCAGGCGGGTGCGGATTCACGCGCGGGACGGCCTTTTCCGGCTGGCCTGATGATGGCGCGCCCAGGTCTCGAAATCGGCCACCCGCAGCGGTTTGCTGATCAGATAGCCCTGACCGGTTTCCACACCGCGTTGGGACAGAAACGACTGCTGCTGCAGGGTTTCGATGCCCTCGGCGACGATATCCAGCCCCAGATCGTGTCCCAGGCTGATAATGGTGCTGACCACCGCCATGGCCTCGGCGTCGCCCGGGATGCCTTGCAGGAAGGAGCGGTCGATCTTGATCGCCTTGACCGGCAGCTTGCGCAGGTAGCTCAGGGATGAGTAGCCGACGCCGAAATCGTCCATCGATGCCGAAACGCCGAGCTTGAGCAATGCATTGAGCAGCGCCGCCGTCTGATCGAGATTGTCCAATGCGATGCTTTCGGTGATTTCCAGAATCAGTCGATTGCCCGGCAGCCCGGCGTTGTCGAGTGCACGGGTGATCTGGCCGGTGAAATCGGCATGGTGGAACTGCGCCGCGGCAACATTGACCGAGACATGCGGCAGAACCAGCCCCGCGCGATTCCATTCGGCCAGCTGCTGACAGGCGCGATCAAGCGCCCATTCGCCCAGGTGCACGATCAGATCGCTCGCCTCGGCAATCGGCACGAACTCGCTGGGCGGCAGCATCTTGCCGTCGCGCTCCCAGCGGATCAGCGCTTCGGCACCGACGATCTGGCCGCTGTTGAGGTGAATCTGCGGCTGATAGAACAGCTCGACCTCATTGCGCAACAGCGCACGGCGCAGTTCCTTGGTCAGGTTCATCGTGTGATGAGACTCCTGCTGCATCTCATCATGGAAGTAGCGGATTTCCTGCTTGCCGTCCTTCTCGGTGCGCAGCAAGGCTTCATCGCTGCGGCGGATCAGCAGGTCGATGTCCGTGCTGTGCTCGGGCACCAGGGCGATGCCGAAATCGCAGGTCACCATCACGCCGTTGGCATTGGCCAGCGGCGCATTGATATGGGATCGCATTTCAGCGCAGCGCGCAGTCAGGTCGGTGATGCCTTCGCATCCAGTGCGGACCGAAGTTCCCCACAGGAAACTCTCGGGGCCGATGCGCGCCAGCAGGTCGGCATGCTGCGCGGACTGGCGCATGCGTCTGGCCAGCTCGGCCATGCCGGCTTCGGCACTTGCCGGGTTCAGCCCATGCCGCACCGTGCGAAAGGAGTTCATGCTGATGCTGATGATCGCGTAGGCGTTTTCGCCGCCGTTCAGCGCATGCAGGCGCGTCTGCATCTGCTCACGAAACTGCGCGAGATCCAGCAAGCGAGTGACGCGATCGGTGCGCGCCTGATTCAGGGCCAGGCGCTGGTGACCGATCGCAAGTTCCAGTTCCGCAGTGCGGTCGACGCGGAGCTGGTACAGACGCAGCGCCAGACCCAGTCCTAACATCATGATGGCGACAGTGCTGCTGGCACTGAACGCACTCAGGCGCAGCAGCGGATCCTGGCTGTCCGAGAGTGTGAACCACCAGCGCAAGCTCGGCGTTGCTCCGACGGCAAGCACCAGCATGGCTATCAGGATGGGGATGGCCAGCCATTCGCGCTGGCGTAGCCGGACCATCGTGATCGACAGCAGCAAGGCCAGGCCGATCAGTTTGTAGATGCCCAGAACTGCGGTGTGGGTTTCGTGAAGGAACGCCGCGAGAATCAGTGCCGGTACCGCGGCCATCTGCCAATAGCGCACCAGATTGAGCAGCCACAGCGCATGCTGGCGCAGGTGCAGGAAGCGGCGTGTGAACTCCACCAGCGCGATGATCGCCAGCGTGCCCGGATAGCGCAGGATGACGAGCGCCGCATCGGGAAGGCCGCCCTTGCCTGGCTGTGATGCCAGGTACCAGCCGAGCAGCGTGCATCCGAAAAAGGCGCTGGTTGCCGCGAGCCAGGGCGTGGAGCGCTCGTCCGGTCGCGTGAATGCGATCATGATGACGAACAGCGCCAGCGTGAACAGTGCCCCCACCTGGATGCCGAATGCGAAATGCGAAATGCCGAGCGCGTGACTGAGCGGCGATTCCAGGATCAATTCGTTGACGCGCTGCAATGCCTCGATCTGCGGCTGGGTATCAATGCCAACCGATGGCGGGGAGAGGGGCATTTTTCAGAATGAGTCGGCTGGCAGGAGATTCAATGGCGGGTTCATAAGCATACGGTAATGGACGTTGAAAAAGTCTCCGCAGAATCGACCGGACGAATGATATTCGCCTGCCCGGAATCGACCTGATCAGGATAGGATGAATGGCGGCCAGGGTGTCGCTCGCGTCCAGTGCAGACTTATGCCGCGCGGCGCATTTGCATGACCATGTATTGAGCGAAGGAGCGTGGTATGGCTGCTGGAAGTCTGTTGATGCTGCTGGACGATATTGCAACGATCCTCGACGACGTTGCGATTCTGACCAAGGTTGCCGCCAAGAAGACCGCTGGCGTACTCGGCGACGACCTGGCGCTCAATGCCGAGCAGGTTTCGGGTGTGCACGCAGAGCGCGAGCTGCCGGTGGTCTGGGCGGTCGCCAGGGGCTCGTTCATCAACAAGGTGATCCTGGTCCCGGCAGCGCTGGCGATCAGCGTGGTGATTCCGTGGGCGATCATTCCGCTGTTGATGATCGGCGGTGCCTTCCTGTGTTTTGAAGGTGCGGAAAAGCTCGCGCACAAATTCCTGCATGACGAACATGAGGACGACGCTGCACGAGCCGATCGCGTACGTGCGCTGGCTGACGAGACCATCGATCCGGTCGCATTGGAGCGCGACAAGATCAAGGGTGCGATACGGACAGACTTCATCCTTTCCGCCGAGATTGTCGTCATCACGCTTGGCACCGTTGCCGGCGCGGTATTCAGCAAGCAGGTTGCAGTGCTGACCGTCGTAGCCTTGGGCATGACCGTCGGCGTCTATGGCCTGGTGGCGGGCATCGTCAAGATCGATGATGCCGGTCTCAACCTCAGCCGCCGCGGCAGCACGGCGGCGCAGGCCTTCGGTCGCGGCTTACTGGTGCTGGCGCCATGGCTGATGAAATTCCTGTCGATCGTCGGCACCGCAGCGATGTTCCTGGTCGGCGGCGGCATTCTCGTGCACGGCGTGCCGGTGCTGCATCACGCGATCGAGCACACGACCCAGCTCGCCGGCGGCGTGCCTGCAGTGGGTGTGGTGCTGGGCCCGGCGTCGAGCATGCTGATCAATGGCCTGATTGGTCTTGGCGCCGGTGCGCTGCTGGTGGCAGCAATGACCCTGATACAGAAGCTCAGGTCGCGTCGCTCGTAGCGATCGCGGCTTTCATCGCCTTGAACAGGGCGCGGAAAGCCTTGATATGAGTGCGTGAGCTGCCGCCGGTACGTTCGGCCTGGATGTTGATCTCGCGCTCGCTGCGCGCGTCACGAACCAGCGCGCGGAAGGCCTTGGTGTCGGTGGCCGGATACTCGGCCCACCAGCGTTGCAGCCCTTCATCGTTGCCGATCACCTGTTCGCGCCACTCCTCGACGTTGAGCAGGGTCTGTGCATCGCGGCGCTTGCCGAGACGGTGAGCAGTCACAGCCTTGTGCAGCGGCTCACAGTCTTCGGCGCGCAGCAGCTTGCCGACATACTGCATCTGCCGCTTGCGCGCGCCATGCGCCGTCTGCCGCTGCAGTTCGCGCAGGGCATCACGCAGGCGGTCATCGATCTTCAATGCCGCGAAATTGTCTGCCGGCAGTGCCGCCAGCGATTCGCCGAGCATCTGCAGGACGAGCGCATCCTTCTTGACCTGGGATTTGCTGGGGCCGTCGTAGAAGGTATTGGGGTCGAAGCTGTCGTCGTCGGTGCGGGGCATTGCAATGAATCGAGGTTCGTAGACGCATAGTGTAGTGCTTCGGCGCCATCGACCCCTCAATTTGCGCCTTGCGGCAGGCCATCGACCTCGCAGTAAACTGCCGCGAACCCAACTCCTTGCCCATCCAGGTGGCTCTGATGAGACCCATGCTCCCGCTGAACGTGCCGTCCTTGCGTGGCACGACCCGCCGCGAGTTCCTGCAGCAGTTGTTCCTGAGTGCCGGTGTGCTGAGCGTGGGCGGTGGGTTGCTGACCGCCTGCGGCAGTGATGGAAAGGGTGGCAGCAGCCGTGGACGTTTTGCCGACATCGGCCCGCTGGGTGAGCCGAACGAGCTTGGCATCCGCGTCCCGCAAGGTTTCTCGACCCGCATCGTTGCGATCACCAACCAGCCGCCGGCGTCCGCCAGCAGCTATCTGTGGCACATCTTCCCAGACGGCGGCGGCGTGATGCCCAAGGCCGACGGCGGCTGGTATTACATCTCCAACAGCGAGATCCCGGGTGCCGGCTCGCTCGGCTTCCTGTTCCCGCAGCTCGCACCGCTGTCCAACATCATCGAAGTGTTCACGCCCGGCCTCGGCGGCACCGGCGTGCTCGAGTTCGCCGCAGACGGCACGGTCGTCGATGCCTATCGCATTCTCGGCAACACCACGTTCAATTGCGCCGGTTGCGTCACGCCCTGGAATACCTGGCTGTCCTGCGAGGAATGGCCGCAGGGGCAGGTCTGGGAATGCGATCCCAGCGGTCGCGACGGTGCCATCGCGCGTCCGACGCTCGGCTTCTTCTCGCATGAGGCAACCGCCATCGATACCGGGCGGCGCATGATCTACATGACCGAAGACATGCCGGATGGCCGCTTCTATCGCTGGGTCGCCGACGAGGCCGACTGGCCCGCAGGTGCGGCACGTCCCGCGCTGCAGTCCGGCAAGTTACAGGTGCTGCAGGTGCTGGGCGCAGGCGTCGCAGCTGCGCTCGATGGCCCCCAGCCCGTGGTCTGGCTCGATGCGCTCAACCCCGGTCAGCCGCAGGACGCCCATCGCCATCCGGACAGCACGTCGTTCGACGGTGGCGAAGGTGTGTGGAATTACCAAGGCTACATCTACTTCTCGTCGAAGGGCGATGAACGCATCTGGGTCTACGACACGCACACCGAAACCCTGGAAGTGGTCTACGACCTCGCCACCGCCGAGAATCCGATTCTTTCCGGTGTCGACAACATCACGGTGACGCCGCAGGGCGACGTGCTGGTTGCCGAAGATGGCGGCGACATGCAGGTCATCGTGATCCTGCCGGACCGCACGCTCAAGCCGCTGCTGCAGATCACCGGGCAGGACAGTTCCGAAATCGCCGGCATCGCGTTCTCGCCGGACGGGCGCCGCATGTACTTCACCAGCGATCGTGGCGGTCCGCAGCCGGGCGGGGGTTATGGGTTTGGCCTCGGCATCACTTACGAGTTGATGCTGCCCGAGAATCTATAGCGATCGGCTTCGGTGGGCTGGTCGCGCATGTCTCCCGCGCCATGCCCGCTGAAACTCAAGGCAGGCGGACCTTGCCGGTCGGCTTGCCTTTGGTTTTTTCGCCTGCGGCACTCGTTTCGAAGTGCGCTCCCAGGGCTTCGAACAACGTCGCGTTGTTGCGCACGACATCGTCCAGCGATTCCTGATAGCCGTTGTAGGCCCAGTGCATGATCGTGTTGAGCAGTGCGCCGAGCAGGCCGTTGGCGATCAGGAAGGTATCGCTGGCGCTGCGCTTCGGATCCGGATACAGACCTTCGATCATCGCCTTGATCAGATCGGCGAAGCTGCGCGTCGTGCGCATCGAGAGCTGATTGACGTCGTGGCTGACGGTGAAGACATCGACGAACAGGATGCGCACCAGTCGTGGGTCATCGCGCATCGCGCCGAACAGCGTGGTCAGCGCCGAGCGCGCCAATATGCCGACTTCGCGTTCCGGCTTGATCAGTGCGGTGACCATCGCATCGCGCAGGCGGCCGGTCATCTGTTCGTAGACCGCGGCATACAGCGCCTCGCGGTTGGCGAAGGACTCATAGAAGTAGCGCTCGGTGAGCTTGGCCTGGGCACAGATCTCCTTGACCGTGGTCGCGTGAAAACCGCGCGTGCCAAAAATCTCGATGCCGGCGTCGATCAGCATGCGCCGCCGCTGGACGCGCCGGTCTTCGCTCGCGACGCCACGGAAGCGGTGGATGTTCTTGCGGGGCTTTTTGTCCGTCATGCCGGGGATATTGACACGGGCCATTGTCAGTCGTAAAGTGACAACGTTCATTGTCATAACTGCGGGATTGGAGAGAGCGAAATGGCGTTCGACGGACACAGCCTGCGCAAGCAGAGCGGCGATTCCCTGGCTCAAGCTGAGACGGATGTGCTGATCGTGGGCACCGGCTTTGCCGGTCTCGGCATGGCGATCGCGCTGCAGAAGGCGGGGATGAAGTCCTTCCGCATCCTGGAGCGTGCGCAGTCCGTCGGCGGCACCTGGCGCGACAACCACTATCCAGGCTGTGCCTGCGACGTGCAGTCGCACCTGTACTCGTTTTCATTCGAGCAGAACCCGGACTGGAGCCGCATGTTCGCGCGCCAGCCGGAGATCAAGGCCTATCTCGAAAAGTGCGCGCAGAAGTATGCGCTGGAACCGCACATCGAATACGGTGCGGAAGTGATCCAGGCGCGCTATGACGAAGCGGCGCAGCGCTGGACGGTGTCCACCCGCAGCGGCAAGACCTACAGCGCCCGCGTGCTGATCTCGGGCATGGGCGGCCTGTCGACGCCGGTCATCCCGACGCTCAAGGGCATCGAGAATTTCAAGGGCGAACGTTTTCACTCCGCGCAGTGGAATCACCAATCCGACCTCAAGGGCAAGCGCGTCGCCGTGATCGGTACCGGCGCTTCCGCGATCCAGTTCGTGCCGCAGATCCAGCCGCAGGTTGCTTCGCTCGATCTGTACCAGCGCACGCCGCCGTGGATCATGCACAAGCCTGATCGCGCGATCAGCGCGACCGAGCAGAAACTGTTCCGCAAGTTGCCGGTGCTGCAGAAGGCGATGCGCTCCGCGATCTACCTGATGCTCGAAAGCCGCGTGTTCGGTTTCGTGATCAACCCGGGCCTGATGAAGCTGATCGAAGGCCAGGCGCGCAAGCACATCCGCAACCAGGTCAGCGACCCGGAACTGCGTGCCAAGCTCACACCGGACTTCCAGTTCGGCTGCAAGCGCGTGCTGATCTCGAACGACTATTACCCGGCGCTGACGCAGAAGAACGTGGACGTGGTCACCGACGGCATCCGCGAGATCCGCGCGAACAGCATCGTCACTGCGGACGGTCAGGAGCGTGAAGTCGACTGCATCATCTACGGCACCGGCTTTGCCGCGCAGGATCCGATGCCCAAAGGCGCAGTGTTCGGCCGTGGTGGCCTGGACATTACCGACGCCTGGGCCCAAGGCCCGGAGGCCTTCAAGGGCACGACGGTCGCCGGCTTTCCGAACTTCTTCATGATCGTCGGACCGAACACCGGCCTGGGGCACAGCTCGATGGTGTACATGATCGAGTCGCAGGTCGCGTACGTGCTCGATGCGGTCAAGCAGATGCGGGCCAATGCATGGGGCGCCGTGGATGTGAAGCCGGCACGCCAGCAGGCCTTCAACGAGCAGCTGCAGAAGAAGCTGCAGCGTGCGATCTGGAGTTCCGGCGGCTGCAAGAGCTGGTACGTGAACGAGCAGGGGCGCAATACGACACTGTGGCCTGGGTTCACATTCAAGTTTCGCAGCGAGCTGAAGCAGTTCGATGCGGCGGACTACGTGACCGAGGCGGTCAAGCGTCCGGCCGCGGTTTCGGCCTGATCGCGCACCCCTACGTCACAATTTACGTTCTTCAGGAAGCGTACATATGAAAAACTTCAATGGCAGGGTTGCAGCGATCACCGGTGCCGGTTCCGGCATGGGTCGCGAGCTTGCGCTGCAACTCGCGGCGCGTGGCTGCCATCTGTCGCTGTCCGACGTCAACGAGAAAGGCCTGGCCGAAACGGTCGCGCTGCTGTCCGGCAGCAAGGTCAAGGTCACGCATGCGCGGCTGGATGTTGCCAATCGCGAAGCGGTGTTTGCGTGGGCGGAAACGACCGCGCGCGAGCACGGCAAGGTCAATCTGATCTTCAACAATGCCGGCGTTGGGTTGGGCGCGACCGTGGAGGGCATGAGCTACGCGGACTTCGAGTGGCTGATGAACATCAACTTCTGGGGCGTCGTGCATGGCACCAAGGCGTTCCTGCCGCATCTGAAAGCGGCAGGCGAGGGGCATGTCATCAATACTTCGAGCGTGTTCGGCCTGATCGGCGTGCCGTCGCAGTCTGCATACAACGCGGCGAAGTTCGCGGTGCGCGGCTTCACCGAGTCGCTGCGCATGGAGCTGGACATGGAAGCCTGCGGCGTCAGCGCCACCAGCGTGCATCCGGGTGGCATCAAGACCAATATTGCCAAGGACGCGCGCATGGATGCCAGCATCCAGTCGCTGGGCATGGATGCGAAGGCGTCGTCGACCGAGTTCGAGAAAAACTTCATCACTACCGCGGCGCATGCTGCCGAGGTCATCCTCAAGGCGATTGAAGGCAACAAGCGTCGCGTGCTGGTCGGCCCGGACGCTTACGTGGTCGACCTGATGGCGCGCCTGTTGCCGTCGCTGTACCAGCGTCTGGTGATCAAGTTCTCGCGCGCCAAGATGGGCGCGAAGTAGGGCGCCTGCCCGCAGTCCTCGCCGCGCGTTGGAGACTACGGGCGCAGTTGTCCTGTATGTTCCATTGTTAGTCGTCGTAAATGGCGAATAGATTGACAAATTGTCAGTTATTCGTCATAAATGGCGCACTATGAAGATCAATGGACAGCTGACTGACGAGGCTGTTTTGCGCGAACTGGGGGCGCGGATCGCAGCGCTGCGCCTGGCGCGCAATCTGACCCAGGCCGCACTGGCCGAGCAGGCCGGTGTTTCCAAGCGCACGCTTGAGCGCCTGGAGTCGGGGGTGGTCGCCGCGCAGCTCTCCGCATTCCTGCGCGTGTGTCGCGTGCTGGGCCTGCTGGAACAGTTCGATGCTTTTGTCCCGGAACCTGCGCCCAGTCCTCTGGCCCAGCTCAAGCTCCAGGGTCAGCAGCGTCAGCGCGCGAGCAAGAAAAAGGCACCACCTGGCATCTCTGAGAAGAAGTGGCGCTGGGGTGACGCGTCATGAGCACGCTCGCCGAAATCCGGCTGTGGGGGCGGATGATCGGTGCAGTGTCTCTGGAGGAAGCCGCGGATACCGCCGCTTTTGAATACGCGCCCGCGTTTCTGGCCAGCGGCATCCAGCTTTCGCCGCTGATGATGCCGCTGAATGCGCAGATCTACCGTTTTCCTGGCTTGCCGCGCGGAACCTTTCACGGCTTGCCGGGCTTGCTTGCGGATTCACTGCCGGATCGTTTCGGCAACGCCCTGATCGATACCTGGCTGGCGACGCAGGGGCGCAGGCCGGAGAGCTTCAACGCAGTGGAACGTCTCTGCTACATGGGTGCGCGCGGCATGGGTGCGTTGGAGTTCGTGCCCGCGCAGGGGCCTGAACCGCGGGCCACGGGCCGGATCGAGATCGATGCGCTGGTTGCACTGGCTTCCGACGTATTGCGCGAGCGCGGCGGCCTGAAGGCCAGCTTCAGGAGCGTGGCGCGCCAGAACGCGCTCAACGACATCCTGCGTGTTGGTACTTCCGCGGGTGGTGCGCGCGCCAAGGCGGTGATCGCCTGGAATCCGCAGACCAATGAAGTGCGGTCAGGCCAGGTCGATGCCGGCAGTGGTTTCAGCTACTGGCTGCTGAAGTTCGACGGTGTCAGCGGCAATCGCGACAGGGAACTGGAAGACCCGAAGGGCTACGGAGCGATCGAGTATGCGTACGCGTTGATGGCGCAGGCCGCCGGCATCACGATGACTGAATGCCGGATGCTTGAAGAGAATGGGCGACGACACTTCATGACCAGGCGCTTTGATCGCACGGACGATGGCGGCAAGCTGCATATGCAGTCGCTCGGCGCACTCGCGCATTTCGACTACAACCAGGCCGGTGCTTACTCCTACGAGCAGACACTGCAGGTGATGCGTCAGCTGGAACTGCCGATGGTGGCGCTGGAAGAGCAGTTCCGCCGCATGGCGTTCAACATCGTTGCGCGCAACCAGGACGATCACGTCAAGAACATCGCGTTTCGGATGGACCGCGAAGGCCGCTGGTCACTCGCACCGGCGTATGACCTGACCTACAGCTACAACCCGGACGGCGACTGGACCGCGCAGCATCAGATGACGCTGAACCGCAAGCGCGACGGCTTCACGCTGGCGGATTTTCGTGCCTGCGCCAAGTCGGCCATGCTCAAGCGCGGGCGCGACAAGGCGCTGCTCGAGCAGGTCATCGAAGCGGTGCAGCGCTGGCCCGAGTTCGCGAAGCAGGCCGGGGTTACGCCGGAGCAGCGCAGGCAGATCGGACGCAGCCACCGCCTGAAGATGGCGCCGGCGGAATAGGCCCTACTTCAGGGCTTCGAGTTCTTCCCAGCGCCCGAAGATCTGCGCGAGCTCTTTTTCGATCGCCGCCAGGCGCTGTTGTGTCTTCAGCACCTGGTCCTTCGGTCCCTGATGGAAGTCCGCCGAGGCCAGTTTCTGCGCAAGCGCAGTCTGCTCGGTTTCAAGCTTCTCGATGCGGGCTGGCATCTGTTCGAGCTCGCGTCGTTCCTTGGTGTTCAGACGATTGGCCGTCGCGGGCGGCGGCGCTGTAAACACTGCAGCTGGCGCCGCCGCTTTGGGCGCGGCCTTGGGCGGCGTGCTGACTGCCGGCGTGGCCTGACGCAGCCAGTCGGCATAGCCACCGACGTAGTCACCGACCTGGGCGTTGCCTTCGAACACGAGACTGCGCGTCGCGACATTGTCGAGGAACTCGCGGTCGTGACTGACCAGCAGCACCGTGCCCTTGTACTCGATCAAACGCTCTTCGAGCAGGTCCAGCGTTTCCATGTCGAGATCGTTGGTCGGCTCGTCGAGCACGAGCAGGTTCGACGGTTTGCAGAACAGCTGCGCAAGCATCAGGCGGCTGCGCTCGCCGCCGGAGAACACACGCACCGGAACGCGCGCGCGATCCGGCATGAACAGGAAATCCTGCAGATAGCTGATGACATGGCGACGCACGCCATCGATTTCGACGAACTCCTTGCCGTCACCGACCGCCTCGACGGCGGTCTGCTCATCGTTGTGCAGCGGACTGCGCAACTGGTCGAAGTAGGCGACCTCCAGCTTGGTGCCGAGACGGACTTCGCCGCTGTTCGGTTCCAGCTTGCCGAGCATCAGATTGAGCAGCGTGGTCTTGCCGGCGCCGTTGGGGCCGATGATGCCGATCTTGTCGCCGCGCAGAACCACCGTCGACAGGCGGCGGATCAGGGTGCGGTCACCATACGACTGGGTGACGTCAGTCAGTTCCGCGACGAGCTTGCCGGAGCGCTCGGCCTCCTGCACCGCCATCTTCACTTCGCCGCTGCGATTGCGCCGCTGGCTGAATTGCTCGCGCATCTTCAGCAGCGCGGTGACGCGGCCGGCACTGCGCGTGCGGCGCGCCTGGACGCCCTTGCGAATCCACACTTCTTCCTGTGCGAGGCGTTTGTCGAACAGCGCGTTCTGCTGCGCCTCGGCGTGCAGGGCGTCGGCCTTGCCGGTCAGATAGGCGTCCCAGCCGCCCTGCCATGAGCTGAGCTTGCCGCGATCGAGGTCGCAGATCCGTGTCGCGAGGCGGCGTACGAAAGCACGGTCATGGCTGACGAAGATCAGGGCGCCGGCGAAATCCTGCAGCAGGGCTTCGAGCGCGGTGATGCTCTCGATGTCGAGATGGTTGGTCGGCTCGTCGAGCAGCAGCACGTCCGGCTCGATCACCAGCGCCTGACCGAGCAGCACGCGGCGCTTCTGCCCGCCGGACAGCTCGGAGAACTGTGCCTCGGCTGGCAGTCCCAGCTTGGAGATGATGGCCTCGACGCGGCTCTCCGCAGTCCAGGCGTTGCGGACGTCCATTTCCGACTGCACGTCGGCGATCTGGTCGAGATCCGGTTCGTCGGCGTGAATCAGATGGTGATAGCGCGCGGCGAGGGTGCCGAGATCCCCAAGACCCTGGGCAACGATGTCGACGACGGTACCGGGTTGAGCGGCGGGCACATCCTGCTGCAGGCGCGCGAGCTTGAGCCCTTGCGTGCGCACGATCTCGCCACTGTCCGGCATGATTTCCTGCGCGAGCAGCTTGAGCAGCGTCGACTTGCCGGTGCCGTTGCGGCCGACGAGGCAGACACGCTCGCGCGCTTCCATGCTGAATTCCGCGTTGTCCAACAGAACGGTGTTGGCAATGCGCAGAGAAAGATTCTTGAAACCGATCAACATGGGGGAGGTCAGCGGGCCGAAACGGCGCACAGTGTAACGGCGCGCACCCTAGAATGAGGCATCTATTTTTCGCTCCGCACTGACCTATTGGAGTTGCTGCATGAGGTTGAGCGTCTTTGCCGCGATGGTTCTTGGAACATTGACGCTGACGGGATGCGGGGATTCGCAGCTTGAGGGCGACGGTAGTCATGCGGCACGGGGCCCGCGCTTGCCGGTTGAGCGCCCGAGTCCGGAGACTTGTGCGGCCCTGCGGCCGGCGCGCTGGCTTCCTGCGCAGGGGCACGCGGAATCAGGCGCTCGGCTGCGTACGGTCGCGTTTCAGTTCAAGCAGGACATACGTCACGTCGTCAGCTACGACAGTTTCCGCACCAAGATGCGTTGCCTGGTCGAAGACCACGCAGTGCCGGTGATGAAATCCGGCTTGCCGATGCTGCTGGTGTTCAACGAGGACATTGGCCTGATGGCGCTGGCAACCGGTACGCGCGGCGCCGCGGTGCGCGCGCAGGCCGGCAG
>CAZDPA010000052.1:0-23849 GCA_964507195.1 uncultured Salinisphaerales bacterium | reverse complement strand
GACCCTCGCTTTCGCGCAGCGTCGTGCGGTACTGCTCCGACAGGTCGCGGCCCTGTTCGGCCAGCGCGTCAACGCGCTTCTGCGAGTCGACCTGGGCGACCAGCCATTTCTCGCTTGTGCTTAAGACCTGTGGCACGCCCTCGGCCTGGGCAGGCATGAGCATGCCCGCAAGCAGCGCACCCGCCAGCCAGCGCATGCAACGCATATGTGTTTCGATCATTGCTATTGAATCTCCTGGAGGCGAATCCCGAACTTACTGACCGGCACCGCTGATGATTTTCAGTTCGACACGGCGATTGGACTCGCGTCCCTCGTCGGCATCATTGCTATCTACCGGTCGGCTTTCTCCATAACCGCGCGCTGTCAGTTGCTCACTCTGAACGCCCTCGCCGATCAGGTAATTGCGTACGGTTTCTGCGCGCTGCAGGGACAGCCGCTGGTTGTACGCATCAGACCCCTGTGCGTCCGTGTGCCCGGCGATCTCGACACGAATCTGCGGACGCGCCGCCAGCTCGCGCGCAACCCCGCCGAGGATGCTCATTGCATCGCTCGTCAATGAAGACATGTTGAGATCGAAATTGACGCCACGCAGCACGATGACATCGCCAGTGGCACAGCCCTCCAGGGATACGTGCCCCGGTTCCGGCATTCCGCAAGGCGCCGGGCTCGGCAGTGAACACCCGGTTGCGTCGACTGCCTCGCCGGATGGAGTGTTCAAACACTGATCGCGATCATCGGAGACACCGTCGCCGTCGCTGTCGGACGGCACAATGGGCTCGACCACACGCACCGCCTCCGGTTCAGGCGCCAGCGGAACCAGACCGAACGGCAGCTGAAAGCCGAGATTGAACAGCATGTCCTCCAGGCCGGATGGCTCTTCGTCCAGACGGCGACCGTCCTGCCCATTGTGGTGTCGGTAGCGACCCTCTGCCCGGACGGCGAAGTCGTAACGGCCGATGCTCAGCGGGAGAAGATAGCCGAGGCCTGCCTCGAAACTCAGGCCCTTGTAACGCTCGTCGCCAAGGGCCTGATGCTCGGTCTGCAGATAACCGACAGCAAACGGTACATACATCCCCGGCACGATGTCCGTGAGGAAGGCCAGCGCGCCGATGCCCCCACCGCTCATCGTCGCCGGTTCAGACGAACCCGATTCACGATCCAGTTTTCCGTAGACACCATACAACTCAAGCGCGAAGCTTTCGCTCACACGCTTGCCGATTGCGAGCGTACCGCCGCCGTCGGCGTCCAGCATCCGATCGTTGTCCGGCTTCACATGTGAGTACATCGGGGCGACATACCACCCCTGCAGCAGCGGCGAATCCGCCTCCGCTGCCGCGCATACCGGTATGCTGAACAGCAACGCCGCCCATGCTGTCTTTGGCGATGGCCCCTTCATGATTCTTCCTCCGCACTTGGTTTTACGGTATCTCTGAAGCCGGTCCACAGATGTGACGTCATGGATTGCCCGAGCATCCTCTATGGCGGCATCCCTTCCGACCGGCAGAGCACGATCAGAACTTCCACTTCATCCGCAGGCCGTATGTCCGCGGCGGCGCCAGCGTCACGGTCCGCCCGAAGTCCTGCTGCAGCATCGCCTGGATGTATTGCTCGTCGACCGCGTTGTCTATGAACCCCGTGAGCTGGACACCCCAGGGTTCGTAGAAATAGGACAGACGTCCGCTCCACAGGTCGTAAGCCACCTGCTGGAAGTACGGAGAGTTCTGCGGCGTCGTGTTGAAACCGCTGTTGTAGTAATAGTCAACGCCGATCTCGAACGAGCCAAGTCTCGACGGAATGGCCTGGTTGATGGAGATGTTCGCCGTCAGATCCGGCGTCCGCACGATGTCGTTGCCGGTGAAGTCACGGGCCGGGCTGAGCAGCAGACTGTTGCCGCCAAAATAGAGGCCGGTATCGTCATCGTATCCAACGCCGTCTTTGTAATCCGTGTACCTGCCTTGCAGGTAAGTCGCGCCCGCGGAGATCGCCAGCCCCGGATTCATGGACGGCATCGGCTGCCAGAGCGTGTCGAACTCCACGCCCTTGATCTCGGCTTCGCCTGCGTTCCGGAAGGTCACGATGCCGCCGGACACGAGTGAAACGATGGACGTCAACAGGCCGTCGATCTTCGTATAGAACACCGCGGCGTTGAATCTCAGCGTGTTATCGAGAAGATCGGATTTGAAGCCGATCTCATACGCCGTTGCCGTTTCACGCTCGACCGCGTCCGGGGCCCTGAAGAAATTGACGATGTTGTAGGTCGGACTCTTGAACGCGCGCTGCGCCGACGCGAAGAACTGGATGTTCTCCGATGGCCGTATCTGGATGGCCAGCTTCGGCGACAGCGTGTTGTCCTTCAGATCGGGCGTTTCGAAGTTGAACAAGCGGATGTTCTGTGAACGGTCGTGCCTGTCGTAGTAGTCGTTCGGCGGAGAACCTGCGGTTGGCAGCACGACATCCAGATAGCTGTTGGTCAGCCCGCGGGTTTCGATCTGATAGCGGGCACCCAGCGTGATATCGAGCCAATCGGTGGCGGACCAGGTTCCCTGCAGGTATGCCGCGTCCGCTTCGGTGACCAGCAAGCCACCGTTGCCGAGGACGATGTCGTTCGACGCATTGATCAGCTGGCCGACCGTGTAACCCAGGTTCCCGGCATTGAGCAAGGCGCCAATGCGGTTGAGCAGGTTGGGCAGGCCGATGACGTTCGATCCGAATCCACCGGCATTGAGTGTGAAGTAAAGGCTGCCGAATCCACCTTCGCCTTCCAGCCGATACAGACCGCCCACCCATTGGAACCGGTCCGAGAACGGCGATCCGCTGTTCGAGACAAACTGGAGCTCGTAGGTCCTCTGATAATTCCACTGCTCGTTGCTGTAGAACGTCGCCTGCGCCATCTCCGTGGAGTCGTAGTCCATCATCGCCTCGTCCACGTCGGCCTTGTTGTCGGAGAAGATGAACTTGATGTCGGCGAAGTCGGTCAGCCATGCCAGCGTCGCGGCATACAGGCTGTTGGACGTTTTGTTACCGCCCAGATAATTGTTGTGCCAGACCCGATCGAGCTCGTCGGGTTCGACGCCAGCATCGAAGATCGCTGCAGGCCGGGTATTCTCCTGAGAAAGCGAGTTGCTGTTGAACTGTTCGTTCAGCGCAGCGGTGACAGTGAGACTGAGATCTTCGGAAGCAAACAGCTTCAGCTTGAACCGCCCGCCTTCCACGTAGTCCTCTTTCATCGGCCCTGGCTCGCCGAGCACTTCGTTTCGCCCGAAGAGATCCTGAGTCTCCTTGAACAGCACCAGCGTCGCTCCGGCGAAGCTTGTGATCGGCGCCCCGAGAAAGATCTGATACTTCTGGGCGTTGTAGTTGCCGAACTCGGTCTCTACCGAACCCGTGAACTCGTCCGGCGGATCGGCGGTGACGATGTTGATCGCGCCGCCGGTTGCATTACGGCCGAACAGCGTGCCCTGCGGACCCTTCAACACTTCGACTCTCTCGACCGGCCCGAGCGTGTCCTGCTTTCCCTGGCTTGGCGTGATATTGACGCCATCGATGTACGTCGCAACGCTAGGGTCGGCATTGGGGAGAAAAGCGTCGGTCCCAACACCCCGCATGTAGATCACGCTGTAGCCGTAGGTATACGTGTAGCTCAATCCAGGTGTAATTCTTTGAAGATCGGCGGTGGATTCCACACCGAATGCGTCCAGCTTCTCGCCGCTGAACGCATTGATCATGATGGGCACATCCTGGAGGTTTTCTTCTCGCTTCTGCGCAGTGACGACAATCTCTTCGATAAGGCGGTTTGATTTCGGACGCGACAGCGTGTCAGGCGCACCCTCGTCCTTTATCCCCGCCTCGATGGTCGGATAGACGTCTTCGGCATCGGCTTTTTCCTCGGCACCCGACGGTGCGGGCGCGGCGTCTGAAGGATTCGCCGCATCCGCAGCCGGTTGTTCGCCTCCTTCCGGAACGGCCTCGGCGCTGCCACTGGACTCCGCGACAGGGTCCAACCCCAGAAGGCTGTCCAGATCGTCATCCAGCGACGCGTCCTGCGCATGAGCGGTCGCCCCCAGAACAAAAAGACCCGCGGCAACAGCAAGCATTTTCGATTTCATAGCACCTTCAAACCTGGCATGTGCCTGATTCAGGTCGCGATGCGGATTCGCTGAGCGTTGACATCTATGGTTGTCAGCGATGCCGCATCGACGGCCGTGCATCGGGCAATTGCGAGCTCCGTTATCCGGATCCCCCAACGATTGCATCAATGCACCGCGCGGCAACTCAGCCTGCGGCGTTGACCTGGAGCGACGACGGCGACTTCCACTGGGGAAGCGCTGCGCCGGTGATGCGGGGCGCCCTGAAAGTCTTGTTGACTGTGGTCATGTGCTGCGTCTCCTCTGCACGATTTCGAGTGTTTTCAGTGGGAAGTTCTGACCGAACGGCCAGGGCTTCCTTTGTCATTTGAACACTATGATCTTTACGCTACTATGTCAATAGTAGATTATGTCATTACGACAGTGTTTATTGCACAGGCTGTCGAATTTCCCGGGAGTGGAATGCCAGGAGTGCAAGACCCTGCAGCAGGTCGACCACGCCGAACACCGCAAGCGCAGCCAACACTCCCTTCCAGACAAAAAGGCCAAACAGAAGAGCTGCCCCAAGCTTGATGCAGACCACGGTTCTGATCGCGACGACATCCGGCGCGTACTGCAATCGGAGAAAGGCAAACCCGGCACCCATCAGACCGACCAGATGGAGAAACAGCAGCAGCCCCGCATCAATCGGCAACGACCCGCCGAGTTCCAGGGCCGCGTTGAGCCAGACAACCAGTTCAAGAATCAGCTCGCCGAGACCCGGTATCGCCAACGCGGCGAACAGCAGCAGATCGCCTTTTGCAATCGCCCGGTACAACCCCGCGCTGATCACGGCTTGAACGCCGACTCTGCCGCCGACGTGTTCATGAAGTCACGGAAGCGGATCCATTTCCCATCCTGCACCGTAATGACGTGTGCGAATGCGGAGCGAATGTCCCGACCCGTAGATCTCGCGGTCAGGTGAAGATTCCCGGTCACCGTGACCATCTGTCCGTCGCTGAGAAACTGCTCCGGCTCGAACTGATGAATATCGACCGAACTCAGCACCGTCGTGAAGAAGCGCTCCGCTTCACGCTTTCCGCGATAGGTGCCCGCATAGGGGATGACAGCGGGACCGTAGAATTCGATCAGAATGTCCTCCGACAGCATCTCGACGATTGCTGGGACATCCTTGTTGCCGAAGCGCGTAAACACCTCGACAGTCACATCCACCGGCTTTTTGCTCATTGCTTCCTCCTTGTGGGACTTGTCATCCCGGCTTTGCAATCTCAATCTCCATGCCGCTGAGGGCGTCCGAAAGCGTGATCTGGCACGACAGCCGGCTGGACGGACGCGTGTTGGTCATCTCGCCTAGGATTTCCCGCTCAAGCTCTCCCGGAGCCGACAGCTTCTCCAGGAAGCAGGGATCCACGTAGACCTGACAGGTCGCACAGGAGCACTCGCCCCCGCAGACCGCTTCCACCAGGTCGCGTTCGGCCAAAACCCTCATGAGCAGCGCGCCGCTCTCGCATTCCAGCGTTTCAACGGCACCCGTTCCGTTCTTGACTGTGATGTTCATGGCGATGTGTTTTTTTGCATGCTCACTAAAGCGCGCGCAGCCTGATCGAGGGATCGGCAAGCTCTGAGACGGTCACGCGATGCCGGCCGGCGATCAGCCGTTTCGCATTGATGAAATCACCCGCCGCATTGAGACAGTGCGCTGCGACGAGGCGTCCTTCGCTCACGAAGAGCGCGGACATCCTGTCGCCGCTGCTGATATCCCTGCGGATGACGCACTCGGCACCGGACGGCGGAATTCCTACCATCTGCAGCTTTGTGTCGTACTGATCCGACCAGAAGATGGGGGCTGTCTCTTCCGGTTCCGCGGTCCGAGTGATTGCGGCGGCGGCGGCGCGCGCCATCTGAATAGCGTTGTCTACGGATTCAATACGTAGCGATCGACCTTCCACGTGCGCCCGCCTGGCCACATCGCCGATCGCAAATATTGAAGGGTTACTGGTTCTGCAGTTCGCATCGACGAGCACTCCGCCGTCGCATTCCAGACCAGCAGCTGCCGCCAGCTCAGTGTTGGGCTCCATACCCACGCACACCAGCAGAACATCGACATCGATCTGCTCATCGGCGGTCGTCACGACCGTCAAGCCCCGCTGGTCACCGCTGATTGCCGATATGCCAAGTCCGCATCGAATCTCGCAGCCCCGACGCTCATGGATTCGAGCGATGTGATCGGATAGGTCCGCTGCGACGTTATGCGCCAACAAGCGGGGCTGCATTTCGACCACGGTCACGCGATGCCCTAGTCCGGCCAGCGAAGCCGCAGCCTCAAGTCCGAGGTAACCGCCGCCAATGATCAAGACCTTCTGATGGTCATGCAGTGCTTCCTGAAGTGCGCGCGCATCGTTCACGGTGCGAAGGTAATGAACCCGATGCAGTTCGGGCGGGATTGCCGCGAACGTCCGCGGCCGACCGCCCGTTGCCAGCACTGCCAGTTCGTACTCGAACTGTTCCCCCGATTGACCGAAGATGATCCGGCGCAGTGGATCGATCCTGGTTGCAATGCAACCGACTCTGACGTCAACATCGATCTGGCTGTAGTAGTCCGGCTTTCGGATCAGCAAGCTATCTGCTGTGACTTCTCCCTTCAGGAAGCCTTTGGACAGCGGCGGGCGGCTATAGGGAAGGCTCTCCTCACCGCACAGCATCAAAACGTTGTCGGTGTAGCCACCGGAACGCAAAGCCCCGACGAACTGAACAGCTGCCTGTCCGCCGCCGACGACCACGACTCCAGCATTCCTGCTCATGGCAGAAGGTCGCCGAAGCGTGCCTGACGACGCTGACGCTGCGCGTCGATCGCATGCGGGATGTCGTCCGTCGGGAACATGGCCGCATTCCATGCCGTCATGTAGTCGAGCCCCTCCGAGATCGCAGCTCTGCGGTGTCTTTGAAGAGCGTGTTTGGTACCGAGCACAGCCAGCGGTGACAGCTGCGCGATATGCCGTGCGATGGACATCGCGCGCTCGTGCAGTGCATCGATGCCTGGAGCCACTTCGCTCACAAAACCGCGAGCCGACGCTTCCTCGGCAGGCATGCGCCGCCCGGTCAGCGCCATGTCATGGACCACTGCCGGCGCGATAAGCGTTGGCATGCGCTGCAGCACCCCGAGGTCCGCCGTGATAGCGACGTTGATTTCGTGGATGCTGAAAAAGGCATCGGCGGAGCAGAGACGAATGTCGGCCGCACAGATCAGGTCCAGACCCGCACCGATGCATGCGCCTTGCGTGCAGGCGATGACCGGAATCCGCAGAGCCTCCATCTGATCCATAGGACGCTGCAGGTAACGGATCTTGCGCCGCAGCCATTCCCGGTACCGGCCCGGCTCTGCCTGCGCGCGCTCGCGAACGGCGCTGAAGAAATCGAGGTCCATGCCCGCGCAGAAATGCTTGCCTTCGGCTTTGATGACCAGGGCCCGGACCGCCGGGCGCGTATCCAGATTCTCGAGCGCGGCCGACAGCTCACCCCAGAAGCCATCCGACAGCGTGTTCATCTGGTCTGCGCGGGAAAAGCGGATTTCCGCGACAGGACCGTCTGTTGAAAAATGGAAGGTATCGAATCGCACGGGCCGTACTCCGCGACTGATTGGAGCCTGGATACCGCGCTACGACTTCAGCACGACAGGAAGCGTCTGCAGACCATAGGTCAGGAGTCCACCGGTTTGCCGACGCTTCTCCGTACTGCCCGGCTCGATTGCGGAGCACCGGTCGAGAATCACCTGCAACATCTTCTCGGCCTCCATGCGCGCCAGACCAGAGCCCAGGCAATGATGGATGCCATGTCCGAACGTGACGTGTTTGCCGATGTTCGGCCGACCAAGCACGAACTTGTCGGGGTCAGGAAAAACGCTCGGATCCCGGTTCGCTGCCGCCATGAAGAAGGCGACCCATTCACCTTCCTTGATCGATACGCCGCCGTGTTCGCAATCTCTGGTTGCCACCCTGAAAAGCCGCTGAGGTGGTCCATCCCTGCGCAGGCTTTCCTCAATGAACGGACGGATGAGTGCGCGATCCCGCTTCAGCTGTTGGAACAGCTCCGGTTCTTCCTGCAGCGTCGAAACCAGATTGCCCAGTAGATAGGTCGTCGTTTCGGCACCCGCTACGACCAGCGTGATGCAGAACAACACTACTTCCTCGCGGGTCAGGTGATAACCCTCATCCTCGGCCTGGATGAACGCGGACATCAGCGTGTCGGATACGGGCTCACCGCGCTCGATCGCCGCGTAGCGCTCCGCCACTTTCCCGCTGTAGTACTGATACAGCTCGATGTTGCTTTGCGTGCGCTCTTCCGGCGTGAAGTCCGAAGACACCATGAATGCATTTGCCCACCGCACGAGTTTCGAATAGTCCTCGCGCGGCGTACCGATCAGAAACGTCATGACGACCGACGGCAGAATGCCGGCGACCTGTTTCATGAAGTCAATTTCACTGTCCAGAAGCCCTCCAATCATCGTATCGAGCGTCTGCGTCACCAACGGGGCTATGTCGGTCTCCACGCGCTTTGGAGTGAATGCCTTCTTGGCGATGTTGCGCAGCACCGTGTGTCGCGGCCGATCGTGATTGACCAGCATCAGCGTTGGCGCCGCCGATGCTTCCTGCATGGGATCGCGCGACGAAAAGGTTTCGTGATCCTTCATGACACCCAGAACGTCTTCGTACTTTGTGAAGACCCAGGCGGGAGATGGCGTATCGATGCCAGGAACCGTCCCCGGCGGATAGTCCAGAAGCCCGAACTGTGGATGCTGTGCCCGCAAAAGCGCGTAGTACGGATAGGGATTCGCGATGACTTCGGGCCTGAGCATGCTGGCAACGTTGAACTCTTGGGCCTGATCCGATGCAGTCATGGTGTCCTCCATTTATGTCGTCATATGATTATGTCCATATGACACTATTTCTGTCAACGCATTATCCGCCTCGCATGGTGTATCGGGAGAAGTGATCAAACAGCTTTCCGTATGGCGGTCGAATGACGCGTCCGAGGTCTATGGCGGCCTGCTTGTATATCGCCCGCGCATGAGAAAACCGTTTGAAGCCGTCAGCTCCGTGATAGGCCCCCATGCCACTCGCGCCGATTCCGCCAAATGGAAGGTCGTCGACGGTGTAGTGCATGACCACGTCGTTGATCGTCACGCCGCCTGACGCAGTGCGCTCCAGCACCTGCGCCTGTTCCCTGGGATCGTTGCCGAAGAAGTAGAGCGCCAGCGGACGCGGGCGAGCGTTGATGTACGCCAGTGCTTCGCGCAGTGCTGTGTACCGTCGTATCACAAGGATCGGGCCGAAGATCTCTTCGTGACTGACGGCCAGGTGATCTGGCGGATCGACGATCATGGTGATCGGAATCCGGTTGTCGGCACCTTCCGGAAGTGCTTCGCCGATGATCGGCACACCGGCTTCCCTGGCCTGGGCGATGTAGCGTCGAATTCGCTCGCCTTGCCGCGCATTGATCACGGACACAAAGTCGGCGTCCGCTGCCCCGCCCGGCAGTGTTCGTTGAACTTCGCTGTGCAACAGTTGTACGAGTCGCTCCGCTTCTGACTCGTGTACGAAGACGTAATCGGGTGCAAGACAGACCTGCCCCGCATTGAATACCTTGCCGAAGATGATCCGCTTCGCGGCCAGCGCCAGATTTGCCCCCGTGCCGACAACAACCGGCGACTTGCCGCCCAGTTCCAGAGTCAGCGGCGTGAGGTGGTCGGCCGCATCGCGCATGATGTGTTTGGCGATGGCCTCTCCACCCGTGAATACCAGGTGATCAAAGGGCAGACGACTGAACGCACTTCCGACTTCAATCCCTCCCGTGACGACACCCACTTCGTCTTCCGAGAATGCCGAGTCCAGCATCTCTTTCATTACGGCCGAAGTGCTTGGCGTGTGCTCCGACGGTTTGACCAGCGCCCTGTTGCCGGCGGCGATCACCCCGGCAAGCGGGGTCAGCGTAAGGTTCACCGGGACATTCCAGGGGCTCAGGACGCCGACAACCCCGAGCGGTTGATATCTGACTTTGGCGCTGGCACCGAACACGCGGAAAAGAAGTTCTACCCGGCGACGTTCCGGCTTCATCCAGCGAGCTACCCCTCGCTTCGCCAGAAGAATGGACTTTCCAGTCGTCGCGATATCGGCGAAGTAAGACTGCCTTGGAGAACGGTATCCGAAGTCGCTGCTCAGGGCCTCGCACAGTCGGCTGGAAAACGTATCGAGCGCATTCCACAGGCGTTCAAGTCGATCCCTGCGTTTCTTGAGGGTCGGATACGGCTCCCGAGCGTAGCCTTCCCGCAGTCGATCAAAGGCGGCGCGCAGTTCGCGCGGAATCCGCAGGCCGGCGCCTGACTCGTTCGCGTCCTGAGTACTCATTTCCTCGCTCACTCCCGGATATAACGCGGGAGGCGAGATTAGTGTCTTGACGATATTGTGTCAATCAGACATATTTGCGATATGCGGATCATCGGCCCTAGAATGAATTCTCGAACTCGCAGGGCAGAACATCCTTGAAAAACATCAGCTCGCAGATCAAAGAGATCAAACACGAAGATGCGGCACGGCATTTCCTCGAGCTGTTCTACCCCATTCACTACGCCATCGGCATGCAAGTTGAAGACGCCTTGCGGTGTAGTGGAGAACTCGACCGACATCAGACCGTGATCATGTGGCTGCTTCGCTCTGAAGCGATCAGCAATGGCGGTTCGAGCATGCGCCGCAAGGATATTGAGCGCCGCCTCATCAGTTGGTATGACATCACGAGCAGCACCGTGTCCAAGGCGCTTCGTGCGCTGGCCAAGCCGCCGCATAACTTTATCGTGATGACGGAAGATCCAAACTCCGGCCGCGAGAAGCTCGTCACCGTGACGCCCGCGGGCCGGCGGTACTACAAGAGAATGGTCGAAAATGCATCTGCGTTCATCACGCTGGCAACCGATCGAATGAGCGTCGAGGAAAACTCGATGGGCATTCACATGTTCAAGACCATATCGGACACATTTCAGAAGCTTCGCGACGAAGGGCGAATCGACTCGTTCCAAAGTGGCGGGGCGAAGTCCAAATGAAGATTTTTTCCATTTCTCTTCGTGGGCTTACTGGTCATTTCTACGCGCCTGCGCTTAGAAGCACACAAGAGGATGGATGTACTGATGAGCGACGCAGATTCGTTGTTTCAACCCACCGCGTTCCGGAACAAGAATGTCTTCGTAGCCGGCGGAACTAGCGGAATCAATCTGGCGATCGCTCATCGGTTCGGTGCGCTTGGCGCCAATCTTTTCGTCATCAGCCGCTCGCAGGACAAGGTTGATGCTGCCGTCTCGCATTTGTCCACCATCGCGCCGGCTGCATCCGGTACAGCGGCAGATGTACGCAACTATGACGCCGTTGAAACGGCGCTCTCCCGGTTTCATCACATGTTCGGGGCAATTGACGTCGTTGTTTCGGGCGCAGCGGGCAACTTCGTTGCCGAGGCGGCCAAACTCTCCTCAAACGGATTTCGCACCGTCATCGATATCGATCTTGTCGGCACGTTCCACGTCTGCCGTGCAGCCTTTCAGTTTCTGAAGAAGCCTGGCGCTTCGATCATCAATATCTCTGCAACGCAGGCCATCAACCCGATGCCCGGCCAGGCACACGTTTGCGCTGCAAAGGCAGGGATCGATGCATTGACCAAGGTGCTTGCCATTGAGTGGGGGCCGCTTGGTGTACGCGTCAATGGCATTGCGCCGGGCCCAGTCGAATCGACAGAAGGAATGTCGCGATTGACTCCCACCGAGGCTCACAAGCGAGCTGTCCTGCAGGCTATTCCACTGCGGCGGTACGCTCGCCCATCAGAGATCGCCGATACAGCAGTTTTTCTCTCCAGCGCCGCAGGAGCGAACTTCAACGGCGAGGTACTGGTCTGCGACGGCGGACAATCTACACTTGGCAGTGGCGCATTTGCGACAGCATGGGCCTAAGTGGGCGCGCTCAATCCTTTCCGCCATCTGCACAGAATCTTTAGGGGATGTTGTCGTCGCTCCCCTTGCCCGCCGGCAGCAATGGCCACAGCCACGGGACGCGATTTGAGCGGCGCCTCTGCGATGAAGTGCATCTGAACCTGGCCTGCCGATGGTTCTGCCGGATCGTCCTGGAAGACAGCCCCCCAATCATTCGACGTTTTCAAAGAACAGACAGAACCACCGATACCGGCAGGGACAGGCGGACCAGTTGCGGCGCGATCGCTCCGTCAAGGAACCTTGCATGCTGTGGGATCACAGCGCGATCGCTACCGTGTCGTGGTGTTGCCAGCCGCCGCCAAGTGCCCTGAAGGCAGCGACCGCCGCGCGTGCCGATTCCGCCTGCGCCTGTGCTCGCGCATCGGAAGCACGCAGCAGGTTTTCGTCGGCCTGCAGGACCTCGATCAGGCTGACAACACCTTTTTGGTATGCCGCAAACGAAGCGCCTCGCGCGCGATCGAGCGAGGCCACCGCCTGGGCCAGCACTCCGGCCTGCTCCTCGCGCTTGACCAAGGCCGAAAAGGCGTTCTCGACGTCCTCCGTGGCACGGAGCACAGCCAATCGATAAGCAGCCAGCATTTCGGCCTCCTGGCCTTTGGCCAGGTCGATCTGCGCATTGATGCGACCAAAATCGAAGAGACGCCAGCGCAGACCCACTACGCCGCCCGCCTGACTGGCGCCGCTGGTGAACAGGCTGCCACTGGACGTTGCCGCGCTGCCAATGAGCCCGCTCAGCGAGAGCTTGGGGTAGTACTCGGCGACGGCGACACCGATACGCGCGTTGGATGCGGCCAGACGCCGCTCGGCCACGATCAGATCAGGTCGGCGCCTGAGCAGTTCACCCGGCGATCCGGTCGCTATGATCTTCGGTGCGCTTGGGATAAGGCCAGCCTCAGCAAGCTCCGCCCGATGCGTCCCAGGTGGCGAGCCCAGCATCACATCCAGAGCGTTCGTTGCCGCGTCCAGACCCGTCTCGAGAGCCGGTACGGATGCCCGAACCTGGGCGAGTGCACCTTCGGCTTGCCACACCTGAAGTTCGGCCACCAGGCCCTTGCTGTGCAGCTGACTGATGGTTGTGAACAGTTGCTGCTGCGTCTGCACTTGCCGTTGCGCAACGTTCAGACGTGTTTGCAGTCCGCGGATACTGATATAGATGTCGGCGGTCAGCGCCGCCACGCTCAGTCGCGTAGCGACTGCGCCGGCTTCCGACGCCTGGTACTCGGCAAGTGCCGCTTCCCGCCCACGGCGCAGACCCCCGAACAGGTCCAGTTCCCAGGTCGCGCCGAGATTGGTCTCGTAGGCATTGCCATAGCGGTCGAACCCGGGTGTCGAGTTCAATACTTTCCCCAAGGGGGTTTCGATGGATTGGTAGGCTCTGGCAGCCTGACCGGTGACATTGCCCGAGGGCAGCAATGCGGCATTGGCCGCACCAAGCCCGGCGCGCCCTTGAGCCACCCGCGCCGATGCCTGCGCGAGATCAAGGTTTTGTTCCAGCGCCAACGATACGAACCGAGCCAGCTGCGGATCGCCGAAACCCGTCCACCATGCGGCGAGGTCCGCACTGGCGCTCGCCTCCCGGCGATCAACCGCGGCTTGGCCCTGGAACTGCTCCGGCATGGACACGTCGGGCCGGATGTAATCGGGTCCTACGGCGCAACCGCTCAACAGGCTGGCCACAAGCGCAGCGTGTGCCCAAGCGTTGCTTACAGCTTTGACGATCATTCGGGGCTTCATTTGACCTGACCTGAACGAAGAGCCGGTCCTCCGCGCGCTTCTTCCAACTTTTGTGAAAAGCGCGCTACCTCAGTCTCCAACCGGCTGACTCGCTGCTCAAGCCGCTCTTCGTAGGACTCGCCCATCGCCTCTATCGCGAGAGCAAGCCTTGTCCAGAAGCCGGGGACGGTACTGCGATTGTTCGTAAGCGTCTCGAGGGTCTCGCTCATTTTTGACTCCAGTGGGTAGTGGCGTCGTCGACGGCTCAAGCCAGTCCAAATGATTTGCGCGGGCTTGCATCGACCAGCCCGGCGGGCAGGAAGCGGCGCAGCTTTGCCAGTAGCGCCGCCTGTCCGGACGGAGTGCGCCGCATGCGCCAGGTGCCAAGCGCAGCCTCGACGATCGTGTTTGCTACGCCGTCGGGCTCAGGGGCGCCGCTCACACTGCGAGCGAATGTGTTCCCTACGAGCTCACGCTCCAGGTCATAAGCCGGGATTGCCGATTTCGTCGACTGGGAATTGGCTTCGATGTTGGTCCGCGCGAAAGCCGGCTCGACCAGCGTGACACGGATGCCGAACCGGCGGACTTCATGATCCAGACTTTCCGAAAGCCCCTCGACCGCGTGCTTGGAGGCGGAATAGAAACCCATGTACGGCGCGGGAAGGAAGCCGAGCACGGAACTGACGTTGACAATCCTTCCGCCGCGCTGCGCTCGCATCTGCGGAAGAACGGCCTGTGTCGTTCGCAGGATGCCGAACACGTTGGTGTCGAACAGAGCTGCCGCTTCGGCGGGCGCCGTCTCCTCCACCGCGCCAAGGACGCTGGTTCCGGCGTTGTTGACGAGCACGTCGATACGACCGGTGCGAGCGATGATCGACTGGATTGCTCGCCGGACGGAGGCATCGTCGCGAACATCCATCTCGACGAGCTCGACATTCCGCAAGGCGGCTGCTTTCGCCGTGCTGCGCACGGTGCCGATTACCCGACAGCCTCGCTCAGCAAATTTCTCCGCAGCGGCACACCCGATGCCGGACGACACGCCGGTGACAACCACAACGATCGAGTTCGACATATCAGTTCCTATCGTCACGTGTGATGTTCTTCGTTCATTCGCGCACAGGGGCAAGCGAGTCAGTCACCCAGGCCGTTGCGACTTCTGCAGGTTTCTCTGCCACGGACCGGGCGGCGCTGGAGGGCGCGATCCTGAACCAGATTGAGTACATCGCCGGCAGGAACACGAGCGTCAAAATCGTTCCGGCCAAAGTGCCGCCGATCAGCGTGTAAGCGAGCGTTCCCCAGAACACCGATTGGGTGAGCGGGATGAAGGCCAGAATTGCCGCCAGGGCGGTCAGGATCACCGGTCGGGAACGCTGCACGGTGGCCTCGACGACCGCGCGGAACGGCTCCAATCCTGTCTGTTCGTTGTGATGGATCTGCCCGATGAGGATCAGCGTGTTGCGCATCAGGATGCCCGACAGCGCGATCAGGCCGACCAGCGCATTGATGCCGAACGGCTGCTGGAAAAGAATCAGGGTGGGCACCACGCCGATCAGACCCAGGGGGCTGGTCAGGAACACCATCACCATCGCGGAGATCGAGCGCACCTGCAGGATGAGGATCAGCAGGGTGATGGCCAGCATGATGGGAAGCAGTGGCAGGATGGCCTTCGACGCCTTGCCGGATTCCTCAATGGAGCCCGCCTCTTCGATGCGATAGCCGCCCGGCAGCTTGTCCATCAGGGGCTGGAGCTGTCGGGTGATCGCGGCCGACACCTCCGGCGGCTGCAAGCCGTCGGCGATGTCGCCGCGGACGGTGATCGTCGGCATCCGGTCGCGCCAGCGCATGATCGGTTCCTCCATGCGCACGTCAACCGTGCCCACCTGCGACAGCGGAATTCGCTCGCCGTGGGCGCCAGCCAGCGTGAAGTCGCCGATCATGGCCGGATCCAGCCGGGTGTCACCGGCCGAACGGGCAACGACCTGCACCGTACGAATGTCTTCACGCACGGCGGTGACCGGCACGCCGCTGAGCAGGAACTGCAACTGCTGCGCCACGGCGCTGGAGGTCAGGCCCATGGCCTGCAACCGGTCCTGCTGCAAGCTGAAGTGCAGTGTAGGCGTGCGCGTTCCCCAGTCGGTGTTGACCGTGCGCATCATCGGACTGACATCCATGACCTGCTGCACTTCGGCCGCGATGTCGCGCAGCTTGCCGGCGTCGGGGCCGGTGACCCGGTAGGCGACCGGGAACGGCGAAGGGGGACCAAACACGAGTTGGGTGACCCGTACCCGCGCTTCGGGGGCGAGGCCGTCGGCGATCGCCTGGCGCAGCCGATGCTTCAGCGCGTCGCGCGCGTCCTGGTTCTCGGTCCGCACCACGATCTTGGCAAACGACGGATCGGGCAGTTCCGGATTCAAGGCCATATAGAAGCGCGGCGCACCTTGGCCAATGTAGGCGGTGACGATCTTGGCTTCCTCTTGTCTGGCCAGCCAGGCCTCCAGTTTCGCAGTGGCTGCGCTGGTCTGCGCGATGGCGGTGCCGTAGGGCATCTGCACCTCAATCAGCACTTCCGGGCGGTCGGAGTTCGGGAAGAACTGTTTCTTGACTAACGCCATGCCGAGGATGGACGTGACAAACAGAGCGACCACCGAACCGGCGACCCACCACTTGTGCGCGATGACGCGCTCCAGCACGTGGCGCAAACGGTTGTAGCGTGGCGTGTTGTAGATCGTGTCGTGCCCGCCTGCGACTTTCTTGAAGTCGGGCAACAGCTTGACACCCAGGTAGGGGGTGAACACCACCGCGACGACCCACGATGCGATCAGGGCGATGCCGACAATCCAGAACATATTGCTGGTGTATTCGCCTGCCGAGGAGCGGGCGAACCCGTTCGGCAGGAAGCCGACGGCCGTGACCAGCGTGCCGGAGAGCATCGGCGCGGCGGTATGGCTCCAGGCATAGGCGGAGGCTTTGATGCGGCTGAACCCCTCTTCCATCTTTACCACCATCGTTTCGATGGCGATGATCGCGTCGTCCACCAGCAGGCCCAACGCCAGGACCAGGGATCCCAAGGTGATGCGGTCGAAGTTCTTGCCGGTTGCCGCCATCACCATGAAGACCGCCGCGAGCGTCAGCGGTACGGCGGCGGCCACCACAATCCCCACGCGCCAGCCCATGCTGGCGAAACACACCAGCAGGACCACCAGCAGCGCGAAGAAGAACTTGACCATGAACTCGTCCACCGCCGTGCTGATATTGGTGGCCTGGTCGGTGACCTTGGTCAGGCCCATTCCGAGCGGCATCCCGGCATTGATCGCGGCGACCTCGCTATCCAGCGCCTTGCCCAGGTCGAGCCCGTTCCAGCCGTCGCGCATGACGATGCCGAGCAGCAGGGCCTCCTCGCCACCGTTGCGGATCATGAAGGTCGCCGGGTCTTCATAGCCACGCTTGACCGTGGCGATATCCGACAGCTTCAACGTGCGGCCCTGAGCAAGCACCGGCGTGTCGCGGATCTTCTGCAATTCGTCGAAAGCGCCATCCAGCCGGATGGCGACTTGCGGACCTTTTGTCTCCACCGAGCCCGCCGGCGTGAGCGCATTCTGGCCGTTGAGCGCGGCAAACACGTCCAGCGGGCTGACGCCCAGAGTCGCCAGGCGCTCGTGCGAAAACTCGACATAGATGCGCTCGGGCTGCTCGCCGATGATGTTGACCTTCTTCACGCCCGGCACGTGCAGCAGCCGCTGGCGCAGCGCTTCGGCGTCGCGCGCGAGCTGGCGCTGCGGTTCACCCTTGGCCTTGAGTGCAAACAGCGCAAAGGTAACGTCCGCGTACTCGTCGTTGACCATCGGCCCGATTACGCCGGGCGGCAGGCGGGCCGCCTCGTCGCCGACTTTCTTGCGGGCCTGGTAGAACTCTTCCTGCACTGCCGAGGGCGGCGTGGTGTCGCGCAGGTTCACGGTAGTGAAGGCCAGGCCAGGCCTCGTATACGTCTCGGTGCGGTCGTACCAGCGCAGTTCCTGCATGCGCTTTTCGAGCTTCTCAGCGACCTGATCCTGCATTTCCTGGGCCGTTGCTCCCGGCCAGGCCGTGACGATGGTCATCGCCTTGAGCGTGAAGGCCGGATCTTCCGCCCTGCCCAGCTTGAAGAACGAAACAAGACCCGCCAGCGAGATCAGGCAGATCAGGAACAAGGTGACGGAGCGTTCGCGTACGGCAAGCGCCGACAAATTGAAGCGACCTTCGCTCACGGGCCGGCTCCCGCGGCCGCGGCCACAGCCGCAACCGCAGCTGTGGCGACATCGCCGACCAGGCGAACCTGCTCGCCTTCGTGCAGCAGATGCGCGCCGAGCGCGACAATACGATCGCCTTGCTTGAGCTCACCGGCGACTCGTGCGGCATCGGCATCGAGGCTCTGGACCGCGACGGGCCGCCAGGAAACCTTCGCCGGCTGCCCATTGATCGCCCATACACCCGGGCCCTTGCCAGCGTCGAACAAGGAGCCAATGGGCACGCGCAAGCCGGAGGTGAGAGTGTCCGGAATCCGGATCGTGACGGTGGTGCCCAACGGTGCGTTGGCCACCTCCCCCTCCAGCACATATCGCGCCTCGAAAGTGCGCGTGAATCGGTCTGCTACATCCGAGAGCTGCCGCAGTTTGGCCGGAACGCTGACGGCTCCCTTGCCGAAGTGTGTGGCCTGTACGACCGAGCCCAGCGCAGGACGCAGAGTCTCCGGCAACTGCACCACGGCCTCGCGACGCCCGGCATGGGCGAGGCGCACCACAGGCTGTCCGGCGTTGACGACCTGACCGGCCTCGGCCAGCGTTTCCATGACGATTCCATCCGCATCGGCCACCAATTCCGTATATCGGCTTGCGTTGCGAGCAACGGCGGCGTGGGCTTCCGCAGCACTGAGCTGGGCTTTGGCGGCGTCGGCCGCGGCCTTCATCTGGTCATGGGCCGAAGCTGAAACTGCGCCCGTACCCAGCAGATCGCGGTAGCGGGCTTCATCCCCTGCAGCCTGCAGCGCCCGCGCGCGCGCCGCCGCGACCGCTTCCTCCAGCGCAACCGCAGCAAGCTTCAAGTCGACAGGGTCAATCCGCATGAGCGGCTGTCCGCGCTTGACGGTTTGCCCGGCATCCACAAGCCGGGCCAGCACCTTGCCGGAAACCCGAAATCCCAGGTCGCTCTGCACCCGGGCGGCTACGGTGCCGGTAAAGGAACGCGAGGCAGGGGCGGCCTCCTGGACGACGACGGCGCGGACCAGTGGCGCCTCGGTGCGCGGATCGATTGGTGCCGCGTCGCTGCAAGCGAGCAAGGCTAGCGGCACGGCCAGCACCATCGGTAGGGCCAAACCCGTCGACTTGGCGCAACCACCGAACAACAACCTGACGGCGACGTAGCTCATAGCATGTTCCTTTTAATAGGACGACTGTCATATTTTGTGACACGAAAAATATGGGGCATACCTGTCACCCTCCGCCGAAGCTCTTGGAGAAGAATTGCCGGGCGGCGAAGAGCAGTGCGTCGCTGCGGGCGCGATCAGAAAGGACTCTCGAAGTCATCAACACGCCGGCCATCGAAGACATCAGCAGTTCTGCGCTCGCCCGACGCTCGGCTGGGGTCGCGCCAGACAGATAGCCCGCGATCCGCTCAAGGGTGAAGTCAATTCCCTCGGTGAAGGCCTTGCGCTGCTTGGCGTTGGCCCGGCCGATCTCACCGCCCAATGCAGCAACGACACACCCCTGCTCCGGTCGATCACGATGTTCCTCGCTGAGATAACTCTCGACGAAGGCCTGAAGCTTCCGCCCCTCCGCAGCGCTCTCGACCCAGCTGGCGTGGGTCGCAGCGTTGTTCTGCGCTGCCTCGCGCATGGCTTCGGCGAGCAGGGCATCCTTGTCGGCGAAGTGAAAGTAGAACCCGCCCCGAGTCAGGCCCGCGCGCTTCATGACGTCGCGAACCCCGACCTGATCCACGCCATGCTCACGAAACGCAGTGGCCGCGGCACCCAGTATGCGGCGCCGGGTGCGGTCACTCTTGGCTGCGATAGTCCTGCTCATGAATCCACATTAGCAGCGTTAACGTTATATGTCAATTGTCATATTATGGTGCACCGCCACAGCTTCACTAACCAGAGACACTTGTCCATCGTCCGCTAAGGGTTCGATGCCGGGTTTCGAGCGAACGGGTCGAGTTGGTCGGCCCAGGTGCCGCAGCAGCGCCGCGAATTCGTCTCCCGGAAGCGGGCGCTCCCCGCCGACCGAGAAGGGTCGTCAGAAAGCGGTCGCGCTGCCGGCCTGACCGACGCTCCCCATCCAAGGAGCATACGTCCGGCCAAGGGACCGGGGCCGATGCCTGCGAACTCGACGACTTCGACGCCACGCGGCCGTTCACTCAGATTCATTGGCAAGCATCGATTGAAGCGGCCGATTTGCATAAGGTTGCTCGCGAATTCATCTGATCAATTCAATGTGGTCAGTTCACTGAGTGGATCCCAATGACTCTATAGCCGCCTCTAAGCAACGTGTGCGGCAGTACGCTACCCCTTCAGAACCTGAGGTTCACCGACACCACAAAATTACGCGCATCGCCGAGGAAGTACTGATTGGCCCAGTAGCGCTCGTCGAACAGGTTGTTGACGTTGGCTCGCAGCGTCAGCGTCTGGCCGCCGAGATCGATCGCATAGCGCACGCCGGCATCGGCCAACGTGTACTTCGGCAGGCGATCGGTGTTCTCGAGATTACCGTAGGCATCGCCCACATGGCTGACGCCCGCATTCAGCGACAGTCCCGAAATATTCGCCAGCGCGTACTCGCCATAGAACTTGAACAGCTGCCGGGCGACGTCGGCCGGACGGTTCCCTTCCAGCGCCGGATTCTGCTTGTTCTCCTCGATGCTCGGATCGAGCAGCGTGAGACCGCCAACCACCGTGATCGCTGATGTCGGCTTGCCGGTCGCGGTGAACTCCAGACCACGATGCACCTGCCGGCCATCCTGCACAAAGGTCGGCTGCGTCGCATCGCTGAGGTCGTAATACTGCAGACCCTTGTCGATCTCGAACGCCGCCAGGGTCAGCAGTACGCCGTCCAGATCCATCTTGGCGCCGATCTCGATTTGCTCGCTGACCAGCGGCGGCATGACCTCGAACGCATTGGTCACCGGCGCGCCGCCGTAAGTTTCCGCAGCCACGCCACCCTGCTCCAACGCCTCCATGTAGCTGGCGTAGGTGGTCAGCCAGGGCAGCGGCTTGAAGATCAGCGAGGCCGTCGGTGTGTTGTCCTTGTCTTCATAGCGCGAGGACGTGCTGCCATCCGCACGGGAGTTGCGCGCCGCAATCGTCGCTCGGGTCACGCCGACCAGCACCGACCATTGGTCGTTGATCGTCACGTCGTCGCCTGCGATAAGACTACGCGTCCACTGCCGCGTCGTCTGGTAGCGCGGGCCGGTGCCGTACGGGCCCCACTCCGGCTCGTCGAAATAGTTCGGTGCGGCTAGCGACAGGCCGGAAACGGTCACGTAGTCGCTGAAGCCGTTGGGATAGATATCCCAGACGCTGCTGCTGAACTGCACGCCGACTGTAAAGCGGTGGCGGATCGCACCGGTCGAGAACGGAATGTCGGCAAACGCGTAGCCGCCCTCGCCGTTGATCTTCTGCGGCTTGCCCTTGCTGGTGGAGGCGCTCTGCGTATAGGTGCCATCGGCTTCGATGGTGTTCTCCGCATCGGTATAGGCGCGGCTGTTGTACTCGTTCAGATAGGCGCCGCGCAGCTGCAGCCAATCCGCGGCCGCCCACGTCAGCTCCGCACCGAGGCGCTGGCTTTCCATGTCGCGCAGCGTCCACTTCTGGCTCCAAAGCTTCGTTGCGTCCAGACGTTCTGCACCGGGACGCGTCGCACCCTCGCCGATGTACCAGTAGGACTGCGTACCATCGACGCGGCTCTCGCCGGTGCTGGCGTTGACGTCGAGCCGCAGATCGTCGGCGATCTGCCAGCCGAGGGCTGCGCTGACCAGATGACGCTGGAGATCCTGGTGCTCGACCAGGGTCTCGCCATCCTGGATTACTGCATTGACGCGATAGCCGAAGCGTCCGCCCGCATCGATCGGCCCGCCGAAGTCGCCGCGCGTATAGAAGTTGCTGCCGCCTGCATAACCGGCCGTCAGTGAATTGAGCCGCTCCTCGGTCGGTCGCTTGCTGACGAAGTTGACCGCGCCGCCGACATAGCCCGCGCCATACAGAAAGCCCGACAGCCCCGTCAGCACTTCGACGCGCTCGATATCCTCGGTCGTGGTTCCATGCGCAAAGTTGAAGCGCTGGCGCGCGACGCCATTGCGCAGGAAGGTGCTGCTCTGGAAGCCACGAAGGTTCACGTAAGGACTGTCGTTCTGCATCTGCGGCCAGGACATCTGCACGACCGGGTTCATCTTGAAGATCTGATCAGTCGAAACCGCCTGCACGTTTTCGATCAGCTCGGCCGACACCACGTTGATCGAGTACGGCGTGTCCTGCAGCGTGCGACCCTGCCAGGGACCGACCTGCGAAACCGTGGCGCTGCGATAACCCTGCTCGGCCGAACCGTCCGCCACTGCAGCGGCCTCGACCTTCACCGCCGGCAATATGGCGGCACCGATCGCGACCGGCGCGGAGCGCAGCACATAGCCGCCATCGTCGGCGCGCACCGCCTCCAGGCCACTGCCCGTCAACGCCGCGACCAGCGCATCGCCCAGCGGCAGCTTCCCTTGCACGCCCCGGCTCTGCCTTCCTTCAACCTGAGCCGGCGTGAAGGCCAAGGCAATTCCGGCCTGACTTGCCAGCGCCGTCAGTGCAGCGCCCAGCGGGCCCGCCGGCACATCGTAGTTGCGCGCCTCAGTCGCAGTCGTCGTAACGGCCTGGGCCGTGGCCGTCAGGGGCCAGCACAGCACGCTGGTGGCGGCGAGCGCCGCACAGCTCGTGGCAACGAGATCGCGGCGCAGGCGGCGGGCGATTTCCGGGCAAGCAATGACCAGCATTTCGTACTCCCTGAACAAGGTGAATGGAAAGGTTCATTTCAGGGTCACGCGAGATTCGGAAACGGGCACGGCAAGACTTGCGACTATCCTGCCGCTTCGACCAAGGTCCAGTAGCGGCTGCGTTGCCGGACCTGCACCGGCAGCACGCGCGGCAGCATCGTGAAGATGCGGTCGATGTCATCGAGTGGGAATACGCCGGACAGGCGCAGCGCAGCCACGGCGGGATCGCAGCGGATCAAGCCGGGTCGGTAGCGATTCAGATCGCCCAGGAATGCGTCGAGGCGCTGGCCGTCGGCAATCAGCTCGCCGCGCGTCCAGGCCGCGGTCTCCGGGCCGCAGTTCTCCCTCACCTCCAGGCCGCTGCGCGAGAACACTGCCTGCTCGCCAGCCTGCACGATGAACGGTGCGGCGGCGATCTCGGCCACGCGGATTTCCGCCGCACTGTGCAGTACCGCCACCCGACTGCGGCCGGATTGCTGTTGCACGGTGAAGCGCGTGCCGAGCGCGCGTACCCGACCTTCGGCAGTCTCGACGATCAGCGGACGCGGATCCGCGGCGCGGCCGAGCGCGTGGGCCGTCTCGACGAGGATTTCGCCGGCGACCAGTTGGATGCGCCGCTCGTGCGCGTCAAAGCGCAGATTCACGGCGGACGCGGTGTTCAGCATCAGCCGGCTGCCATCCTCCAGTGCAAACTCGCGGCGCTCTCCGGTCGCCGTGCCGTAGTCGGCAGTCATCTGCTGCCAGGGGCGCGTGCGCGTGGTGAGTACGCTGGTGCCACCGACACCCAGCAAGACCGCCAGCGTGCGCAATGCCTCGCGCCGACCAGTGAACGCGGCATCGGCGGCTGCGAACGTGCGCAGCACGTCACTGCGCTGACTGCGACGCAGGCGCGCGCTCACCGCTTCGAGGTGCTGCCAGGCTCGCTCGTGATCCGGATGCGCGCCGCGCCAGAGCTGCCAGCGCTGACGTTCGTCCCCATCGAGAGTGCCGCACATGCAGCGCGTAAACCATGCAGCGGCTTCATCTGC
>CAZDPA010000051.1:5928-23987 GCA_964507195.1 uncultured Salinisphaerales bacterium | reverse complement strand
TCCATCAGCACCAGACTGTTCGCCGTGGCGTTGTGCAGGATGTTGGCGGTTTCGCTCATCTCGACCATGAAGGTCGACTGGCCGGAAGCGAGGTCGTCCGAGGCGCCGATGCGGGTGAAGATGCGATCGATCGGCCCGAGCTTCACGCTTTCCGCCGGCACGAAGCAGCCGGTGTGCGCGAGCAGTACGATCAGCGCGGTCTGCCGCATGTAGGTCGACTTACCGCCCATGTTCGGGCCGGTGATGATCAGCAGGCGCGTGTCGCGATTGAGCGTCAGATCGTTCGGTACGAAGGCCGAAGTTGCCGTCTGTTCGACCACCGGATGGCGGCCGGCACGGATCTCGACGCAGTCGTCGTCGACCAGTTGCGGCCGCACGTAGTTGAGCGCATGGCTGCGTTCGGCAAAGTTCGCCAGCACGTCGAGTTCGGCAAGCGCCTGCGCGCAGGCCTGCACACCTGGCAGCGCGAGATTGAGTCGGTCGAGCAGCGCCTCGTACAGCACCTTCTCACGCGCCAGCGCACGGTCGCGTGCCGACAGCACCTGGTCCTCGAAGCGCTTCAGCTCCTCGGTGATGTAGCGCTCGTAGTTGGTCAGCGTCTGGCGCCGCGTGTAGTCGGCCGGAATCTTCGCGACATGGGTCTTGCCGACTTCAAGGTAGTAGCCGTGCACGCGGTTGTAGCCGACCTTAAGGGTCTCGATGCCGCTGCGTGCGCGTTCACGCGCTTCGAGATCGCTGAGATAACTGTCGGCGTTCCCGGACAGACGACGCAGCTCGTCGAGGGTTTCGTCAAAGCCGACGCGGAAGATACCGCCGTCCTTCGTCAGTAGCGGTGGCTCTTCGCTGAGTGCGCTCGCCAGATGCGCGGCGAGCTCCTGATGCTCACCGAGGCGTGTCCGAAGCTGGCCAAGCAACGGTGATTCCAGATGCGCAATTGCTGCATGCACAGCGGGAAGTTGCTGCAGGCTCGCGCACAGGCCGGCAAGATCGCGCGGTCGCGCTGAGCGCAGCGCCACGCGGGCCAGGATGCGCTCGATGTCGACGATGTCCTTGAGCGCAATGCGCAGGCTCTCGAAGCCGCGCGCGCTGCGCAGGTCAGGGCCGAGTTCGATCAGCGTTGCGACCGCATCGTGCCGCGCGCCGATCAGTGCCGCATTGCGCAGCGGCCGCGTCAGCCAGCGATGCAGGGCGCGTGCGCCCATCGCGGTGACGCAGCGATCAAGAATGTGCAGCAAGGTGAAATCGTGGGCACCGGAGATCGAGCGGTCGATCTCCAGGTTGCGCCGGGTCGAGGCATCGAGCATCAGCGCATCACCCGGAGACTCGACATTGAGCCCGGCCAGATGCGGCAAGGCCGTCCGCTGCGTCTCCTGCACGTACTGCAGCAAGGCGCCGGCGGCGGCAATCGCCGCATCGAGCCCTTCGGCGCCGTAGCCGCGCAGGTCGCGCACATTGAACTGCGCAATCAGCAGGCGATACGCCGAGGCCGTATCGAAATGCCAGATCGGCCGTGAATGTGCCGCAGGGCCGGCGTAGCCGGAGATGTCGAGTGCGGCGGCGTCCGGTGCGAGCAGTTCGCTCGGTCGCAGGCGTTGCAGCTCGGCCTTGAGTTCTTCGGCCGACGCGGTCTGCAGCACGCTGAAGCGGCCCGACGACAGCTCCAGCCAGGCCAGGCCGAACAGGCTGCCAACCCGACAGCTGGCTGCGAGCAGGGTCTGGGTGCGTTCGTCGAGCAAGGCCTCGTCGGTCGCCGTGCCCGGCGTGACGACGCGCACGACCTCGCGGCGCATCGGCCCCTTGTCGTTGCCGGGATCGCCGACCTGCTCGGCAATCACCGCAGACTCACCGGCCTTGATCAGGCGCGCGAGGTACTGCTCCAGCGCGTGCTGCGGCACGCCGGCCATGATCACCGGCTGGCCGGCGGATTCGCCGCGCTTGGTCAGGGTGATGTTGAGCAGGCGCGCGGCCTTGCGCGCGTCGTCGTAGAACAGCTCGTAGAAGTCGCCCATGCGGAACAGCACCAGGGTGTCCGGATGCTGGGCCTTGATGCTCAGGAACTGCTGCATCAGCGGGGTGTGGTCGCCAAACGGACTGTTGCTGGGGCTGACGGTCATCGAGGCTGGGTAGGCGGTGGGGCGGGTCTGGCGGGCGCCGTATACTTGCCGCCCCGCGCGATTATCGCCGATCAACGACACAGAACTGCAGCCGTGGCAGAAACAAGCAGCGACACAAAGAACACCCCAGCATCGAACCCGACCTGGACTCCCGAATCCTGGCACGCGTTTCCGGCTGCCCAGCAGCCTCGCTACCCGGATCAGGTGGCCCTGGACAAGGCGCTGGCGCAGCTGCGCTCGCTGCCGCCGCTGGTGACGTCCTGGGAAGTCGACGCGCTGAAGCAGAACCTGGCGCGGGCGCAGGCCGGCGACGGCTTCATCCTGCAGGGCGGCGACTGCGCCGAGTCGTTCTCCGACTGCCGCTCGGAGATCATCGCCAACCGACTGAAGGTGCTGCTGCAGATGTCGCTGGTGCTGGTGCACGGCCTGCGCTCGCGCGTCGTGCGCATCGGCCGCTTCGCCGGCCAGTACGCCAAGCCGCGCTCGGCCGACATGGAAACCCGCGACGGTATCGCATTGCCGAGCTATCGCGGCGATATCGTCAACGCACCGGAATTCACCGAAGCCGCACGCACGCCGGATCCGCAGCGCCTGCTCGAAGCGCATGCGCGCTCGGCGATGACGATCAACTTCGTCCGCGGCCTGATCGATGGCGGCTTCGCCGACCTGCATCATCCGGAATACTGGGATCTCGACTGGGTCGGCCATTCACCGCTCGCCGCGGACTACCAGCGCATGGTCGACAACCTCGGCGATTCGCTGCGCTTCATGGAAACCCTCGCCGGCGCGCCGATCAGCGACTTCCAGCGCGTCGACTTCTTCACGTCGCACGAAGCCTTGATGCTCTGGTACGAGCAGGCGCAGACGCGCCAGGTGCCGCGCAAGTCCGGCTGGTACAACCTGTCAACGCATTTCCCGTGGATCGGCATGCGCACCGCCGAGATCGGCGGCGCGCATGTCGAATACTGCCGCGGCATCCGCAACCCCATGGGCGTCAAGGTCGGTCCGACGATGTCGGTCGACTGGGTCGTCGACCTTTGCCGCGTCCTCAATCCGGACAACGAGCCGGGCCGCCTGACGTTGATCCACCGCATGGGCGCCGACAAGATCGCCGACCATCTGCCGCGCCTGATCGAAGGCGTGCGCAAGGCCGGGCGTTCCGCGCTGTGGATCTGCGACCCGATGCACGGCAATACCATCGGCACCGCGTCCGGCCTGAAGACGCGTCCGTTCGACAAGATCCTCAGTGAGGTCGAACAATCCTTCGCAATTCACAAGGCCTGCGGCTCACGCCTCGGCGGCGTGCACCTCGAACTGACCGGCGAAGATGTCACCGAATGCACCGGCGGCGCGCGCAATCTGTCGCAGGAAGATCTGCAGCGCGCGTACAAGTCGACGGTTGATCCGCGGCTGAACTATGAGCAGGCGCTGGAGCTGGCGATGAAGATTGTCAGGGTTTCGGCCTGAGGTCTTCCTAAGCGTCGTTCGGCGGGTTCTGTCCTGGTCTCTCGATACACCGCGCTGGCGCGCGGCACTCGAGACGAACGGCCTGTTGTTGAAACTTCGCGCGGAGAAAACCTCTCCGTTCGTCTCGAGCGCCAGCGTAGCGGGTGTATCGAGAGATCGGCGTGAACCTTAAGCAGCCGCCCGATGACTCAGATACAGATCCGCGAACAGCGCGCGCCCTCCACGACGTAGCAGCGAGTAGGCGAACAGCATCACCAGCAGAACCAGGCTGAGACTCTGATACCAGGGCGCGCCGTGCACATGCGTGCTGGCCACTGCGGTGTTGATGCCAGCCGGTGCCCAGGCATTGACGAGCAGGCCGAGTCCGACTGCGCCACAGCCCGCGAATACCGCGGTCAGCAGTGCGACCTTGCGGCCGTGGATCGCGCTGAGCACGCCGAAGGTCGAGACATTGGTTGCAGGGCCGGTCAGCAGGAAGGCGATCGCCGCGCCGGGCGAAACGCCGCCGGCGATCAGCACAGCAACCAGCGGCGTTGCGCCGGCCGAGCAGACGTACACCGGCAGGCCGATCAGCGAGAACAGCAGGATTTCAGCCCAGGCCGGCCAGTGGCTGGAGAACAGCTCGCTGACGTGCGGCATCGCCGCGGCGGCGAGCAGCAGGCCGACCGTGATCCATGCGGCGGTGTCGTCGACCAGATCCACCAGGCCCGAGCGCACGGCGCGGCGCAGGCGAATCGCTGTGGTGGGTGCGGCAGTTTCGGCAACGGGTGAATGGCAATGCGGGCAGGCCTTGGCCGGCGCAACCACGACAGCCGGCAGCTTGCGCACCACCATCCATGCAACGAATACCGCGAGTGCCGCAGCTGACAGCACGCGGATCGCCGTCATTTCCCAGCCCAGCATCGGGACAGACACGAACAGCGCGGTCAGGCCGATTTCCGGTGTAGCGATCAGGAACGCCATCGCCGCGGCGACCGGCACACCGCGTTGGATCAGCGAGCGATACAAGGGCAGCACGCCGCAGCTGCAGATCGGCAGCGGCAGGCCAATCGCCATGCCGCGCACGGCCTGCGAGGCGGCATTGCCGCGAGCCAGCCAGCGCAGCCAGGCCTCCGGCAGCTCGCCGCTGATGAAGCCGCCGACGACATAGGCGAGCAGCAGCGCCGGCGCTGTTTCCAGACCCAGCTGCAGCAAGCGCTCGAAAAACGGCGACAGCAGCGCGGGCTCCGCCAGGGCAGCGACGTCGGCACCGTGCGTGTGCGTCTGCGACAGCGCCAGCCAGGCCAGTGCGCCGATGGCCGCGAGGTTGCCAAGGCCTTCAAACGGCGGGGTCGACTGGTGATGTTCGGAGCCCTCGTCGAGATGCGGGCGACCGAAGATCACATGCAGGATCGAACCGGCGATCAGGGCTTGGAACCAGGCCCAGCCCTGTGCGCCGAGGACGACGCTGAACGACAGGCCGTTGGTGTAGCCGGCGACAGTGGCCGCGCACATCGCGATCAGCGCCAGTGCGGGCAGGGCGATCCCGAAGACTGGGTACAGCAGCCACCAGACCATCAGGCCGACCGGAATGCTGTGGATCGCGATCGCGAGGCCCAGCGCGGCTTCGTGACGGTCGCCACCCGCGCCCGAGAGCGCCGCGCCGTCGCCGACGCTGTGCAGGATGAGGCCGAGGATCGCCAGCCCCAGCGCGAGCAGATGCGCTTCACGGCGCGCATGGCTCAGGCCATGTTCCAGCGCGGTCGGGCCCAGCAGGCCAAGCAGCAGGAACAGCATCGCCAGCCAGCCGCCGGCGGCAAAAGCATCGGGCACGACTTCAAGCAGGACCAGGCCGGCAATGCTGACCAGCACAAAGCCATCGAGAAACGACAGCAGGGCGGGGTGCCGCTGCGCGATCGCGTACAGCGCGGGACCGGACAGCAGCGCAGCGAGGGTTGCAGAGAGCAGGAGCACGGCGGTGGGAAGGGTCTTGAGTGCCGCCATTATTTCATGTCAGGACCGCAGACTGTGGTTCAGGATGTGCGCTCCTGCGCGGCAGACTGCGGCGCAGGCTCGTAGAGTGTGATTCCGGTGATGGGAGTCCAGAGATGACGGTAACAACAACGCAGAAGCAACTGATCGCTGCGCTGCTGATGGCGACGGCCATCGGCGCGCTGGTGTGGATCTGGTCGACGCGCGATGCTGGTTTCGACTACGAAGCCGCGTTCGAGCAGATTCCCGAAGCAGAGGGTCCGATTACGCCGCTGGCGAACCTGTCGAGCTTCGCCGGCAAGCCGCGCGCCGAGGCCGAGCAGGCCCTGGGTGCGTCGCAGGCCTGCCAGGTCGCGCTGCACAGTACGCGCTGCAACTACGCCAACCGGGTTGAAGTGGTCTATATCGATGGCCGCGCCGACTGGATCACCGTGTCGTTTCCGTATGGACGCTATGCGCTGGAGCCGCAAAGCCTGGGTCTGCTCGGACTGCCGGTATCGGAGCCACAGGCTGGTGATGAAAACCAAATGAGCTGGACCACGATCAAGGGCGTGCGCAGCCTGCAGATGGTCGGCGACGACAACGGCGCGCTTTTCGCACGGATCAAGGTGATCCATGAATAGGCTCAAGCTGGCTTTTGGCGCGCTGCTGATGCTGGCAGCAGGCACGGCGCATGCCGCGGACGATCTGCACATCAGCCGCATCGTGCCCTCTGGCGATGACTTGCGTGCGCAGCGTCAGATCACGATCAGCTTCGATCGCGCTGTCGTGCCGCTCGGGCGCATGGAGCGCACGGCCGACGAAGTGCCGGTGACGGTTACGCCGGACCCCGGTTGCCAGTGGCGCTGGCTCGACTCGCAGGTGCTGGCCTGTAATCTGCAGGGCGACGACAGCCTGCGACCAGCGACCAGCTACCGCATCGAAGTCCGCCCTGGCCTGACGGCGCTCGATGGCAGCGTGTTGCGCGACGGCATGACACGCACATTCGCGACCGAACGTCCGCGCGTACTGTATGCGCAGGTCGTTGCCTGGCGCGGCCCGCAACAACCCGAACTGCGCGTGCGCTTCAACCAGCCGGTCACCGCCAGGTCAGTTGCGGCGAATCTGAAACTGGGCAAGGCGGTCGAGGTCGGGCCGGACACATTCGATGCCGACACGCCGTTCTACACCCCCGACGGCGAAGCGCGCGTTCAGTGGCGAGTCTGGCCGACGCAGGCCCTGCAGCCGGATCAGCGCTACAGCCTGATGGTCAGTCCAGGTCTGGTTTCCGCGTTCGGCGTCGAGCCTGGACTCAAGAGCGACCGTGAGTTCACCGCGCACACCTTCCCCGAGCTGCGCCTGCTCGGCCTGCGTTGCACGATCGATGGCGAGGAACAGACCTTTGCGGTCGATGAGGACGCCAGTGGCTGCGTTCCGCTCGCGCCAATCAGCCTCGAGTTCAGTGCGCCGGTCAGCACGTCCGCGCTGCGCGAGCATTTCAAGATCGATCCGTCACCGGCAATGCCGACCGATCCTGATTTCGACCCCTGGGCCCAATCAGGTTCGGGAGCGGGTGACGCACATCCGGTGTCCTGGCCGCACAACGAAAATCAGACCTATCGGGTCTACCTGCCGTACACGCTGGCGGCGGAGTCGGCGTACACGATCAGCGTCGATGGCGCGCTCGCCGACCGCTTCGGCCGCGCCTTGCAGCAGGATGCTGCGATCTCCGTGCGCACCGGGGCTCGTGCACCGGACATCGTCGCTGACCATCCGGTCGCCGTGCTCGAAAGCGGCGAGAGCACGGAAGTGCCGGTCATCGTCACCAATCTGGAAAGCATCGTCGCGCGCTACACGCGCATGAGCGCTACGGGCAATGGCGCCCAACTTGCAGCGGATCAGGTTCAGAACGTGCCGGTTTCACCGGTACGCAATATCGCGTTCGCGATGCCGCTGAATGTGCGCGACATGCTCGGCGGGCATGACAGTGGCGCCTTGCGCGGCACGCTCGAAGCGCAGACCGAAGGTGGGGTTGCGATCGAAACCAACCCGCGCGAGTTCTTTGTCACGGTCACGCCGTGGCAGATCCACGCCAAGATCGGTCACAGCAACAGCCTGGTCTGGGTCACGGGTCTTGCGGACGGCAAGCCGGTCGCGGATGCCGAGGTGGCGATCGTCGAAGGCCTCGACAACACCGCGCGGGCGACCGCCAGCACCGATGCCAGTGGCGTCGCCATGCTGCCCGGTACGGCGGTGCTCGATCCCAAGCTCGAAAAGTTGTGGGTCGGTGGCAAGGACAGCCTTGGTGTGCGCGTGCAACATGGCAAGCAGCTCGCGCTGCTGCCGCTGCAATCCGCATTCGATGTCGACATCTGGCGCGCATCGCGCGAGCAGTTCTGGTCCAGCCGCCGTGAGCAGCACGGGCATCTGCGCAGCTGGGGTACCACCGCGCAGGGCGTCTACCGCACTGGCGAGACCGTGCAGTACAAGATCTACGTGCGTGATGATTCGGGCGAGCGCCTCGCGCCGGCGCCGTCAGGGCGCTACAGGGTGACGGTATACGACGCCGCAGGCGCGACAGTACATCAGCGCGAAGCGGTCGCGCTCAATCGCTTCGGTGCGCTGGATGGTTCGTTCGTGCTGTCGAAGAACGCAGCGGTCGGCTGGTATCGCTTCGAACTCAAGCCGGACTACGTCGAGTTCGCGCTCGATCCGCTGCAGGTGCTGGTCGCCGATTTCGTGCCCGCACCGTTCCGTGTCGGTGCCGAACTGCGTGCCAAGGCAGCGGCACCGGGCGCGGCGGTTCCGGTGCATATCGAGGCCAAGCTGCAGGGCGGCGGGCCGTTCAGCGCGGCGCGCCTGCGTGCACAGGCGCGTCTTGAGGTCGTGGCGTTCGAACCCAAGCATCCGCTGGCGAAGGAATTCACCTTCGACAGCGCCGACGACAGCGGTCGAGAACTGCAGCCGGTGCTCGATCAGACCGCACAGCTCGATGCCCGGGGCGAATGGCAGTCCACGCTGACGCCACCCGATGGTGCGGTGATGGCCGGACGTCTGTTGCTCGAAGGCAGCGTTGAAGATGATCGCGGCCGCAGCATCGTGAGTCGCAGCAGCATTCCGTACTTCGGACGCGATCGCTACATCGGTGTGCGCTCCGGGCAATGGACCCTGCAGCAGGGCAAGGCCGCGAGCGTCGATGCGCTGGTCGTCGATACGCAGGGCCAGCCGCAGCGTGGCACACCGTACTACATCAAGATCGAGCGCAAGGAGACCCTGGGTGCGCGCGTCAAAGGTGCGGGCAATGCCTACATCACGCGCTACACAAAGCAGTGGAAGCGTGTCGAAACCTGCAAGGGGCGCTCGACACTTGAAGGCATGAAATGCGAGTTCACGCCGGATGCCGCAGGCGAGTTCCGAGTGACCGCGATGGTGCGCGACAGCGCGGACCGCCTGCACCAGACCCACTACGAGTTGTACGCGCAGGGCGCGAGTGCGGTGCTGTGGGAGGAGTCGCCGGACTACAGTCTCGATCTGCGTGCCGAGCAGGACAGCTGGACGGTCGGCAAGACCGCACGCTTCCTGGTCAAGAATCCGTTCCCCGGCGCACAGGCGCTGGTGACGGTCGAGCGCTATGGGGTGCTGCATGAATCCGTGCAGGTGCTCGAGGGTTCGACGCCGGTGATCGAGATTCCGGTGCTGCCGGAGTATGTACCGGGGGCGTACGTGTCGGTTGTCGTCATGTCGCCGCGCGTCGAGGCGCCGCTCAAGGGCGGCGTTGATCTCGGCAAGCCGACGTTCCGCATGGGCTATGCCAGGCTCGTCGTCGACGAGCCGTATCGTCACATCGACATCAGGCTGATGCCGGATCGCGAGGCCTATCGGCCGCGGGAAACAGTGAGCGTGAAGCTGCAGGCCAAGGTTGCCAATCCGGTTGCCGACGGCAAGACCGCCCAGACCGAGCCGATCGAGTTCGCGGTCGCGGTCATCGACAAGGCGGTGTTCGATCTCATCACGTCCGGCACGGACTACTTCGATCCGCTCAAGGGCTTCACCGCGCTGGATGCGCTCGATCTGTCGAACTACAGCCTGTTGACGCAGCTGATCGGACGGCAGAAGTTCGAGAAGAAAGGCGCAAACCCGGGCGGTGACGGTGGAGCCGACCTGTCGCTGCGCTCGGTCGAGAAGTTCGTTGCGTACTGGAATCCGGCGCTGGCCGCCGATGCGCAGGGCAACGCGGAGATCTCGTTCGCGTTGCCCGATCAACTGACCGGCTGGCGTGTGCTGGTGATGGCGGTGACGACTAGCGAGCGCATGGGGCTGGGCCAGACCGACATCAGTGTGACCAAGCCGACCGAGCTGCGTCCGGCGATGCCGAATCAGCTCGCGGTCGGTGATCAGTTCAGCGCTGGTTTCACCGTGCTGAATCGCACCGATCATGCACGCAAGATCGAAGTCGGCATCCAGGTTACGGGCGGGGCGAAGGGCGAGATCAAGCAGATCGTCGAACTCGCGTCGTTCGAGCGCAAGACGGTATTGCTGCCGCTCAAGGTCGAGACTGCGGAGAATCTGCAGTTCCGCGCGAGCGCTGGTGACGGCGAAGACTCGGACAAGCTTGCGCATGAGGTGCCGATACGAGCGCAGCGCATCTCGGCCACTGCGGCCGATCTGTCCGATCTCACCGCAGAGCAAGCGGTGACGCAGATCATCGATGTGCCGGCCAGCGCACGCTCGGCGAAGCTGAGCGTGGCGCTGACGCCGACCCTGCTCGGTGCACTCGATGGCGCGTTTGCGTACCAGCGCGCGTATCCGCACGAGTGCTGGGAGCAGCGCCTGAGCAAGGCGACGATGGCGGCGCAGTTCCTCAAGCTCAAGCCGCGTCTGGATCCGACCGCTGCATGGCCGGGGGCGGAGCAGCAGATTGCGACGGTGCTGGCGGACGCGAGCAGCTTCCAGGCGCCGAACGGCGGCATGGCGTTCTTTGTTGCCAGCGATGCCAATGTCAGCCCGTACCTGTCGGCATTCACAGGGCTCGCGTTCGGCTGGCTCAAGGACATGGGCCACGCGCCACCTGCGCCGGTCTGGGACGCGCTCGACGAGTATCTGCTCGGCGTGCTGCGTGCGGATCCGACCGCGCAGGGTTTCAGCTCACGCGAAGCGCGCGCACAGCTGCGCGCCGTTGCACTGGCGGCGCTCGCGCAGCGCGGCAAGCTTGACGCTGCCGAGCTGGCGCGACACGGCGAGCAGCTGGTGCGCATGGGCCTGTTCGGCGAAAGCCTGTTCTGGCAGACCGCGCAGAAGATCGACGGCGGCGAAGCCTGGGCCGGGCGTGCGCGCGAGCGCGTGCTCGCACGCGCCAATGAATCGGCGGCTCGTCTGTCGCTAGCAGACGATGACGACAGTGCCTGGGTCTGGCTGCTCGGCTCGCCGGTGCGCTCCAACTGCGCGGCGCTGAGTGCGCTCGTGGTGGCGCGCGAGCAATCCGGTATCGGCGAGCTGCCGCAGAAGCTGATCCGCCATGTGACGTCTGCGCGCAACGGCCGCACGCACTGGAACAACACTCAGGAAAACCTGTACTGCGCGCAGGCCCTGATTACCTACAGCGAAGCCTATGAGCGTGATCCGGTGGATCTGGCGGTCAAGGCGACGGTAGGGGAACAACCACTCGGCAGCGTTCAGCTGAAACCCGCAACGAGTCCTGTGCTCAGCACCGTGGTCACCGCCAGCGGTCAGCAGGCCGTGCGGGTGGAAGCGACGGGATCCGGTCGCGGCTATGTCAGTACTCGGCTGCAGTACGTCGAGCCGGAGGACACGCCGGCCATCAGCGCCGGCCTGTCGGTGCAACGCAGCTACGCAGTGCAGCGCGGCGGCCAGTGGCAGCCGCTCACGCCGAACGCCAACGGCGAACTGGAAATGCAGCAGGGCGAGCTTCTGAAAGTGGACCTGACCGTCGATGCGCCGGCGTGGATGACCTATGTCGTCGTTGATGACCCGGTGCCCGGCGGGATCGAGCCGCTGAATCCGGATCTGGCGACGACCGCGGGCATCGACGAGCAGGCCCTGGCCGACAACAGCGCGTATCCGTGGCCGTTCTATCATCGCGAACTGCGCTTCGAGGCTGTGCGTCACTACGCCGATTTCATCCCGCAGGGCCGTTATCAGCTGAGCTGGTTCGGCCAGGCGATCTCCGCAGGTGAGTTCGCGATCGCGCGCAGCCACGTCGAGCAGATGTACGACCCGGATGTCTACGGCAATGGCGTTGCTGCGCGCCTGCGAGTGACTGCGCGCGCGCCGTGAAGCGGTCTGCCTTCAGGCGGGTGCTGCGCCGTGGCGCCGTCGTCGTCGCAGGGGGCGCTGCTGCGCTGCTGCTGGCAACGGCGCTGGCGCAACGAAGCTTGCCGGAAGTGCTGACGCCGCCGACCGATACCGGTGACGTCGCCGTGCTTGACCGTCACGGCGAACCGCTGCAACTGGTGTTCGACGGCGGCTGGAATCAGATGCAGCAACTGCCGCTGACACAGATGCCGCCTTTGCTCGCGCAAGCAGTCATTGCCGCCGAGGATCGGCGTTTCCGCGAACACAGCGGTATCGACTGGCGCGCCCGCGCTGCGGCGGTCTGGCAGAACCTCAAGGCGCGTCGCGCGGTGCGCGGTGCGAGCACGATCAGCGAGCAGGTCGTGCGTCTGCTGCATCCGCGTCCGCGCACGCTGTGGTCGCGCTGGGTCGAGGGATTTGAAGCGCTGCGTCTGGAGGCGCGCTTCAGCAAGGACGAGATCCTCGAGTTCTATCTGAATCAGGCGCCGTACGGTGCGAATCGCCGTGGCGTCGTCCAGGCCGCGCGGTTCTATTTTGGTCGCAGCCTCGAAACCCTGAGTCAGCGCGAAACCCTGGCGCTCGCCGTGTTGTTGCGCGCGCCATCGCGTCTGCTCAAGGAAACTGCCGCACTGCAACGCGGCATCGACCGGCTGGCTGGTGTACTGACCGCTGCCGGGATGCTCGCGACAAGTGATGCGGAACAGGCACCGCTGCGCTTCGTTCGCGTACGGCCGGCATTGCGGGCGGCGCACTTCGTTGCCCAGGTGCGCGCGCGTTCTGGCGGCGCGGCAGACGGCAGCGCATTGCGCAGCAGCCTCGACCCCAGGCTGCAGGCCGATGCCGAGGCTTATCTGACTGCGCGGCTGCAGGACCTTGATGGGGAGGGTGCGCGCCAGGGTGCGGCGCTCGTCGTCGATCTCGACGGCAATCGCATCCGCGCATGGGCAGTTGTCGATGCAAGAGAGCCGGACGTCACCGGCATCGATGCGGTCGATGTCGCGCGTCAGCCGGGGTCCACGCTCAAGCCTTTGCTCTACGCCGCCGCATTCGAACGCGGTTGGGGCCCGCAGACAATGATCGACGACAGTGCGCTGGCTGAACGCGTCAATGGCGGTCTGCATGAGTACCGCAATTACAGTCGCACCCATCACGGGGTCATCAGCGTGCGCGAAGCGCTCGGCAACTCGCTGAACATTCCGGCGGTCAAGGCGCTGCAGTTCGTCGGCGCCGCACCGTTTCTCGACAAGCTCAAGGCGCTCGGCGTGCGCAGTCTCGATCGTCATCCGGATGTCTACGGCGATGGCCTCGCACTCGGCAATGGTGAAGTGTCGCTGTATGAACTGGTGCAGGCCTACACCGCGCTCGCCCGCGAAGGGCGTTACCGGCCACTGACCGTGTTCGACGACGAGCGCGAGGGTCGGGCCGATCGTGCCGGCTTCGATGCCAGGGCCGCGCGAATGATCAGCGGCATCCTCGCCGATCCGTCTGCGCGCCTGCTCGAGTTCGGTGATGGCGGCGTGCTCCGCTTCCCGCAGAGCACTGCGGTCAAGACCGGCACGTCCAGCGACTATCGCGATGCATGGACCGTTGCCTACAACGGCCGCTATGTTGTCGGTGTCTGGATTGGCGATCTGTCGGGCCGCGCAACTGACGGCATCACCGGTTCGACCGGCGCAGCCCTGCTGACGCGCGGTCTGCTGGCCCGCGCAGGTGACAGCGCTCCAGTGATCGCTCAGGCTGCTGAGCAGGGCAATCTGCAAATCGCCGCGGTGCCCGCTGCTCCGACGCAACCCGCGCTGGTCCAGCCGTACGACGGTCTGCAACTGGCGATGGACCCGCGCATTCCGGACGAGCTTGAAGCGTTCGACTTCGAGCTGGTCTGGCAGCAGGGCATCAAGACCGTGCGCTGGTACGTCAACGGCGAGCTGGTCGGCGAAGGTGCCGGTCCACGCTGGAGCTGGCGATTGCAGCGTGGCGCGCATGTGCTCAAGGCGGTCGCCGATGCCGGAGACGGCGTCGGCATCGAGACTGGAGCGGTAAGCTTCGTGGTGCGCTGAAGCAGGCGAGAAAGTTCACAATACGAAACCTTCACAGGAGCACGAACATGCCGTTGAAAGTTCTCTACACCGCACACGCTGTGTCCTCCGGTGGACGCAATGGCCATACCGAATCACGCGACGGCGTCGTCAAGGCTGACCTGTCGGTGCCCAAGGAGATGGGCGGCCCCGGCAAGCCCGGCACAACGACGCCGGAAGATCTGTTTGCGGCGGGATACGCAGCCTGCTTCGGCGGCGCGGTTGATTACCTCGCGACGCAGATGAAGCTCAAGCCGACTTCGGTCGAGATTGAAGTGGCCGTTGGCATCGGCCCGGACGACAGCGGCTTCGGTCTGAAGGCCGACATCACCGCATGGATCAGCGGGATCTCGGATGTCGACGCGAACAAGCTGATTGCCGCCGCCCATCAGTTCTGTCCGTACTCGAAGGCAACGCGCAACAACATCGACGTCGGCCTCAAGGTCGTGATCGTCTAGCGCGGCAAGGCCAGAAGTCCGGTGTGTCTCTCACGAGGCTGGTCCGGTTCGTGACTCGCTTTGCTCTGTCGTTGCGGATACTCACGCCATTTCCATCTATCCGGTTCCCGCTTATCTCGTCCTCGGTCTGATCACGGTCGGCATGGGCGGCATTTTCCTTTGGCTGGACCGGCGTGAGCCCTCCAGTCGAGCGCTCGGCTGTAGCCTCATCAGCATGGGATCGGTGCTGTTTCTCTCGGGTTTCGAGGCCTTCGGCGGATCGAATGTTTCACCCCTTGCGCATGTCACCACCGAAACGCTGATCGCACTATCGATATTCGGCGGTGTCGAATGGGGGCGTCGCATCGGTGTGGGTACTGAAGGCGGGGTCGCACGCGCAGCGAATATTCTGTTCCGGATTTCGCAGGGCCTGATAGTGATCTATTGGGCGCTCGGCATCGGCTACACCATCATTTTCCCGGAGCTTGCGACCTTGGACGGGGCAGGGCTGGTTGCTCTGAGCGGTGTTGAGTTCGCAGTGTTCATCCCCGTGCTGGGCAGTGCGATGCTGCTCTCGGCCATCGCCATCCTGCTGATGCATTTCGCGCGGCGCATTGACCCCGCTGAGGCACAGCGACTGCGTGCGCTGATGCTCGCCGCGCCGTTCCTGCTGTCCGGCATCGTGATCCAGGGAACGCCGATGGCACTGCTGATGGCGACCGGATTGCTGATCTATCTGGCAGCGTCGGTGCGTTTCCTGGTGATTCAACAGCAACGCGGTCAGTTCATGAGCCGCTTTGTCTCGCCGCAACTCGCGCATCTGGCGCGCCAGACCAGTGCCTTGGCCTTGCAGCGCCGGGAGCGTCGCCACATCACCGCGGTCGCCTGCGACCTGCGCGGCTTTACCGCCTATGCGCGCGCGGAAGATTCAGAACAGGTGATTGAACTGCTGGAGCGCTACTACTCGATCATCGGCAAGGTTGCGGCTATGCATGGCGGCACAGTCAAGGATCATGCGGGCGACGGTGTACTGATCCTGCTGGGCGCACCGGTGACCGTGCCCAAGCGCGAATTGGCAGCAGCAGCGATGGCGCTGGAAATCCTCGCGCAGGTTTCAGAGATGCTGAAGAAATGCGGGGCGCCACTGGGTGTTGGCGTCGGCATCGCGTCCGGCGACGTGACCGTCGGCGCGATCCACGGTGCAGGGCGCCTTGAATACGTGGCCGTGGGCAATGCGGTCAACCTTGCGTCACGTCTGTGTGGGCGCGCGCTGGACGGTGAGGTGCTGGCTGATGCGGAGACGATCCACGCGCTTGCCGATCGCTTCAGGGTGGTTCCGCAGGCTGCTGAGCAATTGAAGGGGTATCCGGAGCCGGTAGCGGTTTATGCGATTGCGGGGTGAGTGCACGTTCCGGGATTGTCGAGTTCTCTGAGCGAACTCGATCCCGAGCGAAGCTCGCGACTGCGTGCGTGGCCGCACTGGAAGCGTCGTGCTGGCCGGATGGATTCGCGTGTCCGCATTGCGAGGACAGGTGACGGCGGACGCCAGCTTCGAGTCGACGAAGCTGCTGCTGTCGAAGGGGTCGCTTTTCTGACCCCCTCCCGAAAACGTCCTCTGCAGAGTTTCAGGCGCGCGCGACGATGATCGGATGCGGGATTCGTGGCGCCCGCAGGATTTCCACCTTGATGCGGTAGACCAATTCCAGATTCTGCTCGGTGAGCACCTCCATCGGCGTGCCGCTGGCGACAGCGCGGCCCTGGTCAAGCAGAGTGACCTGGTCGGCGTAGGTCATCGCCAGGTTGAGATCGTGCAGGATGACGACGACGGCGACGCCCGTGGCGGCAAAGGTTTTTAGCCATTGCAGGCTGCGATGCTGATGGGCGATGTCCAGGCTTGCGGTCGGTTCGTCCAGAAGCAGGATGCGAGCGTCCTGTTCAGCAGGCTCCCAGATCTGGCACAGCACGCGTGCGAGCTGTACGCGCGAGCGTTCGCCGCCGGATAAGGTGGTGTAGTCGTGGTCGCGCAACGCCCAGATATCGGTTGCGTGCATGGCCAGTTCGACGATTTCGGCTTCGCGCCTTGCGCCGTGCTGGCGGACAGGCATGCGACCGAGGCGGACGACTTCATCCACGGTAAACGCAAACGTCAGCAGATCGCGCTGCGGCAATACGGCGCGGATCTGCGCGCGCTGCGCGAGCGTCAAACGCATCAGCGGCTGGCCGTTGTAACTCACGTGGCCGCACTGTGCGGCACGTTCGCCGGACAGCAGGCTCAGCAATGTGGATTTGCCGGCACCGTTGGGGCCGACGATGCAGTGGATCTGCCCGGCTTCGACGTGCAGCGACACGCCGTCAAGCAGGGCGCGGCCATCCCGGCGGTACCGCAGATCGGTGGCGCGCAGGCTCATGAGAGCGCGGTGCTCCGGCCGAAGCGCAGCAGCATCAGCATGAAGAAGGGGCCGCCGATCAGCGCGGTGAGAATGCCGATCGGCAGTTCTGCCGGCAGGAACAGCGTGCGCGCCACGGTGTCTGCGAGCACCATCAGCAAGGCGCCGAGCAGTGCGGAACAGGGCAGCAGCACCCGGTGATCCGGCCCGCTCCAGAGGCGGATCAGATGCGGAACGACCAGGCCGACGAAGCCGATGATGCCGGCCAGTGCCACGCCGGTGGCGACGGCGAGCACGATCAGCAGGCTCAGGCGGCGCTTGAGTGTTTCGACATCGACCCCCAGGTGCTGCGCTTCCGCTTCGCCGAGCAGCAGGGCATTGAGTGAGCGGGCATGCAGTGGAATCAGCAGCAGCGGAATCAGCAGCAACGGCAGGCCAACCAACAACTCTCCATAGCCGCTGCGACCGAGTGAGCCGAACATCCAGATCGTCACCGAGCGCAAAGCAAAGTCATTGGCTACGTAGGACAGGAAGCTGATGCCGGCGCCGGCAATTGCGTTGAGGGCAAGGCCGGCAAGCAGCATCGTGGCGATGCGTGTGCGACCGTCGACCAGACTCACGCGCAATACGATCCAGGCAGCAAGCGCGCCGCCAACGAAGCTCGCGAGGGGCAGGGCGACGGCGCGCGGCAGCAGCGCTTCGACGCCGAGCACCATGACCAGGCTGGCGGACAGGCCTGCGCCGGCCGATACGCCGATGAGGCCGGGATCAGCCAGGGGATTTCGCAGCAAGCCCTGCATTGCGGCGCCAGCGAGCGCCAGCGTCGCACCGATCATGATCGCGAGCAGCACGCGCGGCAGACGCAGATCGAGTACGGCGGTGCGCTCGAAGTCGGTGATGGTCAGTCCGTTGTCGGCACCGGTCGGCAGGCCGAGGATGCCGAAGACCTTGAGCGCGGGTATTGGTAGCGCGCCGAAGCACAATGCCGCCAGTGCAGCAACGATCAGCGCGGCCAGCAGGCAGGCGACCAGTAGCGGGCGCTGCGTGATGCGCTGTTTCGCGGCGGGAGAGTGGGCCTCGCGCTGGCTCATGCGTTTGCGGATTTGACGGTGTGGATGATCCGGGTGTGCAGGGTAACGGATCACCTACGCGCGGTGCGTCGGTTGTTCTCCAGCGTTTGGATTGCCGCGCAAAAAATAGGCACCGGAACACCCGGGGGTGTGTTCCGGTGCCTCGATCCGCTTCCGCGCAGCGGGGCTGCAGCGCGATGGGAGTGAAGCAGCTGGGGCTTACTTGTTCAGAATCAGGCGGTCATTG
>CAZDPA010000051.1:0-5918 GCA_964507195.1 uncultured Salinisphaerales bacterium | reverse complement strand
GCGTGCGCAGCAAGCGATACTCTTCGCCGCGATGTTCGATCACGATCTCGCGGGTGCCGCGCAGCAGATCGTCGCTGCGAACGCGGACGACGCTGGAAGCGCGCGAGGACAAGGGTGACAGTGTTGGATTGGATGGCAGGTGCAGGTCCGACATGGGGAAGCTCCGGCTGGGGTTGGCCAGACAAATGATAAGCATTCCCATTTGCATGTCAAGTCCTGTTGGACGCGGCCGATGGAGCGCGGGCTTCCGCAGATTCGGGTGCCAGTCCGCCGGTGTATCCATACGCTCATCCATACGCAGGCAGACAGCCTCGGCATGCGCCGTCAAACTGGGCACTGATATACTGCTTGGCTGGCGCGAAAGTGGCGGAATTGGTAGACGCACTGGTTTTAGGTACCAACGCCGAAAGGCGTGAGAGTTCGAGTCTCTCCTTTCGCACCAAATGCCCAGTATCCCAACAGTTTGTTTTGAATTTTTGATCCGAAAACAGAGCCTAGCTAATGGAAGTTAATGTTGAGTCGCCGGGCGGCCTGCGCCGGCAGATGCGTGTACTTGTCCCGGCCGACCAGGTTGCCAAGGCGGTTGCTGATCGCCTGCAGCGCTACGCCAACCGCGCCAAGCTGCCGGGCTTCCGTCCGGGCAAGGCACCGAAAAAGGTCATCGAGCAGCAGTTTGGCGACTCGGCACGCATGGATGCGATTTCCGACATCGTGCAGCAGACCTATCCGCAGGCGCTGTCCAAGGCCGGTGTGAATCCGGCTGGTCAACCGAAGATCGATGTGACGGCCGAGAAGGCCGGCGAGCCGCTCGAGTATGTCGCGAACTTCGAGGTGTATCCGGAAATCACGCGGGCACCGCTGTCGACGATCAAGATTGAAAAGCCGATCGTCGAAGTCAGCGAAGCCGATGTGGATCGCCTGATCGAGAACCTGCGCAAGGCCAAGCGCGAGTTCGCCGAAGTCAGCCGGGCGGCGGCTGCCGGTGATCGCGTCAAGGTCGACTTCCTCGGCAAGCTGGATGGCGAAGCTTTCGCCGGCGGCGAAGGCAAGGACGTGAGCTTCGAGATCGGCGCCAGCCAGTTCCTGCCCGACCTTGAAAAGGGTGTGGTTGGCCACACTGCAGGTGAAGCATTCGTTGTTGACGTTGCGTTCCCCGAGGACTATCGCGCCGAGAATCTGCGTGGCAAGACGGCGCAGTTCGAGCTGACGCTCAAGCTGGTCGAAGGCGCCACGCTGCCGGAAGTGAACGAGGAATTTCTCAAGGCGCACAGCGTCGAAGCCGGAGCCGGCATCGAAGGTCTGCGCGAGAAGTGCCGTGGCGCACTGATCAAGGAACGTGACAAGGCGGTGCAGGGCCGTCTTAAGGTGCAGGCTCTGGATCAGCTGCTTGCCGCGAATCCGATTGAAGTGCCGGAAGCGCTGGTTGCCCAGGAGATTCCGCGCCTGCGTCAGGAAGCGGCAGGCCGCATGAACATGGCCAAGGTGGATGCCGAGAAGCTCAAGGAGTTGCTGCCGGACGCGGCGTTTCAGGATTCTGCGCGCAAGCGCGTAAGCCTGGGTCTGTTGCTCAGTGAAGTGATCAAGGCGCAGAGCCTCAAGCTCGACGCCGCAAAGCTTGAAGCGGCACTCGACGCGATTGCGATGGACTACGAACAGCCGGATCAGGTCAAGCAGTTCTACCGTACGCGCCAGGACTTGATGCAGGGTCTGAGCGCGATGGTGATGGAAGATCAGGTTGTCGATGCACTGACAGCCGCAGGGGCGGTTTCGGAAACGAAGCTGAGCCTGGATGAGCTGATGAACCCGAAGGCCGCGGCGTAAGCCGGGCCGTCAAAGACGGGCCCCGGTGCGACAAGGCCGGGGCTCAGCTTCACGATATGTTTCATGCAGCATTCAAGAACTCCGCCCTTCAGACCGACTTGAGCAATGACTGACATTCTGACTCGCGCACAGCACCTGGTACCGATGGTCGTTGAGCAGACCGCTCGTGGCGAGCGCGCTTTCGACATCTACTCACGCCTGCTCAAGGAGCGCGTGGTGTTCATCGTCGGTGCGATCGATGACCACATGGCGAATCTGGTCGTGGCGCAGCTACTGTTCCTGGAATCGGAAAATCCGGACAAGGACATCCATCTGTACATCAACTCGCCAGGTGGCGTGATCACCTCCGGTCTGTCGATCTACGACACCATGCGCTTCATCAAGCCGGACGTCAGCACGATGTGCCTCGGCCAGGCTGCCAGCATGGGCGCGTTCCTGCTCGGCGCCGGCGCCAAGGGCAAGCGCTACATCCTGCCGAATGCGCGCGTGATGATCCACCAGCCTTCCGGGGGTACTCAGGGCCAGGCGACGGACATCGAGATCCAGGCCCGCGAAATCCTGTATCTGCGTGAACGCCTGAACACCCTGATGGCGGAACATACCGGCCAGCCGGTCGAAAAGATCGCCCGTGATGTCGAGCGCGATTTCTTCATGAATGCTGAACAGGCCAAGCAATACGGGATCGTTGACCAGATCCACACCAGTCGAGTCCCGGCAGCCGCTTGAACAGCGCCTCCAGGCCGGAAATTTGCAGGAAAATGACACTGTGCTATACAGGTGTAGCCGGGCGGACTTGCCCGGTTGAGGAAGGACGATGACGAGCGAGACGCGCAGCGGTTCACAGAACGGACGGGTGCTGTACTGCTCTTTCTGCGGAAAGAGCGAGCATGAAGTGCGCAAGCTGATTGCCGGTCCTTCGGTCTATATCTGCGACGAATGCGTTGACCTCTGCAACGACATCATCCGCGAGGAAGTCCACGCCAAGCCGCAGATCAAAGGCCTGCCCAAGCCGCAGGAAATCCGCGCGGTGCTGGATGAGTACGTCATCGGCCAGGACACCGCGAAGAAGATTCTGTCGGTCGCGGTCTATAACCATTACAAGCGCCTTTCGCAGAAGGGTTCTGCCGACGGCGTTGAGCTGTCCAAGGCCAATATCCTGCTGATCGGCCCGACGGGATCGGGCAAGACCCTGCTTGCCGAAACGCTTGCGCGTCTGCTCGATGTGCCGTTTGCGATCGCCGACGCGACAACGCTGACCGAAGCCGGGTATGTCGGCGAAGACGTCGAGAACATCATTGCGCGGCTGCTGCAGAAGTGCGACTACGACGTCGAGAAAGCGCAGCGCGGCATCGTCTACATCGACGAAATCGACAAGATTTCACGCAAGTCTGAAAACCCCAGCATCACCCGTGATGTTTCCGGCGAAGGCGTGCAGCAGGCGCTGCTCAAGCTCATCGAAGGCACGATTGCCAGTGTGCCGCCGCAGGGCGGTCGCAAGCATCCGCAACAGGAATTCCTTCAGGTCAATACGGCGAGCATCCTGTTCATCTGCGGTGGTGCATTTGCTGGCCTGGACAAGATCATTCAGGCGCGCACTGAGCGCACCGGCATCGGCTTCTCGGCGGCGGTGAAGTCCGAGAAGGACAGCAAGCGTGCTTCTGAGCTGCTGGCGCTGGCCGAACCGGATGACTTGATCCGTTTCGGCATGATTCCGGAATTCATCGGGCGTCTGCCGGTCGCTGCCGTACTCGACGAGCTCGACGAAACCGCCTTGATGGCGATTCTCAGGGAGCCGAAGAACGCGCTGGTCAAGCAGTACGGCAAGCTGTTCAGCATGGAAGGCGTGCAGCTGGAGTTCCGTGAAGAAGCCTTGCTGGCGATTGCTTCCCGGGCAAAGGATCGCAAGACCGGAGCGCGTGGTCTGCGCACGATCATGGAAAACCTGCTGCTTGATGTCATGTATGACCTGCCGTCGATGCAGAACGTCAGCAAGGTTGTCGTCGACGACGCAGTCGTGCGTGGCGAGGCAAAGCCGTTCATTGTCTACGAGAATGCCGACGCCAAGCTCGCAGCGAAAAGTACCGCTGCCTGATCCGCATCTTCATGGCAACAAAAAGCCCGGAAGGATTCCGGGCTTTTTGTTGGGCGTCTGGTGCACCGGAAAATCAGAACGGCATGCGCTGCTGCGGTGCCTGCCAGGCAGCGTCGAGCAACTCCAGCGCGGATTTGATGCGTTCGGCCGGCATACCGGCGTCGGCCAGATCCTTGCCCATGGCTGCGACCAGATCCTGCCATTCCTGCGGTGGCGGCATTTCCTGATCGGACATCGACAGCTGGGTGAGCATCTCCTCCATGCGGTCCATGCCCGCGCGCCAATGCGCATTGTCGGCGCCGTGCTGGAGCAGGCCCTTGACCAGGATAGGTCCCCAGTTCGTGTTCAGGAATTTAAGCGCCTGCTCCGGTACATCGCGACCGAAGGTGCGCAACTCCAGTTCGCGAATCACCAGGCGCTTGGCTTCGTGAATCACGGTCTCGGTGCGCTGCCTGGCCTGCTGTTTCTGCAGATTGAAGAATGAATTGATCTGCTCATCGCTGATCGGTTGCGCGTTGAGCATGGCTTCGCGGACAAAGTCCGGTGCGAGGTCAAACTGCACGAGCACCTGCTGCAGGGTTTCGGCCATCTGCCGTGCTTCGAGCGTACCGGTGACCCGCGAAGTCGCCGCCTTGAGCATAAGGTCGTTGACCAGGCTGCGAAGCGGATGCGTAATCGCCGTGAACAACGTTGAGTCGGCAAGGGCCGACTTCAGCAGCGGAAAGCGTACGGATTCGTGCTGGGGGCCGAGATCGCTGCCGGCGACCAGCGGATCGGCGATGACTTCGTTCAGGAACTTGCCGGCAAGGGAAATGCGCTGCAAGGGGATCCAGCGTTGTTCGAGCTGAATATCCACGCCAGGCAACGGCTCCTGAGTCTGGAGGGTCAGCAGATCGCAGGCCAGTGCACGGTCAGAATAGCTCTCACTCGATTTTTCGGCAGTCGAAGCGATCTGTACGAGCGTTTTGTTGGTCTTTGCATCCAGTTCTTCGGCGGCAGCTATTCGTTTGGCGAAACTCGCCGAGGTGGCTGCCGACCGTGGCGGTGTCGATTCGCCGCGCAGTGAGACGGCACGCTCGGTTTCGCGTGCCAGCAGGGATGCGGCTTCCGCGGCGCGCATTTCGATGTCGCTCAATGCACCCGTCAGGCGCTGATACAGGCGCGGCAGGTCCGGGAATACCATCTCGTCGAACTTGCCGAACAGTACGCGCACATGGGCGCTGGAACACTGCATCTCGGTCGCAGTGTCCTGCAGGGCGCGACACAAACCCGCCGGCGCGAGTGCACCGGTGCGGACCGGGAAATAAACCGTCCGGCGGATGCTGTCCAGGCGCGTACTGAGTTCGACGACCAGTTCGGAGAACTGGGCTTCTGCGCGGAGTTCAATGCGCGTGAGCATCAGCTCGTCGCCGGCGGAATTGGCTTTGTCCTGCGCCTGTATCTTTGCGGCGTTGGCCGTGCCGATCAGGTTGGCATCGATCCGGCGAATCAGTCCGGAAATCCAGCGCTCAGGCTGTGCTTCGATCAACTTGACCAGTTCGGCGCTGTAGCGCCGATCAGCAGCACTCAGGTTCGCAGTATTTTGCTGCAGCGCCTCGGGCAGTCTGCGAATGAAGCCGCCGAAGACGTCGACCAAGGCCAAGCCGACCGTGCGGCGCAAGGCATCAATGGCTGGTCGACCGACGGTCTGACTCAGCGCCTCGCTCGGTATCCCGCTGACGGATGGCTCGCTCTGGGGTGTTTCCGATGGGGCACTCATTGCCGTTGTACCCGCTTGTACTCGGACATTCCTTGTCGCATTCAGTACCCCTAATCCTGTTACCTGCCAGACGAGTCGCCTGGCCCCCTGCATGGTTCAGAGAGTACGCGATCTGGGGTGGCTTGCGAAACGAGTGACCACAAAAAAGCCCGCTTTTACGGGCTTGGCCGGGGGCTGATCCCGGAAACGCGAAACCCGCCTTTCGGCGGGTTTCAATAATTGGCGTCCCCACGGGGATTCGAACCC
>CAZDPA010000050.1:12939-24978 GCA_964507195.1 uncultured Salinisphaerales bacterium | reverse complement strand
GGCGCGGAGAGTTCGCCCGCCTTGAGCTGGTCGATGCGCACCTGGAATTCCGGCGCAAATACGCCAGGCGGCTGGAAGCCGAGATCGCCGCCGCTGTTCTTGGAGCCGGGGTCGTCCGAGAATTCCTTGGCGAGCTTGGCGAAGTCTTCGCCGGCCTGCAGCCGGTTATAGAGGTCGCGGGCCTGCAGGCGGCTCTGGTCGTCGTTACGCACGGCATTGATCTGCAGCAGGATATGCCGCGCGTGCGACTCGGTGACCATCTTGCGCTCTTCACCGCCGCGGGTGCTGACGAGCTTGACGATGTGAAAGCCGCCGGTGGTGTCGATCACGCTGCTGACTTCGCCCGGTGCGAGCCTGGCCGCTTCCTTGGCGAACAGTTCCGGCAGGTCATCGGCACGACGCCAGTCAAGATCGCCGCCCTTGAGGGCCTGCTGGCCATCGGAGTTGGCGATGGCGAGTTCGGCGAAGTCGCCGCCATCGGCAATCTGCTGGCGCAGACCGTCGGCCTTGGCGCGTGCGGCGTCGCGGGCCTGGGCATTGCTGCCTTCCGGTACGGAAATCAGGATGTGCGACATGCGGAATTCGGCGTTGGAGTCCGCGCCCTGGGTAGCGAGCAGGGCGTCGATGTCCTGGTCGGTAACGCTGACGCGGCTGTCGACTTCACGCGCACGCAGGCGCTGGATCGTGACGTCGTCGCGGATCTGTTCGCGCACGGCAAGGTAGTCGAGGCCGTCCTTGCGCACGGCATCGGCGAACTCGGCCAGGTTCATGCTGTTCTGCTTGGCAATGGTGGTCAGCACTTCGTTGAGTTCGCGGTCATCGACGCGAATGCCGGCCTGCTGTGCGCGCTGGGTCTGAACGCGCGTGAGGATCAGGCGCTCAAGCACCTGGGCACGGAGTGCGGCTTCCGGCGGTGCGGCAATGCCGCGCTCCTTGATCTGGCGGCGCGCATCGCCCATCGCCTGTTCCAGTTCGCTCTGCAGCAGCGCGCCGTCGTTGACGACGACGAGGATGCGATCCAGCGGCTGGCCGGCCAGGGCGGCGGGCGCCATCAGTGCCGAGCAGGCGAGCAGCAGGGCGCTCAGGGATTTGGTCATGACGGACGGGATCGAGTGGGCAAGCATCGGCTTCATGAGCGGGATTTCGTGTGCGGGTCTGGACGGTCGCCGGAAGGCAAAGGGCGACTGGAGGGCGGGATTATCGCGTATTGCGGCACAGCCGGGGCTGTTCCGGGTCATTCGACCATGGAGTCGGGAAATAGGTTCGTCATGCCCGAGCCGATCCGCGCCAGGCCCTTGAGTTCCAGCTGCAGGTAGATGCCGGAATTGAAGTCGCCCCGGGTGTCGGCCACGTAGCGCCGGTACGAGGTGCGCACGGCCCAGCAGCAGGTTTCGTATTCGAGGCTGGCGACGCTGTCGAGGGTATTGTCGTCGGCGATCGAGTAGCGCCAGCGGCCGAGCAGGCTCAGCCCGCCGTAGATCGGGGTCGAGACGATGACATCGGTCTGCTCGAGCAGGTCCTGGCGGTAGCGGTAGGCCACTTCGATCCAGCGCCGGTCGCTGCGGTAGCGCAGGCCGGCCGCAGTGCGGGTGAAATCCGAGCTTTTGGGGGACCACTGGGTGTCGACGAGCGCGGTCCAGTTATCGTAGATCTGCACGTTCATGCTGCCGATGAAGTCGGTGGCGCCGCGCGGCGGTGCGGCTTCGTCGGGCAGGCGCACTTCGGGCGCCTCGAAGCGGAACAGCTGGCCGAAGCTGGCGCTGGCGCGGACGTTGCCGCTGTTGGCGTCGAGCTGACGTCCGGTCAGGGCGACGGCGAACTGGTTGGCGTCGGAGATGCGGTCCTCGCCGGAGAACCGGTTGCGCGAGAACAGCTGGGTGAAGTCGAAGTCCGGCTCGCCGCTGTCGAACACCGGCAGCGAGTCCTGGTCTTCATACGGCACATAGAGGTAGTACAGCCGCGGTTCCAGGGTCTGCAGCGCGCCGGAAGGGTCGATGCGCTCGAAGCGCAGGCCGTACTCGGCGCTGAACTGCGGCAGCGAGCGGTCCTGGTTCGACGAGCTGTCGGCGGCGGTGTTGGTCAGTTCATACGCCGTATAGCGGAAATCCAGCTGCGACTTGGCGAACCAGGCGACCCGGTCCTTTTCCCAACGCAGATAGGGGTGCATGTCGACACGCTGGCCTTCGACGGAGTCGTCGCGGACGAAGTTGACGTACTCGGCATCCGCGCCCAGGCGCGTGTCCCACAGGCTGTTGCGGGTGATGGCATCGATGCGTACCTGCGGCAGGCGGCGGTAGGGGTCGTCGATCGGTGCGAGGTTGCTGGCGATGGTCTGGTAGTCCTGGAACAGCGCCTGCACAGTGTAGGCCGCCGGGGCGGCGTAGGTGAAGCGCGCACTGCGCTCCAGATGGGTGATCGAACTCAGATCGACGCTGCCGCCCAGGTCCTCGAAATACTCGGGGTCGGAAACCTCGGCGTAATGCATGTCCACGCCCAGGCGCGGGTTGAACACACCGCGGTGGCTGAATTCGGTGAACGTGCGGCGCTCGTCGGTTTCGCGATCGTTGCCCAGATACTCGTAACCGAGGCTGCCTTCGGCGCGGCTGAGCAGGTATTGCGTCTGGGTGTCGACCTGAACACCGCGGTCCGACATGTAGCGCGGCGTGATCGTGGCGTCGTAGTTCGGCGCCAGATTGAGGTACAGCGGGATGCGGAAATCCCAGCCGGTCTTGTCGGTCTCGCCGATGGTCGGGAACAGCAGGCCGGTGCGGCGGCGATCATCGATCGGAAACTGGAACCAGGGGGCATAGAGGACGGGCACGCCCATGAAGCGCAGCCGTGCATGCTTCGCGGTGCCGAGGCCTTCGTCGGTGTCGAGCCTGATCTCGCTGGCTTCGAGATACCAGGCGTCGGATTGCGGCGCGCAACTGGTGTAGCTCACGTGGTTGAGTTTGACCGTGGCATCGGGCTGCAGCGTGACCCGCTGAGAGCTGCCGCGCGCAGCGCGCTCGGTCAGGATGAAGTCGGTGTCATTGAACAGGCCGGACTCGGTATTGAGGTCGAACTCCGCCGATTTCGAGCGGATCAGCAGCTCCTCATTGCGGAAGTTGGAGTCGGCATCGATCGAGATCTTGCCGGCTTCCTTGTCGAAATCGAGCTGGTCGGCGGTGAATTCCTTGTCGCCGTAGCGCAGGCGCACCGAGCCGGCGAGGCTGGACAGTCCGCCGGACAGCAGGTCGGCACGATCCGCGTCGAGGATCAGGCGCGGGTCGGGCGAGAAATCCAGCTTCGGCAAGGGTTCCGTCAACTGCACGCAAGTGCCGACCTCGGCGAAGGCCACGGGGCTGGCAAGCAGGCAGGCCGCCACAAGCGGCGGGATCAGTCGACGGACGGGCAACAGGAGATTTCCTTCGTTGGGCCGCAAGTATTGACGCTGGCAGGGCCAGGCGCAACGCAAGCGCTGGTGTAAGCTTCGCGCCGACTCGATTGCCCTATAGACCACCCCGTTCCGTGACCCATAACGCATCCGAACTGGCCGTGCCCGACCTCGACGCCCGCGCCGCCGCCGCACGCCAGTGGGCTCTGCAGAACCTCGCGCTGGACCTCGCCTTGGAATCGGCTGCCGACGTGAGCTTCGGCCCGGCCTCCGCCGATGCCAGTTTCCGCCGCTACTTCCGCATTGTCCGCGGGGCGCAGAGCTGGATCGTCATGGACGCGCCGCCGGACCGCGAGAACCTCGAACCCTTCATTGCCATTGCCCGCCTGTCCGAAGCGGCCGGCCTGAATGTGCCCAAGGTGCTGGCCGAAGATCGCGAACGCGGCTATCTGCTGCTCAGCGATCTCGGCCGGCAGACCTTCCTGCATGTGCTGACGGCGGAGAATGCCGACCCGTTGATGCAGGACGCGATCACCGCGCTGATCCGCTGGCAAACCGCGAGCCACGAAGGCGTGCTGCCGCCGTACGACGCCGCGCTGCTGCAGCGGGAGCTGGATCTGTTCCCGGACTGGTATGTCGGTCGTCACCTCGGCCGCACGCTCAGTGCCGCGCAGCGCGCGAGCCTGACGCAGATCGAGCAGCAGCTGATCGCTTCGGCGCTGGCGCAGCCCAGGGTCTATGTGCACCGCGACTACATGCCGCGCAACCTGATGGTGTCGACCCCCAGCCCCGGCGTGCTCGATTTCCAGGACGCCGTCTACGGCCCGATTACGTACGACGTGGTCTCGCTGTTCCGCGATGCATTCATGTCGTGGCCGGCCGAGCGCGTCGAGCAATGGATGCGCCTGTACTGGCAGCAGGCCGGCGCCGGGGGCCTGCCAGTCGACGCAAGCTTCGATGCATTCCGGCGCGCTGCCGACTGGATGGGCCTGCAGCGCCATCTCAAGGTGATCGGGATCTTCGCGCGCATTCAGCATCGCGACGGCAAGCCCCAGTATCTCGCCGACGTGCCGCGCTTCATCCGCTATGTGCGCGAGGTTGCAGGCAAGTATCCGGAGCTTGCGCCGCTGATCGTCCTGTTCGATGAACTGGGCATGCAGGCGTGAGCGACGCGTCAGGGACCAGGGCATTCATCCTCGCGGCCGGACGCGGCGAGCGCATGCGGCCGCTGACCGACCAGAGCCCCAAGCCACTGCTGAAAGTGGGTGGTACGCCGCTCATCGAGATTCACCTGCAGCGTCTGCAGGCAGCGGGTTTTCGCAGGATCGTGATCAATCTCGGCTGGCTCGGTGAGCAGTTGCGTGCTGCGCTGGGTGACGGCGCACGCTTCGGTGTGAGCATCGAATACTCGGACGAAGGTTGGCCCGCGCTCGAAACCGGCGGCGGCGTCCATCACGCCTTGCCGCTGCTCGGCGATGCCCCGTTCGTCGTCGTCAATGGTGATGTGTATTGCGACGTCGACCTGCGTGCCCTGCGCGAGCGTGCGGCATCGCTGCCTGATCATGTGCTTGCGCACCTGGTCATGGTGCCCAATCCGGTCCAGCATCCTAAGGGCGATTTCATTTTCAGCGGATCGGAACTGCGCGACGAAGCGGGCGAGCGCTACACCTTCAGCGGCATTTCGATCCAGCGTCCGGCCCTGTTCAAGGACTGTGTGCCCGGCCCGTTCAGTGTCGTGCCGCTGTGGCGGCAGGCGATGAAAACCGGCCAGGTCACCGGCGAGCTGCACCGCGGACTGTGGTCTGATGTCGGCACCGTTGAACGCCTCGATGCGCTGAACAAAGCACTCGCTGCCGCGCCTTGACCTGACGCCTCACCCCTCACGCCTTCCGCCTCACGCCAATGACCCTCGTCAAGACCGATCCCGCCAGCTTGCTGCCAACAGCCGAATCTCTCGAGCGCAGCGCCCAGCTCGCACTTGATTGCGCCCGTGCACAAGGCGCGACGCAATCCGAAGTCAGCGTGTCGGGCAGCCGTGGCCTGTCGGTCAGCGTGCGCAAGGGCGAGGTCGAGAGTCTGGAGTTTCAGCAGGATCGCGATCTCGGCGTCACGGTCTACATCGGCAACCGCAAGGGCAATGCCAGCACCGGTGACCTGAGCGATGAGGGCATCCGCTCTGCGGTTGCCGCCGCGCTCGACATCGCCCGCGCCACGGGTGAAGACCCGAGCAACGGCCTCGCCGATGCTGCGCTGATGGCGAAGCACTTTCCGGATCTGGATCTCGATCATCCGTGGGAGCTGAGCGCCGACGCGGCGATCGATCTCGCCGCGGCCTGCGAAGCGGCGGCGTTCGCCGCCGATCCAAAAATCCAGGGCAGCGAAGGTGCAACGGTGGGTTCGCATCGCGGACGCAGCCTGTATGCGAACTCGCATGGTTTTCTCGGTGCGCGCCTAGGCACCAGCCACAGCCTGAGCTGCGCAGTCGTCGCCGGCACCGGTGAAAACATGCAGCGCGACTACTGGTACAGCAGCGCGCGCAGCGCGCTGGACCTGATGTCGCCGCAGGCGATCGGCCACAAGGCGGGTACCCGCGCGGCCGCACGCCTCGGTGCGCAGAAGATCGATACGCGCACGGTGCCGGTGCTGTATCCGCCCGAGCTCGCGCGCGGTCTGTGGAGCCATCTGCTCGGCGCGATGTCCGGCAGCGCGCTGTATCGAAAGTCGAGTTTCCTCGTTGATCGCCTCGGCGAAGCCGTGTGTGCCGATATCGTCACGCTGGAACAGCGTCCGCATATCGTGCGCGGTGCCGGCAGCGCCGCCTATGACGGCGAAGGCGTCGCGACCACCGACCGCACGCTGGTCAGCGGCGGCGTGCTGCAAGGCTGGCTGCTCGGCAGCTATTCCGCGCGCAAGCTCGGCCTGCAGACCACCGGCAATGCCGGCGGCGTGTTCAACCTGTTCGTGAAGCCGGGCGACGATGACTTCGATGCGCTGCTCAAGCGCATGGACCGCGGACTGCTCGTCACCGAGTTGCTGGGGCAGGGCGTCAACCTGGTGACCGGCGACTACTCACGCGGTGCCGCCGGGTTCTGGGTCGAGAATGGCCAGATCGCCTATCCGGTCGAGGAGTTCACAATCGCCAGCAACCTGAACGAGATGTTCAAGGGCATCGTCGCGATCGGCACGGATATCGATCCGCTGGCGAATGTGCGCAGCGGGTCGGTGCTGATCGACAGGATGACGATTGCGGGGCATTGAGCTTCAGTCACCGTCTCTCGATACACCGGCTACGCCGGCACTCGAGACGAACGGGTGTTGTTTGTGTCTGCGGGCTGCCCAAAACTCCGTTCGTCTCGAGTGCCGCGCCCTTCGACAAGCTCAGGACAGGCTCCGCGCGGTGTATCGAGAGACCAGGGCCGAACCTTAGCGATCTCCGCTGCGCGCCGTGCCGCTGTCCCACAACGCAGTCCCGAGCATCACCAGGCGCATCTGCTTCTCCGCATAGCGGTAGATGCGCTGCAGCGCATCCTTGTCTTCCGGCGGCGTATCCAGCAGCAGCTCGGTTGCGGCGATGACGACGTTGACCATCAGGCCGGCGAGCATCTGCAGGTCTTCGGCAGTGAATTTCTTCAGCGCCGGGAAGCGCGAGAGGTCGACCGCGAGCTCGCCGACCCACAGGCGTGTCTCTTTGCGAATGGCGATGCGCACCGCCGAGGAGCCGGAGAAGCGTTCCTTGGCGATGAAGCTGAAGTGCGCACGGTGCGCGGCGACGTGATCGAGAAACACGGCGACCGAGGCGCGGATCATGTGCGCGGTCGGGAACTGGCCTGCGCGGGCCTGGCGCATCAGTTGATGCAGGGATTCAAAAGAGTCTTCGATCAGCGCGTGACCAAGTGCTTCCATGCCGGAGAAGTGGCGATAGAAGCCGGCGGGCGTGATGCCGGCACTGCGCGTGACTTCACGCAGGCTCAGGCTGCTGAAGCTGCGTTCGCCCTCGAGCAGTTCCAGCGCGGCATCCATCAGGCCGCGGCGCGTGCGGCGCTTCTGCTCGTCACGGCCACCTTCGCGGTCGCTGCTGTTCCGGCTGCTACTTTTCGAGCGGGATATTCGCGTCATGCTGTGTATCCTAGCACACGTATACCCGTCTTATACGGAATAAATCAAGCAAAAACAGTCACAAGCGTATAATCAGTTAACAAGTGTTGACTGTAATGCTGCACTGCGATTACAGTGAACACATGTTTACTGGAGTGCAGCCGTGACTGAACGTTTGAATCTTGGTTTGACCGGTCTCTCGAAGCGCCTGGCCGCCCGCGCAGTTGCCACGCTGACCTATCCGCTGAACCCCGCCGAGTACCTGCGCCCGGCCGTCGAGGCCAATGGCGCGCGGATCGAAGCACTGGAGTTCGCGACCATCGACGCGATGACCCTGACCCTGCGCCCGCAGGGCCGCTTCCCGAAACACCAGGCCGGCCAGTTCATCCGCTTTGGGGTGGACATTGATGGCGTGCGCCACTGGCGCTGCTATTCGGTCTCGTCCGCCCCCGAGCGCGCCGATGGCTGCCTGACGATCACCGTGAAGGCGATTGCCGACGGCAGTGTGTCGAACCATGTCGGTCAGGGCCTGAGTGTCGGCGAGCGCGTTTATCTGGAAGCCCCGGCCGGCGAGTTCGTGTTGCCGGACGTGATTCCGGAGCGTCTGCTGTTCATCACTGCCGGCAGCGGCGTCACGCCAGTGATGAGCATGCTCGCCAGCCTCGAAGCGCGCGGCGCGATGCCGCAGGCGACGCTGATTCACAGCGCCCCGGACGCCGGCACGATGATCTTTGGCGAAGAGCTGAAGGCGATGGCGGAGCGCAATCCGCAGCTGACCCTGCATTGCCGTTACACGCGGGCATCCGGTCGCCTTGAAGTTTCACGGCTGGCCGAGCTGTGCCCCGACTGGCCGCAGCGCGCGACCTGGGCCTGTGGTCCGGATGCGATGCTGCAGATGCTTGAAGACCATTGGCAGCAGACCGGCATCGCCAACCAGCTCAATGTCGAGCGCTTCCGTCCGCGCGCCGCGCCGGCCGGTGCCGATACGCAGTCCGGCACCGTGCGCTTCACCAAGACCGGCGGCGCTGTTGCAGGCCGCAGCGACCAGAACGTGCTGGAACTGGCCGAGCTCAACGGCCTTACGCCCGAGCACGGCTGCCGCATGGGCATCTGCCACAGCTGCACCGTGACACTGAAGGCGGGCTGCGTGCGCGATCTGCGCAACGGCCAGACTTTTGCCGAAGAAGGCGACCTCGTGCAGATCTGCGTCTGTGCGCCGGTCGGCGATGTCGAAATCGCTCTTTAACCCATCAAAGCACTCAACAGGACACGCACCATGACTCACGCGACCTATCTGACCGATGCACAGGCCGACGCATTTGGCGCCGAACTCGACGCGATCCGCGACGAGGTCAAGGCCAGCCGTGGCGCCAGGGACGCCGCCTACATCCGCCGCATGATCCGCGTCCAGCGCGGTCTCGATCTCGGTGGCCGCGGGCTGCTGTTCGCCAGCTTCTTCCCGCCGGCCTGGGTGGCCGGCACGGCGATGCTGTCGGTGGCGAAGATCCTCGAAAACATGGAGATCGGCCACAACGTCATGCACGCGCAGTGGGACTGGATGAAGGATCCGAAGATCCACTCGACGAGCTGGGAGTGGGACACCGCGTGCCCGTCCGACCAGTGGAAGCACTCGCATAACTTCATGCACCACACCTACACCAACGTCGTCGGCATGGACCGCGATGTCGGCTACGGCATCCTGCGCATGAGTCCGCAGCAGAAATGGCGGCCGTGGAATCTCGGCCAGCCGGTCTACAACGCGCTGCTCGCGAGCCTGTTCCAGTACGGCGTTGCACTGCATGACGTCGAGTTCGACCAGGTGCTCGAAGGCAAGAAGACCGTGCGTGCCGCCTGGCAGCGCCTGAAGGCGGTTGCGCGCAAGACCGGCCGCCAGTCGCTGAAGGACTACGTGCTGTTCCCGCTGCTGTCTGGCCCGATGTTCCTGCATGTGCTGGCCGGCAACGCGACCGCCAACTTCGTCCGCAACCTGTGGTCGTACATGATCATCTTCTGCGGTCACTTCCCGAGCGGCTCGCACACCTTCAGCGTTGCGCAGCTCGAGAATGAGTCACGCGGTCGCTGGTATCTGCGTCAGCTGCTGGGTTCCTGCAACATCGACGGCGGCAAGCTGTTCCACATCATGTCGGGCAACCTCAGCTTCCAGATCGAACATCATCTGTTCCCGGATCTGCCGAGCAACCGCTACGCCGAGATCGCGCCGCGCGTGCAGGCGCTGTGCAAGCAATACAACTTGCCGTACAACTCCGGTTCGCTGGCGCGTCAGTTCGGTACGACCACCTGGCGCGTGCTGCGCCTGAGCCTGCCGGGTGGTGATTCGCTGGAGCCGCAGATGCAGCCGGCGATGGCCTGAGCTTTCGCCGAGCGATCGCGGGCAAACAAAAAGGCCCACCCATTTCCGGGTGGGCCTTTTGCGTTGCCTTGCAGAACGGTGCTTAGCGCAGACGCAGTGCGGTGCGCCGCCGCCACAGCGCCGCAGCGGCGAGCAGCCACAGGCCGCCGAGCGCACCGCCGCCGTCATCCGCGGATTCGCTGGTCGTGACGGACTCGAAACGTCCGGTGACGCCACCGATGGTCAGCGTCGTCACGGTCGTTGCGGCATAGGCTGCGCTCGATACGTGACGGACGCGCACCAGTTCACCGCTGCGGATGGTTCCCTGCGCTGTCGTGAACTCGCCGTTGTCGATGCTGTAGCTGCCGCCACTGACCTCAATCGCGGTCGGCGCGTTGATCCCGGTGATGCGTACGAACTCGCTGGTCAGCTGAGTACTGACCGGAGCGCCGGGCTGGCGCAAGAACTGGAAGCCATCGGGTACCAGGTCCTGCGTGCCCGATCCGGTGCCCGGCGTGCTGTCGCAGACGTCGCCGATGCCATCACCGTCGGTGTCGGTCTGGTTGGTGCTGGCCACGGTTGGGCAATTGTCGACGCCATCCGGAATGCCGTCTCCATCGCCGTCCGGGCTCGTGGTATCGCCATCGCAGGCATCACCGATGTCATCACCGTCGGTGTCGACTTGATCGGCATTGCTGATGTTCAGACAGTTGTCGACATTGTTGTTGACGCCATCACCGTCATTGTCGGTGTCGCTGCCAGTGTCGCAGGCATCGCCGATGCCGTCTCCGTCCCTGTCGGCCTGATTCGCATTCGCCACGGCCGGGCAGTTGTCGATGCCATTGCTGACGCCATCGCCATCATTGTCGGTCGGCGTCGTGGTGTCGCAGACGTCACCTACGCCATCGCCATCACTGTCTGCCTGATTGGCGTTCGCGACATCGGGGCAGTTGTCGATTTCGTTAACGCGGCCATCACCATCCGTGTCGACCGTGCAGAAACCTGGGGGTGACGGGCTCGGCACGGTACTGCAGTCGGGTGGCGGTTCCGGCGGCTCGGTGCCCGGAATCTCGACACAGGCGTTGTATACGCGGACCTCGGACAGCGCAGTGACGGTCGACGGCAGCTTCAGCTCGATGCCATCAAAGGACTGCGTGGTATTGAAGACCAGCAGCTTGCGGCCGCCTTCGCCGAGCAGTTCGAGCAGGTCCAGATCCAGCAGCGGCGCGAGCGAACCCACTTCCACCTGATTGGTCTGGCGCAGCGTGGCACCGAGGTAGGTGTTGACCTGCAGCTGCGGGAGCAGATCGGCGGACAGCAGATCGGCCGGGTCCTCGATGATCAGCGCGGCCTCGCGACCGGCCGGGAACACCGTATTGGTGCTGCGGACCCGCAGTGCCGCGGTACCGGTCAGCGCGCCGACCGGACGCAGCAGGGTTGCGTAGTCGTTCGGGTTCGGGTTGATCGCGTTGTCCTGGTCGTTGATCGTGCACAGCGCGCAGATCTGCTCGATGATCGCCAGGGTCGAAGCGTTCGGCAGCAGCAGCGGGCGGTACTTGTGGGCGCCGGCTGTGCCGCAGCTGGCATTGTCCGGATTGTCACAGGCATCACCGATGCCATCGGCATCCGCATCGGCCTGATTGGCATTCGCCACGGTAGGGCAGTTGTCGGCGCTGTCCGGATCGCCGTCACCGTCGCCGTCCAGGGGCGGGATGTCGCAGGCGTCGCCGAAGGCATCGCCATCGGCATTGGCCTGGTCGGCGTTGGCGACCCGCGGGCAGTTGTCGGCGGTATCCAGATCGCCGTCGGCATCGTCGTCGGTATCGCAGGCGTCGCCGAGGGCGTCGCCGCCGGTGAAGTTGGCGTCGAGATTGGCCTGGTTGGCATTGGCGGTGGTCGGGCAGTTGTCGCAGGCATTGCCGACGCCATCGCCGTCAGTGTCGGCCTGGTTTTCGTTGACGACGGTCGGGCAGTTGTCGGCGTTGTCCGGATCGCCATCGTTGTCGATGTCCGTCGTCGACGACGGCCCGACACAAGCCGCGTACATGCGCAGTTCGGACAGCAGGGTGACGGTCGACGGCAGGCGCAGCTCAATCTCGTTGAAGCTGTTGTTGGCGCGGAAAGCCAGCAGGCGCTTCGATTCGCCGGGGATCAGCGTCAGCGCGCTGAGATCGAGCAGCGGTGCCAGCAGACCGGGGAAATCGGTGGTGGTGTCGCG
>CAZDPA010000050.1:0-12927 GCA_964507195.1 uncultured Salinisphaerales bacterium | reverse complement strand
CCGTCGAGATAGGTATTGACCTGGATCTCGGCGAGCAGATCCGCGGAGAGCAGTTCCGCCGGGCCTTCGACGACGATGCCGACGGCGCGACTCGCCGGGTAGAGCGTGGCCGGATTGCGGACGCGCAGCGAAATGCCGCCGAATACGCCGAGACCGCGGGTCAGCGTCGCGTAGTCGTCGACATTCGAATTGATCGCCAGAGCAGGATTGAGCACGGCGCAACCGATGCAGGGGCTCGTGATGGTCGGCGTTGCCGTCACCGAGTCACCACTGATTGGCAACAGGGTCTGGCTCTGGAAGGTGCCGCAGTTGGCCACCTGAGCCATCGCGCTTGGCGACAGCGAAGCCAGCGCGGCACAAGCGGCAGCGAACAACCAGCGACGCGCGCCCCTGGTGAAATCACGATTCTGATGCATGGTCCCCATCCTGTTCATAGAAACAAGTATCCCCAAGATACCCTTGCAGCCACGGTGCGCGGCAGACAAGCGCAACAGGATCACGAACGCAGACGATGGGTGCGGTTTGCGGCTCGCATTGCCGATGGGCGATGCGAAAAATGATCTTTGCTTCGGCCGAAAGCGCTTGAAGCAGGCACGTCCCTTCGCAGCCTGTTACGAGCCTACTCTAGGCTGAATAGTGGCCAGCTTTCAACCATGTGGTGAATGAACCTCATCCGGCCATCAGCCCGGCGCGGCCCGGTTTCCCGGCAACTTCGGCGCGAGAGGCCGGCCCCGCCGAAAGTCACATGAAGGCCGACTGACGGAATTTGCCGTTGAAACCGCCGTTGAAACCGTGGGCAAGCCCTTGCGGTGGGGCTGATCAGGTCCACGGTCACGCCCCTGTCACGAGCGCGAAATATGCTCCGCGGCTGTTCGAACGCCGGGGGGCGAAATGCGCGGTGGTCTGTTGATGCTGGTGGGACTGCTGTTCCTGAGCGCATGCGGCGGCGGCAGTGCTGATGGTGGGGGCGCAAACGGAACCAGACTGAGCCTGACCGAAACCGACGCCGGGATCATCGTCAGCAATGACATCACGCGTTTCGTGATTGATCGCGCGAGCGCCGAAACGCGCTGGGAAGCCGCCGATGGAACCCTGATCGTCGCGTCGGCTGCAGAGTCCACCAGCGATCCGGCGTTCAATCTCGACTACAACCAGAACAATGATCGCCAGGATGGCATTGACCAAGCCTATCCCGGCCTGCCGGATATCAGCTATCGCGCCTACGGCTTTCGTACGGATGCGGGTTGGCAACACGTCACCGCATTTGCAAATCCGCGGATCAGCGATGATCGGCTCACGCTTGATGCGACGACAACCGACGGCAGTGCCGCGCAACTGATTGTCCGTTTCGCAGCCGACGGTGCCCTCGAGTTGCTGCTGAACTGCGAAGCACTGGGCATCCAGGCGACTGAAATCGCCTGGGCTGCGCCGGACGGGCAGAGTTACTACGGCGGTGGCCAGCGCTTCTCTTCGTTCGACCTGCGTGGCACATCGCTGCCGCTGTGGATCAGCCATGGGCCGCGCTCGAACCGGCAGAGTTCGACCAACGAGATCGCAGCGAGCTTCTTCTGGACGCCAGCAGGCTGGGGCGCCTGGGGTGCGTCCGACACGCGTGGCGAGATCAACTTCGGCAATCCGCGCGAACGTGCCGACGCCGTTAACCTGATGCAGGAGACTGCGCAGCTGAAAGTCGTGCTGTATCGCGGCACTCCGGCGCAGATGCTTTCCGCACACACCTCGCGCGCCGGCCGTCCGCGCTGGACACCGCCGGACTGGATGTTTGCGCCGATGGTCTGGCAGGACTCCGACACGACGACCGATACGGTACGCGCGCTGGTCGATGGCATGCAGTCGCGCGACATTCCGGTCGGTGCCGTGTGGCTGGACAATCCATGGGACGCCGGTAAAGGCAGTTTCGATTTTGATCCGGCACGTTTCGATGATCCGGATGCGCTGATCCGTGAAGTGCACGACCGCGGTGTGCGTTTCATGGTCTGGCTGTCGCCGTACATGACCGGCGACGATGAAACGATGGCGCAAGAGCGCGGCTGGCTGGTGACCGGAACGCGGTCGGATGGCAATGACGCCACGTATTACCCCGTGCGCGGCTTCGATCCGCATCTGGACTTCACGAACCCTGAAGCGCGCGCCTGGTGGACTGGACAACTGCAATCGCTGATCCGTCGTGGTATCGACGGCGCCAAGGTCGATCGTGGCGAAGAAGATCTGTCCGATGAGTCCGTGTGGTTCAACGGCGGACACAACCGGGACAACCACAACGCATACATCGATCTCTATCACGCGGCGATCTTCGATGCTTTCAGCGCAGAGCGCGGCGAAGATTTCACGATCTTCGCGCGCGGCGGCTGGAACGGTTCGGCGCAATGGGCCGGTCACTGGGCGGCGGACAACAGCAGCATTTCCGGCGAACTGGGGCTGACCCAGGCCGTTCGCTCATTGCTGTCCCTCTCGGTCAGCGGCTTCCCTTACAACGGAGCCGATATCGGCGGCTATGCCGGCATGCGCCAGGACATGGGCGAGACGGCGTTCGGCAATCCTCTGCTGCTACCGCTCGAAGGCACGTACCAGCGCTGGCTGCAGCTCGGCGCGCTGTCGCCGGTGATGCAGACGGCAGTGCCGCCGTGGTGGGTCAGCAATGCCGCCATCGCAGCGTATCGACGCTACGCGACCTTGCATGATCGACTGGTGCCGTACATCGCCGCCGCTGCGCGGCGCTCGATCAGTGAAGGCTTGCCGATCGTGCAGCCGATGGCTTTTGCGTTCCCGGACGACACCGCGGCGCATGGCTATTGGGACCAGTACCTGTTTGGCCCGGATCTGCTCGTTGCACCGATCCACGATCTGACCGCCGAACTGCCGCTGACCACGCGTGCGGTCTATCTGCCGGAAGGTAGCTGGCGCGATTTCTGGACCGGCAACGAGTTCGTCGGACCACTGACTATTCTTGCGATCGCACCGATGGATCGCATTCCCCTCTATGTGCGCGATGGTGCGGTGTTGCCGCCCGGAGTCGCTGCCGATGAACTTCCCTGAGTACATGCCATGATCAAACGTCGTCAATTCCTCCAGGCGGGTTCCGGACTGCTGGTGCCATCCTGGCTCGCAAGCTGCTCCGACAGCGCGGTGACATCAGCGCCAGGTGGACCAAAGAACGGTCCGCGCGGCATCCATGTGAGCTGGACCGCTGATCCGCATACCACGCGTGCGATCACCTGGTTCACCGACGGCATGGAAGCACTGGAAGGCGTCGTCGAGTACGGTCAGGGCGGTGCGCTCGACAAGACTGCGACCGCCACCCAGGAAACTGCGTTCGACAGCCCGGTGATCACCCATCGCGCGCAGCTCGCCGATTTCGATCCGGCACTGCCGCTGCGCTACCGCGTGCGCAACGGCGATGCGACGTCGGCGCAGTTCACGCTGCGGCCGCAGCCGCGCGGTGCATTTCGCTTCGCCCATTTCGGCGATCACGGCACGAGCGAATATTCACGCGCCGTGCGCGACGGCATTCTCGCGCGCGGCAGCGACTTCGTGCTGATCGCCGGCGATCTGTCGTATGCCAACGGCGATCAACCGGTCTGGGATCAATGGTTCGACCAGACCGAGCACCTATTGGCGCAGGTGCCGACCCTGTGCTGTCCGGGCAATCACGAGGACAAGGACGGCAACGGCGCGGCGTTCAAGACCCGCTTCAGTCAGCCTGGCCGTGGGACGTTCTACAGCTTCGACTACGAGCGCGTGCATTTCATGGTGTCGAGCGGCGGTGCGCTGATCAGCGACGGCACGCTGCCCGAGGAGCTGCTGCGCATCGAGACCGATCTGGCGCTGGCCGCGTTGCGCCGCGCCGCGGGCGAGATCGATTTCATCGTCTTCCTGCAGCACTTCACGATCTGGACCGATGAAGAGGGCCGCAGCCCGGCCAATCCGACCCTCATCGCGCTGGAAGAACACATCATGCTGCTCTACGGTGTCGACCTGCTGCTGGTCGGTCACGACCACGGCTACCAGCGGTCGAAGCCGATGGGCCTGGGCCTGCCGCTGCCGTTCGGCTACACCCAGGTCTGTGGTGGCGCCGGCGGGGTCAGCATGCGCAGCTTCTCCGGACAGCAGGTGTGGAGCGCCTCGCAACAGCGGCGCTACAGCTTCATCGAATACGCGGTCGAAGCCGGCCGGATTGTGGGCACGACTTACGCGGTCGACGCCGCCGAGGACGGCCCGCCGACCGGCGTGCCGGTGGAGATCGACCGTTTCGAGGTCTCGGCGCGCAGCCAGCTTGCGCGCAACACGGCAGTGCACACGCCGCGCGGCTTCGATCGCCTGCTCGCCGATGTGGGCGCGAACTGGCGTTATGTCGAGGCGCATACCAAACTGCGCAATGCCAGCCATCTGCATCAGGTCGTCTGGAAAGTCTGAGTGCGATTCATGTGCTGGCATCATCAGAAGACGGGGGAGTCTCGAATGTCACGTTTGTTCATTGCCGGCCTCGCGGTCGGCATGCTGTCCGCCTGTGGATCATCGACATCGACGGATTCCGCAGCGCCGCAGCCGGAAACCGGAACGCCGAAATGCGCCGCGTATGACGGCCCGGTTGTCGACAGCCTGCATCACTACGAAGGCACGATGCATGAGCACAGCGCGTACTCGGACGGCGACATCCACTCGATTCCGGCCGATTTCTACGCGCAGGTGCGCGATGCCGGTTTCAGCTTCGTCGGCGGCAGCGATCATTCGGATTCCCTGGACACCGGTGTCTTCATTTCGCTCGGCAATGACTGCTTCACGACGCCCGACGGCCTGCTGACCTGCCTGACGCCGTCGGTCGATGCGCTGATCAAGTGGCAGAGCACCGCGAACCAGGCCAGCGAGATCAGCACGCCGGACTTTCTCGCGATCCGCGGCTTCGAGTGGACTTCGGATCGCTTCGGCCACATCAACGTCTATTTCTCGAAGAACTTTTCCAACGCCAAGACCGATCTGGGCTATCTGGTGACGATGGAGACGTTCTGGCAGTGGTTCGGTCGCGATGCGGATGCGATCGGTCTCGGCGGCAGCATCACCGCGCCGGTGCCGTTCGGCGGCGGTGGCGATGGCCTCGCGCACTTCAACCACCCGTCGGACAAATGCCTGTCGGATGGCGATCCGGGCTGCAACTGGAACGATTTCGCGCTGGTGCCCTCAGCTGTCGAGCGCATGTTCGGTATGGAGCTGTACAACACCGGCAACGGCGACGACCGCTATCTCGACGAATACATCAAGGCGCTCGACAGCGGCTGGCGACTGTCCCCGGTCGGCTCTGAAGATGAACATGGTCTTGAGTACGGCGCAGAGACGCGGGCCAAGACGGTCACGGTCGCATCCTCGCTCGACGAAGCGGGTTTCCGCGAAGCCTGGCTCGCGCGCCGCACCTACGCGCTGTCGCCGGGGCGGCACCTGCGTGCCAATCTGAAGGTCGATCATCAGGCGCCGATGGGTGCGCAGCTGGAGTGCCCGGCCGCGGCCGGCGCTGTCGCGCTCGAGGTGTCGATAACCCAGGTGGACGGTACGCCGTTTGTCGGCGAGTACCACCTGTTCACGAGCGATGGTGTCGAGTTTCCGGTCATCACCGGCAGCTCGGCGCGTTTTGATCTGCCCGTCGAGCTGGGCGCGACGCGCTGGTACGCGGTGCGCGTGCATGAACCGGGCGGCGAGTCGGTGGCGTATCTGGCGCCGGTCTGGCTCAGCGACGCTGCCGGCGGAGCGACGCGATGATCCGCGTATTGCGGCACGCGTCACTCGCGGGCATCGGTCTGCTCGCGGCCTGCAGCGGGTCGAGCGCGCCGGATGGTACGGGCGGTGGCTCCGGTTTTCCGCCGCCGACTTCGTACGTCGCCGTGCCGTATGTGTCCGCGCATCGCGGCGGCGCGGCTTACGCGCCCGAGAACACGATGCCCGCGTACGAGAATTCGGCGCGCATGGGCGTCGACGATTTCGAAACCGATCTGCTGCGCACCGCCGACGACGTGCTGGTGCTGATGCACGACGACACACTCGACCGGACGACCGACTGCAGCGGTGCCGTTGCCGACATCAGCTATGCCGATCTGCTTGAGTGCGACGCCGCCTACTGGTTCTCCCCGGGCCAGCCGACGACGCGGCCTGACGAGACGCTCGCGCATCCGCTGCGCGGTACCGGCGTGCAGGTGCCGACTGCGGCGGAGTTGTTCGCCTATGCAGCGACGTTCAACGGCGTCTACGCGCCGACCGTGACGATCGAGGTCAAGATCAGCTTCGACAGCCTCGGCGGCGTCACCGTGGATGGCTTGAAGACGGCGCAGTTGCTGGTCGGTGAGATTCACGCGAGCGGCATTGCGGATCGCATCATCGTGCAATCCTTCAATCCGCTTGCGATCCAGCTGATCAAGCTGCTTGATCCTTCGATACGCACGCTCTACCTGACGCCGGTTGGCGCCACGCTGAGCCTGGCGGTCGCTGCGGTCGGCCTGCACGAGATCATTGCGCCGGAGTTCGGCTCGCCCGATCTCAATGCGCTGACCGTGCAACTCGCGCAGGGGTTGGGCAAGCAGGTCGTGCCGTGGACCGCGGACAGCAACGAGGAGATCCAGGGCCTGATCGACATCGGCGTCGACGGCATCATCACCAACTATCCGGCCTGCCTGCTTGCGCTGCAGGGCAGACTCGCGACGGATCGCGCATTGCCGCCGCAAGTGCGGGGAAGCGACGTTTCCTTCTGTCGCGAATAGCTGTACCAGACCACTGACCGGGCACCGAAATGGCACCTCCTCTTTCGCGCCGTGATTTCATCCTCGCCGCAGCCGGTGCTGTCGCGTCGCCGCTGTTGCCGGGTTGCAGCAGCGATGGCGATCCCGCGGCGGCGAATGTGCGCCTGCCTGATCCCAGGGACAGCGGCATCGATCACATCGTCGTCGTGATGATGGAGAACCGCTCCTTCGATCACATGCTCGGCTGGGTGCCCGGCGCGGATGGTCGTCAGGAAGGGCTGCAGTTCCGCGACCAGAACGGCGCGTTGCAGTCGACGTTCCGCCTGAGTCCCGACTATCAAGGCTGTGGTCTCGAAGATCCGCCGCACGGCTACGGTGCCGGGCGCGAGCACTACAACGATGGCGCGATGGACGGCTTCCTTGCGAGCGCCGTGCCGGGCGACCACTTCGCCATCGGCTACTACACCGCGGATGACCTGCCGTTCTACAAGGGATGCGCCGAGCATTGGACGATCTGCGATCGCTACCACAGCGGCATTCTCGCTTCGACGCAGGCCAATCGTGTGTACATGCACTGCGGGCAGACCGATCGCAGCAACAACTCCGGTGGCCTGTTGGGCGTCATCCCGCAGACCAGCACCTTGCCGACGATCTGGGATGCGGCCGCCGATGCCGGTGTATCGCGCGGCTACTTCTTCGGCAATCTGCCGCTGACTGCGATCTGGGGCGCGAAGTATCTCGGCTTCTCGCAGCCGTATGCGACGTTCCCGGCGATCTGCGCGGCGGGCTTGCTGCCCAACATCAGCTTCGTCGATCCGTTCTTCTACGAGAACGGCCTCGACCTGCTGTGCAACGACGATCACCCGCACGCCGACGTGCGCAACGGCCAGGCGTTCCTCAACTTCATCTACAACAGCCTGCGCAAGGCGCCGACCTGGGATCGAACCTTGCTCGTCATCAACTATGACGAGTGGGGTGGCTTCTATGATCACGTCGCACCGCCACAGATGCCGATCTCCGAACGCGAGGCCACTGAAGCGGAGAATGATGGCCGCCTCGGCTTTCGCGTGCCCTGCGTGCTTGCCGGTCCGCGCGTGCGCAAAGGCCATGTCGACCACACCTTGTTCGAGCCCAACTCCATTCTCAAGTTCATGGAGTGGCGCTGGAATCTCGCGCCGATGGGCGTGCGCTCCGCAGTGACCAACAATCTTGCCTTCGCACTCGACTTCGACAATCCGCCGCGCGCCGATGCACCGGCGTTCGATGTGCCGGTCGGTCCGTTCGGCAATCCGCTGTGCAACACGGCCTTGGCGGGCAAGACGACCTCCAGCATGCAGGCGCACTACGCCGAGATCGAAGCGCTGCGGCGCAAGGCGATCGAAGCCGGATTCAGGTGGTAGCCGATGCGCTGAGCCTCCGCTGAACGCTGTGTTTTCAGCACAACTTCAGGCAGACCGTGGACACTGCGGGTGATGCGCCGCGTTGCGGCTTGACCGCTGCGGCGCGCTCACAGGAGAAATGTCATGCAAAGACAGAACTCGAATCGCCGCCATGCAGGCTTTGCGTCGCTGGCAGTCCTGGCCGGCACCCTGTTTGGTGGCGTGGCCGTTGCTGCCGCTTCAGTTGCAGCGTCAGCCGCAAGCTCAGGTTCAATCCCGCCTGAGCAGACCTATGGCGCAGTCAGCTATCGCGTCGGTGGCGTTGGCTCGGACGAAGCGCAGGCAATGCGCGAGCTCAGCCCGTCGTACCCGCTGACACTGACCTTTGCCGAACGTGCTGCGGATGGTCGCGGCATGTTCACCGCCGGCGTTGCCGTACAGATTGTCGACGCCGGCGGAGCGGTGCGTCTCGACACCGTCGCGGAAGGGCCGATGATGCTGGTCAATCTGCCGAGCGGCGAATACACCGTCAAGGCTGGCCTGAATGGCGAGAACAAGACGCATGAACTGTCGCTGCGTGTGGGCGAGCCGAGCAAGCTGGTGTTTGTCTGGCCGGCCGAAGACGCTACCGGATAGACGTTCGGCGTGTGACGTCAGATCAACGTGGGAAAGCCTGCACCAGCTGGTGCAGGCTTGCTTCGTAGTGACGCCAGCGCTGCTTTGAGCCGCTGTAGATCGGCTGACGCACCTGCCAGCGGCTCGGTGTCTGCACCGCTCGGCCGCTGCTGTGGAAGTCCAGGCAGCGGTCGTCCCAGGGCACGTCGAGAAACTTCATCATCCGCCGTGCCTGGGCTTCCAGCCGATCGACGGTTTCCTCATACGGCATGTCGAGGATCTTCAGCGGCAGCACCCGATGCCAGTGCGCCATCAGTCTCTGGTACTGCGCATGGAAGAACGCGAGGTCATCGAAGTCAGTGGCGTAGCGTTGATCCGGAGCGAAGTTTTCCATCCAGATCGACAAAGCGTTATCGCGTGCATCGCGATGGCAATGGATGATTCGTGCTGCCGGAAACAGGATGGCGACGAGGGCGAGATGAAAGAAATTCAGCGGTGCCTTGTCGCTGATGCGCAGGCTGTCCCTTGGTGCGCCGTCACGCAGCGCCTGCAGATAGGCCTGGCCGTGGCTCCGGCTCTGCGGTTCGTCGAGCAGCGTAGGTGCGAGCCAGGGTTCCATGTCGCGCGTGCACTGGGAGGCGATGCGCGACAGGTCCGGCAATTCACCTGCGCCATGCATGCGCGGATGGGCTGACAGAATCTGCTCGGTGAGCGTGGTTCCTGAACGCGGCAGGCCAATGATGAACACCGGCTGATCAGTGCCCAGGCCCATGCGCGTTCGCTGCATGAAGAACTCGGCGCTGTAGGTTTCGATCATTGCGTCCACGCGTCTGCTCAGCTGCGCGCGATCCAATACCCCTGCCTTGGCACGACGGGCGGCATTGGCACTAAGGCCGGCCTTGGCGGCTTCGGCATACGCGCGGCGTCGATCATGATATTTGGCGAGGCCGTAGCCGATCAGTGCGCGTCCGTCGTCTGAGGTTTCCGTTGCGGACATCGCCGCATTCGCGGACCCAAGTACGCGTGCATCGGCGTCGTCGCGAACCAGCGCGAGGTACTGACCGATGGCCTGCGCGTGGCCGGGCCGGCGTTCGAGCACCTTCAGATAACAGGAAAGGGCGCTGTCGGCTTCGCCAAGATCTTCGAGCGTGCGGCCGAGGCCGAACCAGCCCTGCACTTGATCCGGATCGAGGCCGACCGCCTGCCGGAACAAAGACTCGGCGCGATGCACCTTGCCGCGCTGCGCCAGTTCCTGCGCGAGGCGGCTGCGCGCCTGTGCAAGATTCGGATCGTTCGCTGCTGCGCGCTCGAAGCATTCGACGGCATCGTCGAACTGATCGGCTTCGATCAGCAGGTTGCCGAGATTGAAATAGGTGGAGGCACGCTTCGGATCGAGTATCAGCGCGTGCTTGAGTGCGGCGAATGCGCCTTCGCGATCGCCGATTTTCTTCAGCGCCGTGCCGAGGTTGTGCCAGGCGTCGGCATGATTGCGATCGATCCGGATCGCTTCAACGAAGCTGCGAGAGGCATCGTCGAATTCGCGGGCAAAGGCATAGAGACGTCCCAGTTCGACCCACGCGCGGGGATCGTCCGGCGTCAGCTCGCAGGCGAGTCGCGCATGGCGCAGTGCCGTCGCCGGCTCGCCTTGCGCGACCAATGCCTGCGCCATCAGGCGATGGGCGTCGGCGTCCTGCGGGGCCTGCTGCAGGCGCAAGCTGCAGGCGCGACGGACGCTGCCCGGGTCGCCATCCGTCAGTGCGCTTGCGAGTTCCGCGTGCATGAATCAGATGCGATCAAGATCCGCCGAGGGTGTAACGCAGACTCAGCAGCGCAGCAGCGGGTGAGCCGAACGTGGCATAGCCGCTGCTGCGATCGGCACCTTCGATATAGACCTCATCGGTGACGTTGCGCACGACCAGATTCACTTCCACACGTTTCCAGCCGTGGTAGAACGCATGCAGATCGAGGCGTTCGTAACCGGGCAGCAGGTCGTCGCTGCCCAGGTTGACGCGGCGCTCGTCGAGCGCGATGCCGGTCAGGCCGAAACCGAGACCGCGCAGTGGCCCACCCTGAATCTCGTAGTCCGTGTACACGCTGAACTGCCAGTCGGAAATGGCGAAGTCCGAATCGGCACGGTTGTACGCGGTGCTGATGTTCCAACCCTTCAATGGCTGGCCGTTGATCTCGATCTCGAAACCCGGTGTGCGCTCCACGCCGCTGGAGATCGAGTACGGCGGCTTCGCGTCGACCGCGATCGGAATGTTGTCGCGTTCGACGCGGTACAGCGCGGTATTGATGCCGAGGCGACCGTCGAACCACTCTGTCTTCGCGCCGAGTTCGTAAATATTGCCGGTTTCCGGATCGAGCAGATTGCCGTTGATGTCGAGGTCGAACAGCACCGGCTGGAACGACTGCGAGTACAGGGAATAGACCGAGATCTGCTTGCTGACGTCGTAGCTCAGGCCGATGCGGCCGGTGACATCGCTGACGGTGTCGCTGTCGGTCGTGCGGTCGACGCCGGACCCGTTGAAGGAGCGCAGCTTGACTTCATCGTAGCGCGCGCCGAGCAGGACCTTGAGGCGCTCAGTGGCGATCACCTGTGCCTGTGCATAGAAGCCGGTGCTGCGCGGATCACCGCCGAAGGTTGCGCCCGGATTCAGCGCTGGATCCGGTAGCGTGAAATTGCCGTCGTAGATGTTCGTCGGCAGGTAGTCTGTGTACATGCCGCTGCGGAAGTAGTCGTTCTCGTTGACGTCGGCGCCGAAGGTCGCCTTGACCGCGCGGCCTGCGATATTGAAGGCGCCGTTGAGTTGCAATTCTCCGGACCAGATGTCGCGCTCGATGTCGAACTGGTTGCCAACGAGGAAGGTGTCACCGATACGCTCGACCTCTGGCGTTTCCGGGTCGTCGCCAACGCTATTGAAGGTGTAGGCGTAGGCATCGACCTTGATCGGCGTATCGATCCTGCTGCTGCTCAGCCGCAGTGTGAGCAGCCACTGGTCGCCGAGGTCCTGTTCGAGCTGTGCCGACGCCGACTGGGTTTCCCAGGTGTAGGGCTTTCTGGTGACGACGCCGATGTACTGACGACGGCTGATATTCGGGGCTCTGAGTCCGTTTTCGGTTGTACGCAGTGGAGTGCCGGTGTTCGGAATGATGTCTTCGCTCTGATACAGCGCCTGCAGCTTCAGGCGTGTGCCTGCACTCAAGTCCAGATCGATGCTCGGTGCAAGCACGCTGCGCTGGGTTTCGACGCCGTCGACAAAGGAGCCGGAGTCTTCATAGGCACCGACGACGCGGCCGCGCACGGACTTCGAGTCGAATAGCGGGCCGGTGACATCAACGTCCGTGCGATAGGTGTCGAAGCTGCCGGCATTGACTTCAAGATCGGCGCGGAAGTCGGCCAGCGGTTGCTTGCGCACCCGGTTGATCAGGCCGCCGACGCTGCCACGGCCGTAGAGCACGGAGTTCGGACCCTTGACGACTTCGATACGGTCGTAGATCGCGAGGTCCGGAATCGAGTAGTACGAGCCGCTGACGAAGCCGTCGTCGCGAAAATCGTAGAGATCGTCGATCGCGATGCCGCGGATCGTCGTCTGGTTGAAACCGAAAGAGGGCTGTCCCGCGAACGGGCCGTTGCCGCTGAATTGCAGTGTGCCGGCAGACAGTTCGAGCGCCTGCTTGAGATTCATGACCTGGCGGCGGTCCAGCGATTCACGCGTGAGCACCGTGACCGATTGCGGCGTTTCGCGCAGCGTCAATGGCAGGCGCGATGCACCGGATTGCACCTCGGCCTTGAAGCCGTTGCTGATGCGCGAGCCCTCGACGACGATCTCGTCGAGCTTGATCGTGTCATCGTTGTCGGAGTTGGCCGGTGGCGGTGGCGTGGGCGGCGGTGCTTCGGCGGGATCAGCCGCACGTGTCGGCAGGGACAGACCGGCGACCGCAGCAGCGAGCAGGGTTTTCTTCCACATCAGCGTCAGCTCCAGAGAAAAGTTTTGGCTGACGGCACGATGATCGCCGCTGGCTGGTAAAGGGATACAGCAGCGGTTATTGCGGGCTGGCCACCGGACTGTGTGCCAGCCACATCACGACAATCCAGCCCAGCGCAGTGACGCCGCCGAGCCAGATCAGAAACGCGGGCCATTCGCCGACGACCCCCAGTGCCAGGCCGGGCAAGACGGCGGCGGCGGTCAACG
>CAZDPA010000049.1:14052-25053 GCA_964507195.1 uncultured Salinisphaerales bacterium | reverse complement strand
CTGTCCGGAATGGAGATGATGGCGGTCGATCCACTACGCAGAGTCATTGCCCCGCGCTTCGCGGCTGGCGTTCTCGCGATGCCGATGCTGGCTGCGATCTTCTCGGCGATGGCGATTGGCGTTGCGGGGGGACATCTGATCGGCGTGCACATGCTTGGCGTCGATGACGGCGCCTACTGGTCGCAGATCCAGACCCAGGTCGAGTTCATCGACGTCTGGAACGGCATTCTGAAGAGCCTGGTGTTCGGCTTTGTGATTTCGTGGATCGCCGTGTATCAGGGATACACGGCGGTGCCGACGTCGGAGGGTGTATCGAACGCGACAAAAAGTACGGTCGTGCTCTCGTCGCTTTCCGTCCTGGCGCTGGACTTTGTTCTGACAGCGCTGATGTTCCGACACGTTTGAGGATGCAACCATGAAAAAGAATGCAGTGGAGATGATTGTCGGCCTGTTCTTCGTTCTGGGACTCGGCGCAATCTTCATCCTGACCTTCCGGGTCGCCAGCCTCAGCGGCGCTGCGCCGGGCCAGGCCTACAGTGTCAGCGCGGTATTCGACAACATCGGAGGACTCAAGCAAGGATCGGCAGTGACGCTGGCCGGCATGCGCATCGGCCGGGTACAGGAAATCCGGATGCTGCGGGAATCATTCCAGGCGAAGGTGCTGATGGAGATCGACCAGCAATACGACAATATCCCGGCGGACTCGAGTGCAACGATTCTGACCGCAGGGCTTCTGGGCGAGCAGTACATTGGCCTCGATCCTGGCGGCGACACCCAGGTGCTGGCCGAAGGCGATTCCATTGATTTGACCCAGTCAGCCCTGATTCTGGAGCGCCTGGTCGGGCAGTTCGTCAGCGCACAGTCTTCCGGCGCGCTATCAGCAAACACAGTCGCACCATGAACGCTGCGCCCATCCGGCTCACCGGTGTTCTGGGCTTCGCGACCGTCGCGGCCGCACTGGCCCGTCTCGACAAGGGTGCGGTTGACAGCATCGATCTGTCGGCAGTCAGTCACATCGACAGTGCGGGCCTGGCTCTGCTGCTGGAGCTCAAACGCCGCTCCAGCAGCCAGGGCGATCGCCTGGAGATCAAGGGAGCGTCGACGCAGGTCTGCGAACTCGCAGAGTTCTTTGGCCTGGAGCCGATGCTCAATCTTCGGGCGACAAGGCCGCCTGCCTGATTCAGGTCAATGACGATCGGTGCTCTGCGGCGCACAGTCGCAGCGTATCTCTACGGTGAAGCGCCATGAGCAACTACCGAAACATCCTGTTGATCGCCGATCCAGGTACCACGCCGACGCCGGCCATGTTCCGCGCCGCTCATCTGTCGCGTGTGACAGGCGCCACCGTTCACCTGGTCTGCTTTGCGCATGACCGCGCGATATCGGCATTGCGAATGGTCGGCGTCGGCGCCATGGAGAGCGCACGCACGGCGTTTGTCGAGCACTGCTGGAAACGCATGGACCTGCTGGCGAACCTGGCGCCTCTGCAGAGTGTCTCGCCCACCGTGGATGTGGTCTATCACGATCATCTGATCGAAGCGGTACTGGCCTATGTACGGACGAAACAGATCGATCTGATCATCAAGGATGTCGCTCACGAGAGCCGGATCCACCGGCTCTTCGTGAATCCGTTCGAGTACCAGCTGCTCAGGACGATGCCGCAGACGCTCATGCTGGTGAACACAGACGCCGCAACTCCGCCGCGACGGATCGTCGCGACAGTCGATACCAGCGACAGCGCGTTCGACTCCATCAATGAGCAGGTTGTCCGGATTGCCCTCGGACTGGCGCTGCAATGCGATGCCCGCCTCGAACTGCTTCATGTTTTCGAAGGCATAGCTCCGGTAGCCTTGATGGATCAGGACTCAGGGGGCTCGTTCATTGGCGAGGCCTACAGCACCCTGCTCGAACTGGGTCGCGAGCGATTCGAGCGTTACGCGGACACGCAGGGTGTCCCGCAGTCCCAGCGTCACTTCATCGCCGGATCAATGCCGGACGCGCTGGCGAACTTCGCGTTCGACGCGTCCAGCGACGTTCTTGTGGTCGGCAGCGGCTTGAGCAGCCAGGTGGAACGTTCGCTGATTGGATCGACGGCCGAGCAGCTGTTGTCCGTGGCGCGTTGCGATATCGTGCTGGCCAAACCAGTGCCGAGGGAGCATCGCTGACCTCCGGCACCACCCGGCCCCTGCCCGATCTGCCAGATGCTCGTCGCCGGTAAACGCGTGCCTGCGGAGTCTTCTCAGTAACCACAGCGCGTGATCTGCAACTGATCCGGTCGCACCAGGTGCAGCGGGAACGCAAGGCGCAAGTTCATTGTGGTCGTGCCACTACTGAGCGATCAGTAAGTTAAACGACAGATTGTGCGGGCTGAGAGGCCCTCATCCCTGCCCCTCTCCCAGAGTGAGAGGGGATTTCTTCCCTTCCCCCTTTGGGGGAGTGTGAGCGTGACTCGCACGCGCGTAGCGCCGGATGAGGGCGCTTTCGAGTGCAGCGAGCTTGCCGCTTGCTGTATATCTCGTGTTGCTTCAATTACTGACTGCTCATGACCGTGTGCCGACCCACCGAACGGTCAGATCCTCCGGCTTCCCCTCAACAATGCGGAAGTGCAGCTGCTTCGGCTCCCCGACCGCGGAACTGGCCGTCATGCGATACGTCCCCGGCGGAAGGTCGACGTACAGGTACGGTCCGTCGCTGTGCAGCTGCGCAACCGTGATCCCGCCCTCTTCCTCGATTCGCACCGCGACGTCCGCCAGGAACTCGTCGGCACCGCACTCCAGAAACAGGAAGGTGACCGCGAGCACGTACTGCGAGCGAACCTTGCGCATCGCCGCGGCGGAGTCGACGCCGATGCCGCCCGTCATGTAACGCACGCCGTCGACCTTCTGCGCCGGCGGCAGCGCCGCGCTGTTGGGCTGGCCGCTCAGCACCGGGTGTCTCTGCGCAGCGTCACGCGACGCGCAGGGCTCGCTGGCCTGTGCGGGCTGCAGCAGCGCAAGGCCGAGTGCGATAGCGAAAGGAAAAAGGTGTTTCATGTGAGGACTCCGACCGGAATGACGAAGCTACTGTGCCGGCCGTGCCGCGTCGGGACATTGACCTGGGTCAAGCGGACGACGGTCGATTGCAGATTGACCTGTAGTAGCCGCGGATCGCCACTGCAGCGCCGAGCGAAGGGCTGGCTATCGGGAAAGACACCAAGCGGCGAATCCGGACGCCTCGTGCGAAAGAGTCGTGCTGGCAGACAGTATGGCGATGGAGATCAGGAGTGCCCCGCTCCATCGATGCAGCGCACCGTGCGAGGTACTCCTGAGTTGCGCGATCAGTCTGCCGCCGAGTCCTGACAGCGGGACTGTGCCCAGACCAAATGCAGCGAGCAGGCTGAAGCCCTGAACCGGTCCACCGGAAAGACTCGCAGCGAACAGCACGCTGTAGACCAGACCGCATGGAATGGTCGCCCATGCCAGGCCCCGGGAAAGCATGCGCAATCGCGGCCAGCGTGTCTGGTCCGTCGGCGTGCTGGCGGGATGGACGCTGCAACTGGTCGCGCGACGACGCCACAGCAGCACTCCGGACAACAGGATGGCCGCCGCAGCCAGCAGCTGCAGCGCGCGCCCGTAGTCGGCTTCAGGCAGCAACGCGACGCCCTGCACGCCCAGCGTGCCAGCAATTGCGCCCAGGCCGCCGTAGCCCAGCACACGCCCACCGTGAAGGAGCAGCAGCGACTGAGCCGGCGGAATCCCCGCCGACCCACGCAAGGCGATGGACTGAAGCGGAGAACACATCAGCGCACAGTGGGGGCTGGCCGCTACGCCCGCAAGCATCAGTGCCGGAACGGTGAGCTCCAACATCGGAGGCAGACCGTCCTATCCAGTTCTTTCACGTTCGCTGGCGCAGCGAACGCAGATGGTGGCCTGCGGCAGCGCGCGCAGACGTGCGTCGTCGATTTCAGCGCCGCAATCGCTGCATACGCCATATCTGCCGAACTTCATCTGTTCCAGCGCAGCGTCCAGCTGGGCAATCGCGGCGCTGGTCGCACTGTCGATGCCATCCAGGACCTGATCGTTCTCGCGCTCGACGGCCTGCTCTGCGAAGTCTGCCGACAGCGGCTGCAATCTGTGGCTGCGGTCGATGTGGACCCGGCGAAGCCGGTCCTGGAGTTGTTCGCGGAGGTTCAGCAGACGATTGCGGGTACGGCTGATGGCTTTCATGACCATGTCCTCTGTGGATGATGGCCCCAGTGTCTCCGCTGCCGGCGGCGTTGCCATTGACCTGCATCAGTCCGGCGTCAGGGAGAATCATCCGGCATGCGCTGCGCCTGATTCTCCAGATGATCGTACTGGCCGCTTGAGAAGGCCCAGAGCAAGGCGATTCCGGCGAGTAGCACCAGCCCCAGTCCCAACGGAATCAGCAGATACAGGATTTCCATGAGGTCTCAGTCCGGATTGCGGCTCGCTCGCCGGATACCACGAGCCTTGGGCGCTTGCAGCAGGCGCAGTGCATTGCCTACTACCAGCAGGGAGGACAAGGACATGCCGAGCGCAGCAATCCAGGGCGTCAACGCGCCGGACAATGCCAGCGGGATGATCGCCAGGTTGTAGCCCAGCGCCCACGACAGATTCTCGAAGCCGCGCCGACGCGCGGCACGGGCTGTTGCAAACAACTGCTCCAAGCCGTCGAGACTGTCCCCGGTCAGGATCGCATCGGCCCGCGCCTGGGCAAGCGCTGCGCCGGCCGGCATTGCGACCGCCACATCGGCGGCACCCAGGAACGGCGCATCGTTGATGCCGTCGCCGACGGCCATGACGGTCCGACCCTTGCGCTGCAGTGCGCGCAGCAGATCGAGTTTGTCCTCCGGGGTTTGTCGTGCGCTGAAGTGCGCGAAGCCAAGACGCGTGGCGAGGGACGACACGGCCTCAACGCTGTCTCCGCTGACAAGGTCCAGGCTCAGCCCACGGCCGCGCAGGCTGGCGAGAACGCCATAGGCTTCAGGCCGGATTTCTGCGGCAAGACCGAACAGTGCAACCGGGGCTGTGTCCAGACGCAGCATCAGCCATGTGCAATCCGCATGATCCGGATTGGCCATCAATGCCCGAACCTGCGAGTCCGCGTCTGCCGGTACGGCGCCAATCCGGTACCGCCGTCCGTCGACGGTACCGCTGACGCCGCCGGCCGGGTCGAGGACAACCTGTTCCGCCGGCTTGCATCCATCGGACTTGAAAGCCTTCGCAATCGGATGGGACAGGCCATGCTCCAGTGCAGCGGCAATCTCGTGTGGTGCGCGCGGCGCATGGGCGTCGAGGGCGTGCTCGCGGACCAGCCGCAGCTCAGGCCGGGTCAATGTGCCGGTCTTGTCAAACAGCACCGTGTCGACGTCGTTCAGTCGTCCCAGCGCGTCCGGGCTGACCAGCAGCACGCCGGACGCCGCAAGCCGCGAGCTGGCAGCGGCCCTGACGGCAGGAACGGCGAGCGACAGCGCGCAGGGACAGCTGGCGACCAGCACCGCCAGCAGAACGTTGATGGCGCGCTCCGGATCCTGTGGCCACCACCACAGCGTTCCTGCGCAGGCCAGCACCAGAACGGCCAGCACAAAGTGCGCAGCCACGCGGTCGGTCAGCTCCTGGCTGCGGGGCCGCGCGGTGTGCGCATCGCGCAGAAGGCGTTCGATCTGGGCGAGCCGGGTCTGTGCGCCGACGCCGGTGGCGCGCAGCTGCAAGGCATGTGGACTGACATTCAGGCTGCCGCCGAGCAGGCTCTCGCCGCAACGGTGCGCAACGGGTCGCGACTCGCCGGTCAACAGCGACTCGTCCAGCTGTGCTGCCTGGTCAAGCAGCACGCCATCCACCGGCACCACGGCACCAGGCGGCACCTGCACTCGATCGCCTGGTGTCAGGCTGGTGATCGGAACCTCGATCGTTCGATCGTCCTGCAAGCGCAGCGCAGTGAGTGCCCTGCGGCTGGCCAGAAGGCGCAGGCGTGCTCCGGCCCGTGCGCGGGTCCGTCCTTCGAGATAGCGGCCCGCACCAAGCAAAAGCACAAACATCGTGGCGGCGTCGAAGTAGAGATCACCGTCGCCGGCAAGGGTCCGGACCGCGCTGGCAAAGTAGGCGACCAGAATCGAAGCCGCTACAGGCACGTCCATTCCCAGCCTGCGCTCGAGCAGACTGCGCCAGGCCCCTGCCAGGAACGGCCACCCGCTGTAGAAAACGACCGGCGTTGCCAGCAGCCACTGGCTCCACGACAACAATGCCGTGGTCCCGGCATCGATCGCGTCAGCGTCGAAGTACAGGGGCCACGCCAGCATCATCACCTGCATTGCGCCAATGGCGGCGATGCCGATGCGCGCCACGACATGCCGCTCACGCAGCTTGTTTGCGTGTTGCGAGGTGTCCTGCGCCAGGACTTGAGGAGCAAAGCCGGCTTCATCCAGAAGACGCGCAATGGACGACAGCGTTGCCTTGTGAGGGGCGTAGACGAACTCGACAGTCTTCGAGGTCAGATTCACCCGCACCTGGCTGGCGACGTCCTGCAGCAGGTGCTCGATCCGGCCGGCACAGCTCGCGCAATGCACGCCATCGACCGCCAGCTGCACTTCCCGTGCATCCGGCATGTCGCTGCGCGGCGTGCTGATCGCGTCGAGCAGATCCGCCCGATCAAACACGGTCCAGTCGGTGACCACAGCAGGCTCAGTGTCCCGGCAGCGACGGTGGCCCGTTCTCGATCGGCGTGAATCCCCTGTTGAGCGCGGTGACCGTGGTGGCCGCGCCGGCGAGGAAGACCGAGCCCAGAAGGACGGCAACAAGCAGTACGTAGATGAGCCCGCCTTGTTCCTTGGGCATGGGCAGCGAAGAGTGTGATGAATCATTCATGGCAGCGATGCTCCGGTTGATCTGGGGGGTCCCGCATGAAAGCTGACATCGCGGACGACGCTGAGATGAGGATCGTCATCCGCGACAATTCGAAACTCGATGTTCTGGATGCCAGGCCTGAGCGTGCCGCTGCGCGCGCTGACAGCGATCTTGAGCGCCTCTCCGGCAGCCAGATCAACGCGACTCGGCGCGATGTCCAGCGCTTGGCCGTCGCCGGCTGTGGCACTCAGCGCAAACGCATGCGCATGACCGTCCTGGTTGCCGATGTGCACACTGAACAGATTCTCGATGCGACCATCGGACAGTTGCCGGTACATTGCATGCCGGTCTCTCATCACGTCGAACTGCAGCGGCGTACGCATCGACAGCGCAATGACCAGACCCGCGCACAGCAGCGCCCAGGTCACACCGTAGGCGATGGATCGCGGACGCATCAGACGCAGCTTCTGCCCTTCGTCCTGTCGCAGGCTGCCGTAGCGGATCAGGCCGCGGGGCTGCTTCACGGCATCCATGACGGAGTTGCACGCATCGACACAGGCTGCGCAGGCAATGCATTCGTACTGCAGACCGTTTCGAATATCGATTCCGGTCGGGCACACCTGCACGCATAGCGAGCAATCGACACAGGCCCCGGGTTCCACCGCCTGCTGGCGGGCAACGGACTTTCTCGGCTCTCCGCGCTTTGCATCGTAAGAAACGATGAGGGTGTCCCGATCGAACATCGCTGACTGGAAGCGCGCGTACGGGCACATGTACTTGCACACCTGCTCGCGCATGAAGCCGGCGTTTCCCCAGGTCGCGAAGCCATAGAACAGCACCCAGAACAGGGCCCAGCCGCCGAGCGTCAGCGACAGCGCCGCCGGGAACAGCTCGCGGGCCGGAATGAAATAGGCAACGAAGCTCAGACCGGTCAGCAGACTCAGTACGAGCCACGCCAGGTGCTTGGCCGAGCGGCGAATCACTTTCTCCGCAGTCCATGCGGACCGATCAAGCGCAAGGCGCTTGTGCCGATCGCCTTCCAGGAGATGTTCAATCCACAGAAAGGCTTCGGTCCACACGGTTTGCGGACAGGCATAGCCGCACCAAAGGCGCCCGGCGATGGTTGTAAAGAAAAACAGCGTGAGCGCGGCGACCACCAGCAGCCCGGTCAGGTAGATCAGATCCTGCGGGACCAGAAGCAGGCCGGCGATATGAAACTGCCGATGCGGCAGATCGAACCAGATCAGCGGTACACCGTTCAGCTCTATCCAGGGCAGGCCGTAGAAGGCGCCGAGCAGGACCAGCATGGCAACGACGCGCAACCGCGCATACCTGCCGTGCGCAAGGCGTGGCTGCACGCGATCTGCCGCCGCATACATCACCACTGGCTTCTCGACAATCATTGCTGTTTGAACAACGGTGAAACCAGAACCGTTGCCATGCCGGCAGGAATGACCGCACACAGCCAGGCGCTGAGAAACGCCAGTGAGACTCGCCCCAGATCAGTGTCCAGCGTCGTTGGAAGGGCTCCCAGCCAGACAAGGAGGATAGGCCCTGCCCCCAGAAAGCCGGTCCATGCAACGACAGCGAGGAGCCGGAGCTGCAGCCGTCTGTCCAGCAGTGCTTTTGCGGATGGGCTCAGATATCCGGAGTCGACCCGGTTCATGGCGCGCTCCCCAGGCTGATCACGTAGGACGCGATCAGGCGAATCTCCTCGCTCGCGAGAAGGTCCCTGTGTGCCGGCATGTTGCCTTTCCGGCCGTCCCGGATCGTCGCCAGAACCTGATCGGTCGAGCCGCCATACAGCCAGACGTCGTCGGTCAGATTGGGGGCGCCAATCTGCGCATTTCCAGCGGCGTTCGCGCCGTGGCATGCCGCACAGGTTTCGCCGAACAGCTTGATGCCCTGGGCATGACGGTCGGCATCCGCGCGCGGCGACTTCCAGTGCTGGACTGTTTCGGCAAGCAACTGGATTGCATCGCTGTCCAGCGAACTGCCAAACGCGGGCATCTGACCGTGGCGACCATTCGAGATCGACGCGACGACTGCCTCTGCGTCTCCACCGTAGAGCCAGTCCTTGTCGCGCAGGTTGGGAAAGCTCAGCGCACCGCTGGCGTCCTGGCCATGGCATCCGGAGCAGTTGGCGGCAAACAGTTTCATGCCCAGTGCCTGTGCTTCCGCGTTTTGAGCCAGCGCCTCCATGCTTTGCCCTTCAAACGCCTTGAACGTCTCGTTCCTCTGCCGCTGGACTGCGGCCATTCGCTCCTTGAGCTGCTTGTCCTGAGACCAGTTCAGCGAGCCTTCGAAGCTTCCGAGGCCGGGATACAGTTGCAGATACACGACGGCAGACACGATCGTGAGGATGAACAGTCCGAACCACCAGCGAGGCATCGGGTTGTTCATCTCACGCAGGTCGTCGTCCCAGACGTGTCCCGTGCTCTGATCCGGCGTGCCCCGCATGTTCGCGAGCAGCAGCCACAGAATCGCACCGATCGATGCGATAGAGATGAATCCGATAAACACATCCCAGAACGCATTCATAACGCACGCTCCTTGCAGCAGCAGCCTTCTTTCCTGGGATTCGCTTTGACTTTGAGAACGAAATCGTCGTCAAGCGGGAGGCGTGACGCCTCTTCAAAGCGCGCCCGGTTCTTCTTGGACCATGCCCACACGGTGATGCCGATGAACAGGCAGAGCAGTGCGGCGGTAATGACGCCTGCAATCATGGCTGGCTCCCGTTGCCGGGGACGTGCAGCCCCTGGAGATAGGCGACTACTGCGTCGAGCTGGGTCTTTCCCTCGACAGCGGCAGGGGCCTTTTCGATGTCCTGTTCCGTGAAAGGCACTCCGACACGCATCAGTGCCCGCATCATGGATGCAGTTTCGGCGCCATCGAGGGGAGTGGTTGCCAGCCATCTGTATGCCGGCATGTTCGATTCCGGAACCACGCTGCGTGGGTCGAGCAGATGCATGCGGTGCCAGTCATCGCTGTACCGACCCCCCACGCGGGCGAGGTCCGGCCCGGTCCGCTTGGATCCCCATTGAAACGGATGGTCCCAGACAGACTCGCCGGCGGTCGATGGCGGACCGTAGCGCATGACTTCCTCATGCAGGGCCCGCACCATCTGCGAGTGGCAGTTGTAGCAGCCCTCGCGCAGGTAGACATCGCGTCCGGCGACTTCCAGCGGAGTTCGCCGGGTCAGTCCAGGGCTTGGCTGCGTCGTGCTGCTCTGATGCATCAGAGGCAGAATCTCGACGATGCCGCCAACACTGATCGCCAGCGCGATCAGCACGCCCATCAAGCCAATGTTCCGTTCGATCCGATCGTGACTCATGCGGGCACCCCAGCAGTGATGGGCGACGTCGTGGCAGGGATCGGGCCGACAATCGTCCGCCACATGTTCCAGGCCATGACGAACATGCCCGACAGGAAGATGACGCCGCCGAGCAGACGTACGAAGTAGAAAGGTTGCGTCGCCTGCAGCGACTCGATGAAGCTGTAGGTCAGCGAGCCGTCATCGGATACTGCGCGCCACATCAGGCCTTGCATCACGCCGGCAATCCACATTGCGGCGATGTAAACCACCGTGCCGATGGTGGACAGCCAGAAGTGCAGATTGATGGCCGGGATGCTGTGCATCTTCTCGCGGCCCCACAGCCTCGGCACGAGCATGTAGATCGAGCCGATCGAGATCATTGCAACCCAGCCCAGCGCTCCGGAATGGACATGCCCGATCGTCCAGTCGGTGTAGTGCGAGAGCGCATTGACCGTGCGGATCGACATCATCGGCCCTTCGAACGTGCACATGCCGTAGAAGGACAGCGAGACGATCAGGAACTTCAGGATCGGATCTTCGCGCAGCTTATGCCAGGCCCCCGAGAGGGTCATCATGCCGTTGATCATGCCGCCCCAGCTCGGAGCCAGCAGGATCAGCGAGAAGACCGCGCCCAGCGACTGCGCCCATTCGGGCAGCGCCGTGTAATGCAGATGATGCGGGCCGGCCCACATGTACACCGAGATCAAGGCCCAGAAGTGGACGATGGACAGCCGGTAGGAGTAGATCGGCCGCCCCGCCTGCTTCGGGACGAAGTAATACATCATGCCGAGAAATCCGGCGGTCAGGAAAAATCCCACCGCGTTATGGCCGTACCACCACTGC